>JBBAPL010000013.1:0-62284 GCA_040400895.1 Aquabacterium sp.
GCACTAACCGCGGATTTCATCCGCGGTGTCGCGCTTCAAGCTTGAAACCGCCCAGCCATGAAGGAGATGGTGGAAAGCCCAGAGTATCGAGAGATTGCCAAGCATCGCGACGCTGGTTTGGCCGGTCAATTGAACATCAAGACCAAAGGGTTTCTCGCGGGATAGTGCTCTCAACGGCCTTCTTCTTCCGCATGCGTCGCCAGGCCGTTTCCGTCGGTCTTGCCAACTCTCGAGCACAGCACGCTTCAGTGGCCTGGTGTCCGGGTCGCCTGAACGATCACGGTGGTCAGCGTCTGAGCAGTGGCTCGAACACCTCCGGCCGGAAGGCCCGCGCGGCTGGATCGGAGACGCCGAACCCGGCGGCCAGCTCCCAGTACATTCACGGCAGCGGGCGTTGCTCCATCTCGCGGCGGATGGCCGTGAGGTAACGCCTGCGGGCGTCGGCGGGCGCCTTGCCGCAGGCGCCGAACTCGCCCACCATCACCGGGTAGCCATGCTGCTCGCGCCACTGGCGCGCCATCTCAAGCGGGGCCACGATTCGGCTCAGCTGTTTGGCGTCGCAGCAGTCCAGCCCCAGTGGCAATCGCGGCTCATTCCACTCGGCGCCCTGGTGGGTGAAGTCAAACGGCTCGTAGTGGTGCACGGTGACGATCAGGTTCTCGTCCTCGGGCAGCCGCAACTCGCTCGGCCGGAGCGCGTTGTTCCACATCGTCGGGCCCACCATCAGCACCCGCTGCGGGTTGCTGACCCGGATGCGCGCCACCGCTGCGGCGAGCAGGCGGTTCCAGTGCGGCTCCAGCGTACCGTGGGGTTCGTTGCAGGGTTCGAAGATCAGCCGCTCGCTGCGCTGGGCGTATCGCTGGGCGATCTGATCCCACATGGCCAGGAAGCGAGCTTGGATCACGCGCGGGTCGACCGAGATCTCGCCCTTGTCGGGTTTGCCGCCGTCCAGTTCGCGGTGGTGGTGCATGTCCAGCAAGACCGTGCAGCCGCGCGACAGGAGCGAGTCGACGACGTGATCGACCCTGGCGTGATTGCTCCAGCGCACCGGCAGACGCACCGCCGAGGTGAAGCCGCGTTCGCCCACCAGGGCGAGGAAGGACTCGTCCACGCGGACGCCCCAGGCGCCTTCGGTTGGCGCGTCCAGCATGTTGCCGAAGTTGATGCCGCGGTCGAGCTGGCGCGCCAGCCGGTGCGCCAGTGCCGACCCACGACGCGGCGTGGCGGCCGCTGTCGGTGCAATGCGCGCCAGCGGCGGCACGTGCGTGCAGGCGGTCAGGGACAGGGCGGGCAGGCTGCCCAGAAGGGTGCGTCGCTTCATGGTGTCGCGGGGATGGTGTTTCCATCGGCCCCGAAGAGGTGGAGGTGTTCGGCGTCGGCCTGCAGCCAAAGGCGCTGACCCGCCCGGGGCAGCGATGCGGACGGTGCGCGCTTGATGGACAGCAACTCACCGCTGCCGACTAGGCGGCCATGGATGATCACGACATCGCCCAGGTGCTCGACCTCGTCGACATCGACACCCAGGCCATGGCCCGATTCGGCGTCGACCCAATGTTCGGGCCGCACGCCACAGAGCAGCGGCGTGCTGGCTGCGTGCGCAAGGGGCAGCTGCCCGACAGCGGTGTGCAGTGCGCCGCTGTGCAGCTCGGCCTTGAAGAAGTTCATGCGTGGTGAGCCGAGGAAGCCTACGACGAAGACATTGGCTGGCGCCTGGAAGAGCTCCAGAGGGCGGCCCACCTGCTCGAGGCGGCCGCGGTTGAAGACCGCGATGCGCTGGCCCAGCGTCATTGCCTCGACCTGAGCGTGTCCTCGTTCGTTGCCGACGCGGACAGTGACGCGGTCTTGACGCTCACCGAGCTTGACTTTGCACAGCATGGAAAGCAGCGCAACCAGATCGAGTTCATCGGGCTGCAATTGATCCCGAACGGTTCTGCCCTGAACCTGCCGTTGCGCTTGAAGAGCATTGAGGTGCATCTTCCCTGACGTGGCACGGCGCCGCTGGTCGCCGTCGCTGGTGCATCAGGTGCTGTGTGGTTTGGACGCGGCGCTGGTGAGCCACAGGACAACAACCACAGCCTGGCGTGGCATCCGAGCCACTGGCTGGACCGGATCGAACGGGTCGATCGCTGGTTTCGCCGGTACCTGACCCGGTCCGGTATCGGGTTGACGGCACCGTGACCTGAATCAGGCACCCGCTCACGCCAGAATCCCCAGCTTCTGCAGCCCATCCCACTTCGCCGTGACGACATCCGACCCTTCCACTGTCATCATCACCGGCGCCTCCTCCGGCGTCGGCCTGCATGCCGCCCAATCGCTCGCCCAGCGTGGCTGGTTCGTCGTCATGGCCTGCCGCGACCCGGCCAAGGCGGCCCGCGTGGCGCAACAGGCGGGCATGGCGGCGCAGCGCCATGCCGTCCTCGAAATCGACCTCGGCTCGCAGGCCAGCGTGCGCACCTTCGTCGAGCGCTTCCATGCCCTGGGCCGGCCGCTGCAGGTGCTGCTGAACAATGCTGCGGTCTACCTGCCGCGCCTGAAGGCGCCGCAGCGCTCGCCCGAGGGCCATGAAATCAGCGTGGCCACCAACCACTTCGGCCACTTCCTGCTCAGCCGCCTGCTGCTCGACGACCTGCGGCGTGCCGCTGCGGCCACGGGTTCGAAGGCGCGGCTGATCACGCTGGGCACCGTCACCGCCAACTCCGAAGAGTTCGGCGGCAAGGTGCCCATTCCGGCCCCCGCGAACCTGGGCGACCTGCAAGGCCTGGAAGCCGGTTTCCTGGCGCCGGTGGCGATGATCGACGGCAAGCCCTTCAAGCCCGGCAAGGCCTACAAGGACAGCAAGCTCTGCAACATGATCATCAGCCGCGAGCTGCACCGGCGCTACCACGCCGAGACCGGCATCGTCTTCAGCACCCTGTACCCGGGATGCGTGGCCGACACGGCCTTGTTCCGCGACACGCCCCAGGCCTTTCGCACGATCTTCCCCTGGTTCCAGAAGAACATCACCAAGGGCTACGTGACACAGGCGCTGGCCGGCGAGCGCGTGGCGCAGGTGGTGGCCGACGAGGCCTTCGCCCAGAGCGGCGTGCATTGGAGCTGGGGCAACCGGCAGCAGGAAGGCCGCCAGGCCTTCGCGCAGCCGCTGTCGGCCAAGGCCAACGACGCGGCGCGGGCCAGCCGGCTGTGGCAGTTGAGCGAGCAGTTCGTCGGCCTGGCATGAGACGCGGTGACCGGGCCCGCGTGGCCGCGGGCTGGCCCGTGGTGTGCCTGGCGATGCTGGCGATCCTGGCCATTGCCATCGGCGTCTGGCAGCTCGAACGCGCGCGGCAGGGGGTGAGCGTCACCACCGAGCGCCTGGGCTCGATGCCGGTCACCGTGTTCCAGCCTTCGGCAGCGACCGGCGCGGAACCGGTGGTGCTCATCGCCCACGGGTTTGCCGGGTCGCAGCAGCTGATGCAGCCCTTTGCCCTGACCCTGGCGCGCAACGGCTACCGGGCCATCACCTTCGACTTCCCGGGCCACGGGCGCAACGCCGCACCGATGTCGGGTGGACTGGCCGACCAGAACGAGAGCCTGCGCGTGCTGCTCAAGGCCATGGGCGAGATGGGTGCCTACGCGGGCCGCCTGGCCGGCACGCGGGATGTGCCCGGCCGCTATGCGGTGATCGGCCATTCGATGGCCTCGGACATCATCGTGCGCCATGCGCAGGCGCACCCCGAGGTGCAGGCCAGCGTCGGCGTCTCCTTGTTCGCGCCCAGCATCCATGCCGGGACTGCGCCCGACAACCCCCGCAACCTGCTCGTCATCGGCGGCGCGCTCGAGCCCGGGGTGATGGCCACCGAGGCGCTGCGCGTGGTCGGCCGCGTGGCCGGGCCGACGGCAGCGCTGGACCAGACCTACGGCCGCTTTGCCGACGGCACAGCCCGGCGCGCGACGCTCTCGCCGGGCGTCGAGCACATCGGCGTGCTCTACAGCGCCCACACGCTGGCGCAGACGCTGGGCTGGCTTGACGCCGCCTTCGGCCGTCCGAGCGCGGTGCAGCCCTTCATCGATGCGCGTGGGCCGTGGCTGGGCCTGCTGCTGCTGGGCGTGGTGGTGCTGGCCTGGCCGCTGTCGAGCCTGCTGCCGCGCGTCGGCCTTGTCGCATCGGCTGCCAGCGCGACGCTGCCGCGCCCCGGTTGGCGGGCCTGGCGGCGCCAGGGCCTGCTGGCGCTGGCGCCGGCGGTGCTCACGCCGCTGCTGTTGTGGAAGCTGCCGACCGACTTCCTGCCGCTGCTTCTGGGTGACTACCTGGTGCTGCACTTTGCGCTGTACGGCGCGCTCACCCTGGCCGGGCTGGGATGGGCGGGCAACCGGGTGCCGCGCGCCAGGGGCATGGCGCTCGCACTGGGCATCGTGCTCGTCACGGCCTGGGCCCTGCTGGCGGTGGGCGTGCCGGTCGACCGCTACGTGTTCAACGCGCACCCCGAGGCCGTGCGCCTGCCCATCATCGCCGCGCTGTGCGCCGGCACGCTGCCCTACTTCCTGGCCGACGAGTGGTTCACGCGCAGCCCGGCTGCGGCACCCGGCGCATATTTCCTGACCAAGCTGTGTTTCTTGCTCTCGCTTGTCGCGGCCATCGCGCTGAACCCGCAGCGGCTTTTCTTCCTGGCCATCATCGTGCCGGCGATCCTGCTGCTGTTTGTTGTCTACGGGCTGTTCAGCCGCTGGGCTGGCCGTGCGAGCGGACACCCTGCGGTGGCTGCGGTGGCCAACGCGCTGGCCTTTGGCGCCTTCATCGCCGTGACATTTCCGTTGGTGGCCTGAGCGCCAAGCAGGACGACGTCCGCAATCAGATTCGGCCAGTCCAACATCTGGGGCACGCTGTTGATGGCCTTGCTGCGCGCGGTGGGCACCCCATGACGACCGGTGCCATGCGCTTTGCGTTGAAGCAGGGCCGGGCCAGGAACCCGCGCGGCGTCGAACCTGTTGGCTCCGCCTGGGCCCGGTGAGCGAGCTTCCGCTGGGAAGCCGTTCGGGCCGATGAGGTCAAATTGCTGCCGCAAGCCTTGAAGGTCTCCGCCGATCTCGCGATCTTCTGCGCTGACACGGATCCAATCCACACACCTGGCCCGACCGTGACGCCAACGATCCGAACCTCACTGGGCCATCCCGGAGTCGCCGCCGCGCTGGCTGCGGCGGCCCTGTTTGGCGCCGGCACGCCGATGGCCAAGCAACTGCTGGGCAGCGTCGATCCCTGGCTGCTGGCGGGGCTGTTGTACCTGGGCTCCGGCGTCGGCCTGGCGCTTTGGCGCCTGCTCAGCCGCGCCGCGCCGGTGAACCTGCCAGCCGATCAATGGATCTGGCTCGCGGGCGCGGTGGTTGCGGGCGGGGTCCTGGGCCCGCTGCTGCTGATGTTCGGCCTGTCCCGCATGCCCGCGTCGGGCGCATCCCTGCTGCTGAATGCAGAGGGTGTGTTCACGGCGTTGCTGGCATGGTTTGCCTTCAAGGAGAACTTCGACCGGCGCATTGCACTCGGGATGGTGGCCATCGTCGCCGGTGCCCTGGTGTTGAGCTGGCCCGGCGAGGCGCGCATCGGTGAGGCCTGGCCGGCACTGGCCGTGCTGGGTGCCTGTGCGGCCTGGGCCGTCGACAACAACCTGACCCGCAAAGTGGCGCTGGCCGACGCGACGTGGATCGCTTCAGTCAAGGGGCTGGTCGCGGGCAGCGTGAACCTGGCACTCGGGCTGGCCATCGGCGCGACCTTGCCGCCCGCACCCTGGCTGGCCGGGGCACTGCTCCTCGGTCTTGGGGCTTACGGCATCAGCTTGACATTGTTCGTCGTGGCGTTGCGGCACCTCGGCACCGCGCGCACGGGAGCGTACTTCTCGGTCGCGCCATTCTTCGGCGCCACGCTCGCCGTGGCCTGGCTTGGCGAGCCGGTCACACCGGGTCTGCTGGTGGCAGGTGGGTTGATGGCCGCGGGCGTGTGGTTGCATCTGACCGAGGCGCATGCCCACGCGCACACCCACGACGCCGAAGTACACGACCATGCGCACGAACACGACCTGCACCACCAGCATGAGCATGCCGAGGGTGCCGTTGCTGGCCGCCACACGCACCTGCATCGGCACGAGCCGCTGACCCACACGCACGCACACTTCCCTGACGCGCACCATCGCCACGGCCACTGAAGCCGCGGGCGGCCCCGCTGCCCCGACCCGAGGCTGTTGCCGCAGCAGCGCGGTCTGTCATCGATGCTGGATCGGGTGCCCTGGCGACACCCCACCGTGCGCCACCGAACAGACCGATCACCCGGGTCCCCCTGGGGTCAAGCTGTCGATGATCGGGACGGCGGGAAGGGCGAGGCCATGCTCCGATTCACAACGGCAGGCGTTGGCGGTGTTGCGGCACCCCCAAGCAGTTGCTGCGCAGCAGGCAGCCTCGGTGGAAGATCTCGTCCCCACCGTCAAGGGCGCTTGGTCGGGTTGGCGTGACTTCAAGGTCGTGCGCCGACAGTTCGAGGATGCGGCGCGGTCGCAGTGCTCGTTCCACCTGCAAGCGGTCGATGGCGTGGCGCTCGCGCCATTCCTGCCGGGCCAGTACCTCACGTTCTCGCTGAAACTGGCTGACGGGGTTGTGGCCCCCCCCGCCGGTGTGCGCGCCATCACGCGTTGCGATTCGCTGTCGGATCGGCCGGATCCAGCCGGCTACCGGATCACCGTCAAGCGTGCGCTGGCGCCCGCCAACAGGCCGGAGTTGCCGCCCGGCCTGTCGTCGAGCCACTTCCATGACCAGGTGCACGAAGGTGATGTGCTTCAGGGCAAGGCGCAGGCGGGCCACTTCTTCATCGATCCCAATGCCAGCGTGCCGGCCGTGTTCATCGCCGGCGGCATCGACATCACGCCGATGATGAGCATGTTGCGCTGGTGCATCGAGGAGCAGCCCGGGCGGCCGGTGCATCCGTACCACGGCGTGCGCAGCAGCGCAGACCACGCCTTCAAGCGGGTGCTGCAGGACCTGGCGGCCGCACACCCGGCCTTCAAGCTGAACGTGGTGTCCAGCAGCCCCTCGGCCATGTCAATCTGGCGCTGCTGCGCCGCACCTTGCCCCATGGCCGCCACCAGTTCTACGTCTGCGGGCCGCCACCGATGATGCAGAGCCTGGTGCCCGCGTTGCGCGACTGGGGTGTGCCGGCCGCCGACATCCACTTCGAAGCCTTCGGCCCGGCGTCGGTCCGGCCGACTAGTCCGGTGCGCAACACACCTGCGGTCGCGACCGCTGCTTCCATCGACGTGCGCTTCAGCCGCTCGGGACGCACGCTGGCTTGGGACGGCCAGGATGCCAACCTGCTCGACTTCGCCGAACGCCACGGCCTGGCGGTGGATTCGGGCTGTCGAACCGGCAGTTGCGGAACCTGCCAGACACGGCTGCTGTCCGGCGACGTCCGCAACGTGGACGCGCCGGATTGCGACATCCCGACGGGTCACTGCCTGCTGTGCGTCGGCAAACCGCAGTCGGCCCTGGTGTTGGATGCATGAGGAACGCGGTAGGAGCCCCCGGCAAACCCGGCTGTTCAGCCGCGAGGTGCTGCCGGGCTATCTCTCCCTGCTGGCACTGGTCGTTGCGGCATTGCTTTGCGACGCGGCCTGGCATCTGCTCAACGCCGTGTGGATCGGCCGCTGGCTCGGCATTCCAGGCACCTTGGTGATCCTGGGCTCACTGACCTACTCGCTGCGCAAGCGCAAGCTGATCCGCTCTGGCCAGCCCGTCAAGCTGCTGCGGGTCCATGAATACACGACGGCGACATCCTGGATGTGTCACGTCACCTGAATGAGACCATCTACCACTTCGAGCAGACAACGGATCCGGTTTCGTCGTCCGGCCGGGGCGTCCATGAACCCGTTTCCAGATGGAACGACGCAAGCACGGCACCGGCCGGCAAGGCCGAATTGGCCGATCAGGGCCCCGACCTGGAGTTGCCGCGCCCGATGGCTTGCCGGTTGCGGCCATTGGGCGGGGTGGGCGACGGCAGTGTTGTGGCCACGGCGCCTGCCGGCGCTGATCCTGGCCACTGTTGACGCCGATCCAACATCCGGCTGCCAGACGAGCAGGTCTCCCCTGGCTCGGCCTGTGATTGGTAAGAAATCACAAGCTGGTGCGTGCCACACATCACGCCGACGGACGTCGTGGCGCACCCAGACTTCCGTTCCATGCAGCCCGGCCTTGTGATCCGCACGGTCGCTGCCCACGGAGAAGTCAACATGCTCGACCTGCTCGATTCCCGGAACGCCCACGACTCGGACCTGTTGGCCGCCCTGGGCGCACCCGCCATGCCCCAACGAACCCGCGGCTACAGTGGGCCAGAGCGCCGCGGCGCGGCCTCGCTGCAGCACCGCCGCATGGCGCAGATGCTCGACACCCTGGACTACGGCATGTTGCTGATCAGCGAGACGCTGGAAGTCAGCCACATCAACAAGGCCGCGCGCCGCGACATGGACGCGCAGCACCCCTTGCAGTGGGGGGGTGGGCAGTTGCAGGCCCGGCTGCAGCAGGACCAGCAGCCACTGCGCGATGCGCTGGTGGGCGCCACGCAGCGTGGCTTGCGCCGCCTGCTGCAGTTGGGCGACCGCCGGGGCTCGGGCCGGCAGCGCATCAGCGTGGCCGTCGTGCCGCTGCCGGCGTTGGGTGCCGATGAACAGCCCGGCGCGGCCGTGCTGCTGGGCAAGCGCCAGGTGTGCGAGGAGTTGACGGTGGAGTGGTTTGCGCGCAGCCACGGCCTGACGATGGCCGAGACCACGGTCATCAAGGGCTTGTGTGCCGACCTCACGCCGCATGAGATCGCCACCCGCCAGGGCGTGGGCCTGGCCACCATCCGCACGCAGATCGGCAGCATCCGCATCAAGACCGGCGCCTGCAGCATCCGCGCGCTGGTGCAGCAGGTGGCGTTGCTGCCGCCACTGGTCAGCGCGCTGCAGGGCGGCGGCACGCCGCTGTCGGCTGACCGCGTGTTGAATTCCTGACGACCAAGGCGTTGTCGTTGCGGTTTGTCACCGCCGTGGCGGGCCGCAGTTTCGGGTGGGGGTTAGCATCCGCGCCGGGTGAGTGGCCGCCAACCGGCCGCGCCCGCTGTCCATGCCCCAGATCCCTGAACCGATCCGTCTCGCCCGCCCAGCGGCTTCGGCTGCCAACCCAGTCGCCAGCCCGGCCTCCAGTGGCATGGGGGCCCCCATCCTGATGAGCGACGCGCTGACCGAACTGGCTGACCGCGGCGAGGTGCGGCGCTACCGCAAGGGCACGCTGCTGATTCAGGAAGGCGACCAGGGCGACACCATCTTCATCATCCTCAGCGGCAAGCTGCGCGCCTTCAGTGCCGGTGACAACGACCGCGAGATCACCTACGGCGTTTACGGTGCAGGTGAGTACCTGGGGGAGCTGAGCCTGGACGGCGGCCCGCGTTCGGCCAGCGTCATCACCCTCGAGGCCAGCAGCTGCTCGGTGGTGGGGCGGCGCACGCTGGAGCGTTTCATCGCCGAGCGGCCGGAATTCGCCTTCGAATTGCTGTCCAAGGTGATCCGGCGTGCCCGGTCGGCCACCCACAGTGCCCGCCAGCTGGCGCTCAATGATGTCTATGGCCGCCTGCGGGCCTTGCTGCAGGGCGTTGCGCAGCCGCAGCCCGATGGCACGCAACGGGTGGTCGACCGGCTCACCCACCAGGAGATGGCCAACCGGCTGGGCTGCTCACGTGAGATGGTCAGCCGGCTGATGAAGGACCTGGAGCGCGGTGGCTACCTGCAGGTGCAGGACAGCCATTTCGTGCTGGTCAAGCCGCTGCCGCAGCGCTGGTAGCGCAGCGCTTCAGGTCGCAGGCGGGCCAAAGCGGCGATCGGGCTTGTCGGCGCTGGCGTACACCGGCTCCAGCCGGGGCAGGCGGGACTGGATGTCCTTGATGCGGCTGTCGCCGGACGGGTGGGTGCTGAGCCACTGTGGCGGCGCGCCTTTGCTGGCCGCCAACATCTTTTGCCACAGGCTGACGCCGGCTGCGGGTCGGTAGCCGGCCTTGGCGGACATCACGAGGCCCAGCGCATCGGCTTCGCTCTCGTCGCCGCGGGAAAACTTCAGCGCCAGCAACTGCCCACCCATGTTGGCCAGGGTCGTTCCCGCGCCGCCCAGCCCGAAGAGCGCCGCACCCAGCTCGATGGCGCCGCGCGTGACCAGGGTCTTGCCCATGCGTTCGCGGGCATGCTCCAGCAAGGCATGCGCCACTTCGTGGCCCATGATGGTGGCCACCTCGTCGTCGTCGAGCTTCAGCTTGGCCAGGATGCCGTAGTAGAAGGCGATCTTGCCGCCGGGCATGCAGAAGGCATTGAGCTGCTGGTCGCCGATGAGGTTGACGTCCCAGCGCCACTGCTGCGCCCGTGGGTTGCAGCCCACCGTGAACGGGATGATGCGCTTGGCGATATAGCGCAGGCGTTGCAACTGGGCGTTGTCGGTTGGCGCCAGCGCGCGCTGCTCCGAGGCCTGCTGCAGCATCGACCGGTACTGCTGCCCCGCGGCCTGCTCGACCTGCTCGGCCGACACCAGCTTGGTGAGGCCAGAGACCTGGCATTCGGCGTCGGCCTGTGCTGCTGCGGGCCCGCCAATGCCCAGCGCGGCCAGTGCGCCGCCCCCCAACAATGCACCGCCCAGGCGCCGCCGTGCATGCAGGGCGCAGCGACAGCCACTGGCATGGGACAGTGCTGGCGGGGCGACCTGGGCGTCGGTGTCGAAGTCGGGCATGGGCTGGTGCTGCATCGTGGGTGGTATCTGGGGCGCGCCGGGCGGCTTGCAAGCACCATGCTGCCCGGCCTGCGGCAGATTCACGGTGAAGAATTGTCAATCATCGACCCGCGCCCCGGGCACCACCTCCAGCCGCCGCACCGCCGCCCGCATCCACCACAGCATGCCCAGCGCCGGCAGGGCCACCACGGTGGACGCGATGAAGAAGGTCGGCCAGCCGATCGACTCCGCCAGCACGCCGGCCAGCGGCCCCACCCACACCCGGCCCACCGACGCAAAGGCGCTGAGCATCGCGAACTGGGTGGCGGTGAAGCGCTGCTGCGTCAGGCTCATCAGGAAGGCCAGGAACGCCGCCGTGCCCATGCCGCCCGACAGGTTCTCAAAGGCGATCACCATCAGCAGCCCGCCGTCGACCAGCGTGGGCTGGGCCAGCGCGACGAAGCCGGCATCGAAGGCCGGGATGACCAGCCCCGGCAGGCTGCCCTTGCCATGCGTGGCCAGCCACCAGAAGCCCATGTTGCTGGCCGCCTGCAGCACGCCGAACAGCAGCAGCGCCCGCCACAGGCCCAGGCGCAGCATCAGCAGGCCGCCGATCAGCGCGCCGCCCAGGGTCAGCCACAGGCCGATGATCTTGTTGACCACGCCCACCTCGGCCGAGGTGAAGGCCATGGTCTTGAGCAGGAAGGGCGTCATCAGCGCGCCGGCAAACGCGTCGCCCAGCTTGTAGAGCACGATGAACAGCAGGAACGCCGCCGCCCCCGGCTGGGCAAAGTAGCTGCCCAGGCCGTTGAGCAGGGTCTCGAAGCGCGCGCGCCGCGCCACCCAGGCCGCCAGCGGCAAGGTGAAGCCGATGCCCATCAGCAGCGCCAGCAGGTCGATCCAGCGGCCCTGCAGCGTCGCGCTGAGGCTGCCACCGGCCAGCCACGGCCCCAGCAGCGCGCGGGCCACCGGGTTGAAGGCATGCAGCGTGGCCAGGTAGCCCACCACCACCGCCGCCACCACCGCGGCAAAGCCCAGCAGGTCATGGCGGGCGTTGCTGCGTGGGGCGGCCGGGCCGGCGCTGTCGTCCAGCGGTGGCAGGGGGGGCAGCACCAGCGCCGACAGCACCGCGGCGCCCGCCATCAGCCAGGCCATCAGCTGGTAGACCTGCGGCCAGGTCCAGCCATTGCCCTGGGTGGCGTCGGTCCAGATCAGGGCGACGCCGCCCGACAGGATCATCGCCAGGCGGTAGCCCAGCACATTCAATGACGCACCCAGGCCGCGCTCGGCCGGCGCCAGCAGGTCGGTGCGGTAGGCGTCGATCACCACGTCCTGTGACGCCGCGATGAAGGCCACCGCCACCGCCAGCAGCGCAAACGCCTGCAGCGCGCCGGTGGGCGAGGTGGACGACAGCGCCCACAGCGCCAGCGCCAGCGCCAGCTGGGTGATGACCAGCCAGCCGCGGCGCCGGCCCAGCACCGGCCACGGCTCGAACCGGTCCATCAGCGGCGCCCACAGGAACTTGAAGGTGTAGGGCAGGCCCACCAGGCTGAGGAAGCCGATGGTGGCGATGTCCACACCCTCCACGCTCAGCCAGGCCTGCAGCGCCTGGCCAGTGAGCGCCAGTGGCAGGCCGCTGGCAAAGCCCAGCACCACCACCACCATCAGGCGAAAGGGCGCAGCAAACGCGCGGGTGGTCAGGGGGATGGCGGGCATCGGCTGCATTCTAGGAAGCCAACGCGCCTGGTCGGCCTGGTGCCGTTATGTGGGCTGGCGCACAGACGGCGTGCTGCAAGTCCGATATACCTTGGCAATCCAATAACTCGGAAGGCCCAAACATGTCCAATTCCATCGCCGCCCACAAGCACCGCACCCGCCTGCACATCCTCCGTGACCGCGTGCAGCACGCCCTGCGTGACGCCAAGCACGGCAAGGCCGGTGCAGCGGAGCGGGTGGTGACCCACCAAGCTGCCCGCGCGGCCTACCGCGCTGCCAATCCGGCGGCCAAACCGCGCGCCTGACCTGGCAAGGCGCTGCGGCGGGCCGGCTCAGGACGCCGGCTTCTGCTGCGCCGGCGTCGGCTGGATCTGGTCCTCGGACTGCTTGTAGACCGCTTCGGCCAGGGCCAGCAACTGCTCGCGCGGCAGCTTGCCCACCAGCGCGCAGCCGAAACCGTCCTCGATCCAGTAGAACAGCCCCAGATCGCCATCGCGCTGAAATCGGAAGGCGGTGCTGGCGCCGGCCTCGGGCTTGCGCAGGTACACGGTGACGCGCTGGCCGCCGCTGTTCTGGTACATCAGCTGTGCGCTGGGGCCGTTGGCGTCGGGTAGCAGGCGCCCACCCACCAGTTCGAAACCCTGCGCCCGCAGGTCGAACAGGCGCACTGGCATGTCCAGCCGCTTGCCGAGCCAGCGTGCCAGGTGTTCCTCCTGTGCGCGTTGCTCGGTGGCGCTGCCCTGCGCCACGTTCACTTCCACCGGATGCCGCACCTCAGGGGCGTAGACGGCATGGGCCACGGCGGCGCGGTGGGCCCAGCCGCCGGGGCGCATCCGCTCGCTGTTGGCCCAGGGCAGTTGCAAGGCCGCCAGCGGATGGGTCTCGTGCACCGCGAATTGCGCGCCCACAACGGCGCCCACCAAACCCCCCGCCACCAGCAAGCCAGCCGCCACTGCCACCCGTCGCCAGGGCGCGCCGTGCCCCCCGCCGGCGCGCCCGGCCTGCAGCACCGTTTGCCGCAGCGTGGCGGGGATGGGCTCGTCCAGCACCGGGTCGAACCGGGCCCGCAGGGCGTCGCGGTCTGCGGCCCACAGGCGCGCCTGGGCCGCGTCTTCGGGGTGGTCGCGCAGCCAGGCGTCAATGTCGGCGCGGCCGTCGGTGTCGAGTTCGCCGTCCAGCCAGGCGGACAAGCGGTCATCGGGCGGGCGGTCTTGGGGAGGGTTCGGGGTCATGTTCAGATCACTCGGCGCAAGGTGCGCACGGGCTCGGGGCGGCCCTGGCCGTCCAGCAGCGCACGCAGGGCCACCCGGCCCCGGGACACGCGCGACATCACCGTGCCGATGGGAATGCCCAGCGCCTCGGCACACTCGGCGTAGCTGAACTGCTCCACGCTCACCAGCAGCAGCGGCTCACGCTGGTCCAGCGGCAGGTGGGCCAGCGCGCGCATCAGGTCGATGCGCAGGCCGACGTCGGCACCGGGGTCAGCGCGCCGGTTGTCCTGCTGCGCGTCGACCTGGGCGGGGTCGATGAAGCTCATGCGGCTGTCGCGCCGGCGTTGGTCGAGAAAGGCGTTGTGGGCGATCGACAGCAGCCACACCAGCATGTCGCGGCGCTGGTCGTACTGGTGCCAGTGCGACAGCGCCCGCTCCAGCGCCGTCTGCACCAAGTCGTCACCCGTGGCCGCGTCGAAGGTGAGCGACCGCGCATACCGCCGCAGCCGCGGCACGGCGGCAAGCAATTGCTGGCGGAACGGGTCAGGCGCTTGCACACACCTCCTACGCGCGGTGGTGGCTGATTATTCCGCCAGATGCCTTGGGTTTCACCAAGGTTGCAGCGGCTGCGGCGCAGGCCTTCACATAATTGCAAATTTGCAGAACCCAAGGGCAGTCAGCTGGCAGGCCCTGGACGGAGACCCGCATGGCCGAACTGGATTGGAGCGACTTGCGCTATGCGCTGGCGGTGGGCAACACCGGCGGGCTGGCAGCGGCCGCTCGGCAACTGGGTGTGAACCACACCACCGTGCTGCGCCGGCTCGATGCGCTGGAGGCGCGCCTGGGTGCACGGCTGTTCGACCGCGCCCGCCAAGGCTACCAGCCCACCGAGGCTGGCGCGCTGGTGCTCGACCAGGCCCGCCGCATGGCCGATCAGGCCGAAGAGATCGAGCGCCGGGTGGCCGGTCGGGACCGCGAGTTGACCGGCGTGCTGCGGGTGACAACCGCCTTCGTGGTGATGGAGCACCTGCTGCCGCAACCCCTGGCCGACTTTGCCCGCGCCTATCCTGGCATCGAGGTCGAGGTGGTGGAGAACGCCTTCCTGGTCGACCTGAGCCGCCGGCATGCCGACGAATCCGCCAGCTGGTCGCGCCGCGAGGCCGATGTGGCACTGCGCCTGAGCGCCCAGGTGGCCGACCACCTGGTGGGCCGGCCGCTGGGCGACACCCATTGCCGTGTCTATGCCCGGCGCGACGCCCCCGGCCTGCCGCAGAGCGTGCAGCCGATGGCAACGCTGCTGCGCGACGCGCCGTGGGTGGCGTTCGAGCGCGACAGCCAGGCCCGCGTCTATGACCAGTGGATGCGCAAGCACCTGGCCAACGCCGATGTGCGTCTGCGTGTCGACATCTTCAATGCCGTGGCTGCTGTGCTGCGCACCGGGCTGGCGGTGGGCATCCTGCCGACCTTCATGGCCGGGCGCCACCCCGAGTTGGTGGCGGTGTCCGACCCGATCCCCGAGCTGAGCGTGCCGGTGTGGATGTTGACCCACCCCGACCTGCGCCAGACGGCCCGGGTGCGGGTCTTCATGCAGCATGTGGGGGATGCAGTGGCCACGCGGCTGGCTGAGCCCGGTCACCGCCAGTGATCCAGCGGTGGCAACCGTCGGCCATCTCTTTTGGAGATGGCTCGCGGGCGACCGATTGAATTTCTCCGGCCGGGGGCGGCGCACTATCGTGCGGCGCTTGCACCGCGTGCCCTGTCGCGCGGCCCTGGGACCCCCGTCTGGAGATCGCCTTGACCCACCGTCTGTCCACCCTGGCCGCCACTGCCGCCGCCATTGCCGCCGTGATCACCTTGCCCGCACAGGCCCAGAAGGGCGCCGTGCAGAAGCTGGGCAAGGGCGAGGGCCAAGTCGACATCGTCGCCTGGGCCGGCTACATCGAGCGTGGCGCCACCGACAAGAACTTTGACTGGGTGACCGACTTCGAGAAGAAGAGCGGCTGCAAGGTCAACGTCAAGACCGCCGGCACCAGCGACGAGATGGTGGCGCTGATGAACGAGGGCGGCTTCGACCTGGTCACCGCGTCGGGTGACGCCAGCACCCGGCTGATCCGCGGCAAGAAGCTGCAGCCGATCAATGTCGGCCTGATCCCCAGCTACAAGAACATCGACGCGCGCCTGCAGAAGGCGCCCTGGCACTTCGACAACAACACCCATTACGGCGTGCCCTACCAGTGGGGCTGGAACGTGCTGATGTACAACACCAAGGTCTTCGGCGACAAGCCGCCGACCAGCTGGAACGTGGTGTTCGAAGAGACCACGCTGCCCGACGGCAAGTCCAACAAGGGCCGCATCCAGGCCTTCGACGGACCGATCTACATCGCCGACGCGGCGCTGTACCTGATGAAGAAGAACCCCGGTCTGGGCATCAAGGACCCGTACGAGCTGAACGAGGCCCAGTACAAGGCCGCGCTCGATCTGCTGCGGGTGCAGCGCAAGCTGGTGGGCAAGTACTGGCACGACGCCTTCGTGCAGATCGACGACTTCACCAATGAAGGCGTGGTGGCTTCCGGCAGCTGGCAGTTCCAGGCCAACATCCTGGGCTCCAAGAAGCAGCCGGTGGCCACCGTGGTGCCGGTCGAGGGCGCCACCGGCTGGGCCGACAGCACGATGATGCATGCCGACGCCAAGCACCCGAACTGCGCCTACCTGTGGCTGGAGCATTCGCTCAACCCCAAGCTGCAGGGCGACCTGTCGGCCTGGTTCGGCTCGGTGCCGGCGGTGCCGGCGGCCTGCAAGGGCAACAAGCTGTTGGGTGACGAAGGCTGCGCGCGCCAGGGCTTCAACAGCTTCGACAAGATCAGCTTCTGGCGCACCCCCACCACCCAGTGCAAGACGCAGAACAACGCCTGCGTGCCTTACCACAAGTGGGTGTCGGACTACATCGCCGTGCTGGGCGGACGCTGACCCTGCACGCCCGATGACTGCAGCTGTCCAGCTGGAAGACGTGCAATGCGTCTTCGGCAGCGGGGCGTCGGCCGTGCGTGCGGTGGAGGGCGTCAACCTCAGCATCGAGGCCGGTGAGTTCTTCACCCTGCTCGGGCCGTCGGGCTCGGGCAAGACCACCTGCCTGCGCATGATCGGCGGCTTCACCCTGCCCACTGCCGGGCGGGTGCTGATCGGCGGCGAGGACATGAGCCGCCAGCCGCCCTATGCCCGGCCGGTGAACACCGTGTTCCAGGACTACGCGCTGTTCCCGCACATGAGCGTGCGCGACAACGTGGCCTACCCGCTGATGGTGCGCAAGGTGGCAAAGGCCGACCGCGCCCAGCGTGCCGACGAACTGCTGGCCCTGGTGGCACTGGCGGGCGTGGGGGACCGCCGGCCGGACCAGCTGTCGGGCGGCCAGCGCCAGCGGGTGGCGCTGGCGCGGGCGCTGATCAGCCAGCCGCGGGTGCTGCTGCTCGACGAGCCGCTGGGCGCGCTGGACCTGAAGCTGCGCGAGCAGATGCAGACCGAGCTGAAGGCGCTGCAGCGGCGGCTGGGCATCACCTTCCTGTTCATCACCCACGACCAGCATGAAGCGCTGTCGATGAGCGACCGCATCGGCGTGTTCAACCAGGGCCGGCTGGAGCAGGTGGGCACGCCGCAGCAGGTGTACAACGCGCCGGCCACCCGCTTCGTGGCGCAGTTCGTCGGTGCGGCCAACCTGCTGGACGGCGATGCCGCGCTGCGCCTGACCGGCCGGCCCAGCGCGCTGCTGCGGCCCGAGCGCATCCGCCTGGGCCCGGCTGAGGGCGCCCGCGCCAGCGGCCTGGTGCAGGAGGTGCAGTACTTCGGCGCCTTCACCCGGCTGAAGGTGCAGGCCGAAGGCGCGCTGCTGCAGGCCGACCTGCCCGAGCTGGGCGGTGCCGTCCAAGCCGCCATCACGCCCGGCAGCCAGGTGCACCTGCATTGGGACGCGCAGGCGGTGCATGCGCTGGACGGAGCGCCCGCGTGAGCAGCCTGGCCCCCGCCGGCCCGGCGGCGGCGGCGCCAACACCGGGCGGCTGGCAGCGCCGGCTGTCCGACCTGCTCTACACCCGCCGCGGCCTGCTGCTGCTGGCCCTGCTGGGGCCGCCGCTGCTGTGGTTCGGCGTGATCTACCTCGGGTCGCTGTTCGCGCTGCTGGCCAATGCCTTCTTCGGGCTGGATGACTTCACCGGCCAGGTGGTGCGTGACTTCACGTTGAAGAACTTTGTCGCGCTCACCGAGCCGTCCAACCTGGATGTGATGCTGCGCTCCGTCACCATGGCGCTGGCGGTCACGCTGGCCTGCACGGTGCTGGGCTTTCCGCTGGCCTACTACATGGCCCGCCATGCCCGCGGCACGCAGAAGGCAGCGCTGTACATCGCGGTGATGCTGCCGCTGTGGAGCAGCTACCTGGTAAGGCTGTATGCCTGGAAGCTGCTGCTGGCCAAGGAGGGCGCCATCAGCTGGCTGGCGCAGCAGACCCACAGCGTGTGGCTGCTCGACGCGCTGCTGTCGCTGCCAGCCATCGGCGGGCCGTCGCTCAGCTTCTCGGCCATCGGCACCTTCCTGGTGTTCGTCTACATGTGGCTGCCGTTCATGGTGCTGCCGATCGTGGCGGCGGTGGAGCGCATCCCCGCCAGCTGTCTGGAGGCCAGCGCCGATCTGGGCGCGCCGCCGCGCACCACCTTCTGGCGGGTGATCGCGCCGCTGGCGCTTCCGGGCGTGGCGGCGGGGTCGATCTTCACCTTCTCGTTGACGCTGGGCGACTACATCATTCCGCAGGTCATCGGCGACAGCACCAACTACATCGGCCAGGTGGTCTACAAGCAGCAGGGCGTGGCGGGCAACGTGCCGTTTGCCGCCGCGTTCTCGCTGGTGCCCATCGTGGTGATCGGTGCCTGGCTGTGGCTGGCGCGCCGCTTGGGGGCTTTTGATGCCCACTGACACGGCCCGCGGCCAGGGCGCCAGCGGGGGCTTGAAGGCCGCCGCCTGGGGCGTGGTGGCCTTCCTGCACATCCCGCTGGCGCTGATCGTGCTGTATGCCTTCAGCGCCGAGGACAAGACCTATGTCTTCCCGCCGCCGGCATTGACCACCCGCTGGTTCGGCGTCGCCTGGGGGCGCGACGATGTCTGGCAGGCCATCACGCTGAGCTTCCAGGTGGCGGCCTGGTCGACCGCCATCGCGCTGGTGTTGGGCACGCTGGCGGCCGCTGCCCTGGCGCGCAGCCGGTTCTTCGGGCGGGATGCGATCTCGCTGCTGCTGATCCTGCCGATCGCGCTGCCGGGTGTGGTCACCGGCATCGCGCTGCGGTCGGCCTATGGCACGCTGGAAATCCCGTTCTCGTTCTGGACCATCGTCATCGGCCACGCCACCTTCTGCGTGGTGGTGGTGTTCAACAACGCGGTGGCGCGGCTGCGGCGGCTCAACCCCAACCTGATCGAGGCCAGCATGGACCTGGGCGCCGACGGCTTCCAGACCCTGCGCCACGTCATCCTGCCGCAGCTGGGCTCGGCCCTGCTGGCCGGCGCGCTGCTGGCCTTTGCGCTGAGCTTCGACGAGGTGATCGTCACCACCTTCACCGCCGGCCAGCAGACCACGCTGCCGATCTGGATGCTGCAGGAGCTGATCCGCCCGCGGCAGCGCCCGGTCACCAACGTGGTGGCGGTGGTGATCATCGCGCTGACTTTCGTGCCCATCCTGCTGGCCTACCGCCTGACCCGGGCGGACGAGCACACCCAACGCTGACCCAATTCATCCCACTGGAGACCGCCATGGCCGACACCCCCACGCTCTACACCGACCTGCTGATCGACGGCGCCTTCGTGGCCGGCGAGGGCGACCCCGAGCGGGTGCTGAACCCGGCCACCGGCGAGCTGTTGGTGGCCC
The DNA here is from genome assembly GCA_040400895.1 of Aquabacterium sp. Lineage (GTDB taxonomy): Bacteria > Pseudomonadota > Gammaproteobacteria > Burkholderiales > Burkholderiaceae_C > Pseudaquabacterium. The sequence goes on from JBBAPL010000013.1 coordinate 19,561, forward strand.
TGCCCGAAGCCTCGGTCGACCAGGTGCACAAGGCGGTGTCGGCCGCGCACCGCGCCTTCGACAGCTGGAGCGAGACCACGCCGATGGAGCGCTCGCGCCTGCTGCTGAAGCTGGCGGATGCCGTCGAATCGCGCGCCGAGGAATTCGCGCGCCTGGAAAGCCTGAACTGCGGCAAGCCCTATGCCCGCGCGCTGGGTGACGAGATCCCGGCGGTGGCCGACTGCTTCCGCTACTTTGCCGGCGCCGCGCGCTGCGTGGGTGGCACCGTGGCCAATGAATACCTGGCCGGCCACACCAGCATGATCCGGCGCGACCCCATCGGCGTGATCGGCTCCATCGCGCCCTGGAACTACCCGCTGATGATGGCGGCCTGGAAGATCGCCCCGGCGCTGGCCGCCGGCAACTGCGTGGTCATCAAGCCCAGCGAGCAGACCCCGCTGACCGCCCTGCTGCTGGCACGGGTGGCCGCCGAGATCTTCCCCAAGGGCGTGCTCAACGTCCTTGCCGGGCGCGGCGCCAGCGTGGGCCAGCCGCTGGTGGAACACCCCAAGGTGGCGATGGTCAGCCTGACCGGCGACGTGAGCACCGGCCGCAAGGTGCTGCAGGCGGCCACAGGCACTTTGAAGCGCACGCACCTGGAACTGGGCGGCAAGGCGCCGGTCCTCGTGTTCGACGACGCCGACATCGATTCCGTGGTGGAAGGCCTGCGCACCTTCGGCTACTACAACGCCGGCCAGGACTGCACGGCCGCCTGCCGGGTGTATGCCGGCGCCAAGGTCTACGACCGGCTGGTGGCCGACCTGTCGGCGGCGGTGAAGACCATCAAGGTGGGCACGCCCGACGAGGCCGATGCCGAGATCGGCCCGCTGATCAGCGACCGCCAGCGCAACCGCGTGGCCAGCTTCGTCGAGCGGGCGCAGATGGCCGGCCACATGGAGATCACCGCCGGCGGGAAGGCACGGGCGGGCGCCGGCTTCTTCTACGAGCCCACGGTGGTGGCTGGCGCGCGGCAGGAGGACGAGATCGTCAAGCGCGAGGTCTTCGGCCCGGTGGTCAGCATCACCCGCTTCACCGACCCCGAGCAGGCGGTGGCCTGGGCCAACGACAGCGACTACGGCCTGGCGTCATCGGTGTGGACCCGCGATGTGGGCCGCGCGATGCGGGTGGCCAAGAAGCTGCAGTACGGCTGCACCTGGATCAACACCCACTTCATGCTGGTCAACGAGATGCCGCACGGCGGCCTGAAGTCATCAGGCTACGGCAAGGACATGGGCATGTATGCGCTGGAGGACTACACCGTGGCGCGGCATGTGATGGTGAAGATGTGACGGGTGGCGGCAGTGCATGCCCGTGGCCCTGTACGGGCGCATGGCCAGTGCACCTGCCGGGTGGACCATGGGCGACTCTTCGGCCATGGAGGCCTTCAGCCTGAGCGGGGGTCCTGGCGCGCGGCCTTTGCCGGCCGCAGCGCAGCGCGCTCTTCCTCGCGCCCCGATGGTGTCGCCGCGTCGAGCTGGCGGGCGGGCGATTCGGCCACCTGCGGCTGCGCATCGGCGTGTGTGATCAGCTCCTCGATGATGAAGTGGCCATACAGTTGCGCGCGTTCGGCCCCCAGCGGCTTGACGCATGCAGCCACCTGCCGCGCCAGGTCGTCATTGGGCGTGTGCACGACCAGCCAGTGGTAGCCCAGTTCTGCGAGCGCCCTGTGTGCCAGGACCAGATTCATCTCCTGGCCGATGGACGCCAGCGGGCTGGCCGCCCGGATGTCGTGCGCGACTTGCGCCAGCATCTCCCGGTCGGTGTGGCCCTGGATCGCTTCACTGGCGACACCCATGCGGCCCAATGCCGCGCGCGCTGCGTCGGCCTGATGGGCGCTGGGAAACGAGATGACCGTGTGCCCGACGGGCTTGAAGACGCCGAAGCTGGTTTTCTCTTCTTGTTGCATGCCGGCCTTTAGAAACGTCAGCAAGGCGTCGTTGAATGCTGGCGCGTGCGACACATTCAGCCCATGCGGTGCGCCATTCACCTGGACCAGTCGGCTGTGGGGCACAGCGCGGTGCGTACGCAGCCCCGAGCCTTCCAACGGGACGATCCCGTCCGCGCTGCCATGGATCACCAGCACAGGCACCGTCAGCTTCTTCAGATCGTCTCGGAAGTCGGTGGTGGCGAAGGACGCCATGCAGGCCAGCGCCGCATGTGGCGCCGACTGCTCGCACAGGGCGAGCGTCTCGCGGCGTTGAGCCTCCGTGACCTGCAACACACCGGCTGCCGAGAAGAAGGCCGTTGTGAACTGGTGGAAGTAGGTCGCCCGGTCGCGCTCGAACGCCGCCGACTTCTCCTGCGCTGTCTCGGGTGTGAGCGGGCCGTCGGGGTTGTCGGCAGACTGCATCATGCAAGGCGTCACGGCTGCGGCGAACACCACGCTGTGCAGTCGCGACTCGCCATGCCGGGCGACGTAACGCGCCACTTCGCCGCCGCCCATCGAGAACCCCACCAGGGTCACATCCTGCAGGCCGCACTGGTCCATCACGCGCTGCAGATCGTCGGCCAGCGTGTCGTAGTCGTAACCCGACGCCGGCTTGTCCGACTGGCCGAATCCGCGACGGTCATAGGCCAAGACGCGGTAGCCGGCTCCTTGCAGCGCAGGGACTTGATGCTGCCAGGCCTGGGCCGACAAGGGCCAGCCGTGGATCAGCACCACCGGTCGACCAGGTCCACCGGTGTCTTCGATGTGCAGGTGCAGAGCGTCCGCGGGTGCCGCCAAATCGGCGGTCGATGTCTGCGGGGTGCCCATGCCACCCGCAGCGGCGCTACCCAAGGCGCCAGCCATGGCGCCCAGGGAGCCCCCCACGATGGCGCCGACCGGTCCGGCCACCGCCATGCCGATGCCCGCGCCGACTGCAGCACCCCCCACCATGCCGCCACCCGCCATCACCGACTTGGCCTCGCGCTCGGCCTGCGCAGGCGCCAGCAGAACCTGCGCCGTAGGGTTCGGGTCTTGCGACGGAACACCGTGCCCCGGCAGCGCCTGCGCCCCAAGGTCAGGATCGGCAGGTGCCGTGTGCGGCGCCTGCAGGGTGGAATCGTTCATGGGGTGATCCTCGGGAAGTGGACCTCGCAACGGGCACGCCCGTCGGTGCGTGGCGAAGCCATTTGTACGGCGCGCCCTGCATGCGCGCCGTCTGCTTTCAGGCCGAGGCGGTGTAGGACGTTGGGGCCCAGCGCGGGCGCTTGGCGGCGTCCGTGCACGCCACGGGGCATCGCCGGGGACAGCGCGCCTCGGCCGCCGCCACCGGTGGGGTCTCGGGAACCGGGCCGTCTGCCCCGGCGAGAGCCTGGATGTTGATCGCGCGAGCGCCAACGCAAGCTGCGCCTTGTTCAGTCAGCGCCCGCAGGCGCTTGGTCAGCGCGCTCTGGGCGATGCTGAGCGTGTGCGTCAACCAGATGCCGCACGACGGCCCCTTGCAGGTGCACAGGACCGGCCGACGCCACCGGTCACCCGCCGTGGCAGGCCACGGGCAGGTGGCCGAGTGCTCAGCGCAGCCCGAAGAATCCCAGCACGAGGAGGACGATGACGACGGCACCGACGAGCCAGACGATTGAGTTCACGATGGATGTCCTTTGCTGGCGCGGGTTGGGCAAGCGTGGCAGGCCTGCGCGCAACGGCCTGATCCCACGCAGTGCAATCTAGGCTGTTTGGGGCTGAGGCTCTGTGCGCGGGCAAACATCCCGCCGTCGATGCCCATCCGGCGCTGACTTGCTGACAGCGCTGCGCCTCAGGACGGGGCCCTAGCGCTGGCAAGCGGTCCGTCACCCGCAGCGAGCAGCCCCTGGAGCTCGTCGCCACAGAGCACCTCGCGCTGCAACAGGGCCTGCGCCAGGGCGTCGAGCTGCCAGCGCCGCGACCTCAGCAGCTGCGCGCACTGGTGCTGCGCTTGCTCCAGCATCGCCCGTGCCTCCTGCAGCACCGCCGCCTGGGTGTCGGGGCCCAGCAGTTCCTTGGGCACGCCCGCCACGCTCAGCAGGCCGAAGGCCTTGGAGAAACCCAGCGAGCCGACCATGTCGATGGCCAGCGCCGAGGCGCGCTTCAGATCGTCGGAGGCACCGCTGGACACGCTGCCCTTCACCAGCAGCTCGGCCTCGCGCCCACCCAGCATCATCGCCAGGCGGTTGCTGAGTTCGGCCTGCGCGTACAGCGGGTCTTCGGTGCCACGGCTGATGTAGGTGACGCCCAGGGCCTGGCCGCGGGGCTCGATGGTCACCCGCTCCACGGCCCCCAGCTGCAAGCAATGGCCGACCAGCGCGTGGCCCGCCTCGTGGTAGGCCAGGCGCTCGCGCGTGCTCTCGCTGAGCAAGCCCTTCACCGCCGACACCTCGCCGCCGAGCTGGTGGGTCTCGATGGCGCGCAGCAAGTGCGCGGATGTGACGGCCTCCGCCCCGGCCTCGGCAGCGCTGGACGCGGCCTTGTTGACGGTGTTGGCGATGTCGGCCGGCGACAGGCCCGCGGTCATGCGCGCCAGCGCTGCGGTGTCGGCCAGCCCGTCGTGCGCCAGCTTGCCGATGTAGAGGTCAAACAGCTGCTGGCGGTCGGGCAAGGTCGGCAATGTCAGGCGCACCAGCAGGTCGAAGCGGCCGGGCCGGCGCATCGCCGGGTCGATGTTGTCCTCGTGGTTGGTGGCGGCCACCACGACCACGTTGTCCAGGCTGTCGAAGCCGTCCATCTCGACCAGCACGCGGTTGATGATGCGGTTCAGCTCCGATTCGGCCCCACCGCCCTGGCCGCCTGCGGTGCGTTTGCCGATGCCGTCGACCTCGTCGATGAACAGCACGCACGGAGCGCTCTTGCGCGCCAGCTTGAACAGATCCTTGACCTTGCTGACACCGGCGCCGTAGAACATGGCGGTGAAGTAGGAGCCGTCGACGGCGATGAAGTTGGCGCGGCTCTCGCCCGCCAGGGCCTTGGCGAGCAGGGTCTTGCCGGTGCCGGGCGGGCCCACCAGCAGCACACCGCGCGGGGCTGATGCGCCCAGCCTCGCATAGTGCGTCGGGTCGTGCATGAAGGCCTTGACCCGGTTCAGCCCGGCCTTGGCCTCGTCGCTGCCGATGACATCGGCAAACTGCGTCTGTGGCCGCGACGTCAGCTTCGATGCCGCGCCCCCCATGCCGGACTGCAGTTTGGTGCCCACGACCAGCGCCGCCACCAGCGTACCCAGCAGCAGCAGTGGCGACAGCAGCTTGTCGGCCAGGTCCAGCAGGCGGCGGCTGGCGGTGCGCGGGTCGACCTGGACGCTGACCAGCATGAAACCGGTCTCGGCGCTCTTGTCGCCGAGCCGCTCCAGCACGGTGCCGGCGCAGCCCAGTGCCGTGCAGCCAGGCACCGTGGCGCTGGCCTTTTCACCGCTCTTGAGCGTGTACAGCACCAGGCCGGGCTGGGCGCTGTCCAGGCCCACCGCCGCAAGCTTGCCGCCGTCCAGTGCCCGACGGAACTGCGAGACGGTCTGTTCTTGGTCCAGCCACGCCTGCGGCGTCTGCTCGAATTGCCGCGCTTCCGGGCTCTTGCGGGCGGCGCTTTCCCGCAGCGCCTGCAGGTACAGCGCCAGCAGGCCTGCCAGCAGCACCACCGCGGCCAACCCAGCGATGCAGACACGGGGCCGGGCGCCAGCGTGCTTCAGGAGTTTCTTGAAAGGCGTCATCGAGGGCCTGGGTTCAGCCCGGGTGGGCGGGGGACAAGTGCAACTGCGGCATCCGGGCGGCGGTCCACACTGCAGCGCGGCACACGCTGCCTGGAACGGGACGGCGGCCTGGATCGGACAGGCAATGCCAGGCACGGCACGGCACAACAAGCCCATGCAGTTGGTGCTGGAGCCGTGCGCCACTGCGCTGGACCGATCGGACGGACGAGCCTACGGCGCCGGCGCCGCCGGGCAGCGCTGAAGGTACACCGCGATCCGGCGTCAAATCGATGGGGCTTGCCGCGCGGGCGGCCACGCGCTGGCCAGGTTCAAGCCGGGTGGGTCGTCAAGCAGGCGCCAGCTGCGGTCACGCCCGCCGCAGCCGCGATTGCTCGCGCGCCAGCGCGATGAACTCGGCCGCCGCCGGCTTCAGCCCCGAGCCACGCCGCCACACCAGGCCCACGTCGGTCGTGGGCAGGGCATCGCGCAGCGGGCGCACTTCCACGTGCTCGGCGTCCAGGGTCCAGGGGCGGTAGAGAAAGTCCGGAAGTACCGCGATGCCGGCGCCCGCGCCCACCAGTGAGCGCACCGCTTCCAGCGAACTGGTGCGCAGGATCACCTGCGGCTTGAGCTGCTGGCGTGCCCACACCGGCACCATCAGGTCGCCGATGCGGTCGGCCTCCAGCACGATCTGGTCACAGGCGGCGCAGTCGGCCAGGCTCAGCTGCTCGTGCGCGCACAGCGCATGGTTGCTCGGCAGCCACACCCGGTTGGGGCTGCGCGTCAGCGTCTCGCTCAGCATGGCCTGCGGCTCGCTCAGCGCGTTGCTGACCATGATGGCCACGTCCAGCTCGCCGTTGATCAGCAGGTGCTCCAGGAAGCCCGGGCTGTCTTCGGTGACGAACACCTGCACCGCCGGGCAGTTACGCCGGAAGCGGCTGAACAGCTCGCTGAGGTAGTAGCCGGCCACCAGGCTGGTGACGCCCACCGCCAGCACGCCAGACAGGCCGGGGGCCGCTTCTTCGCCATGCAGGCGCATCGCGTCAGCCACCGATGCGATCACCTTGCGCGCGCTCACCAGAAAGCGGTGGCCCTGGGCCGTGAGCGCCATGCCGCGGGAGCTGCGCTCGAACAGGCTGCTGCCGACCTCGGCCTCCAGTTCCAGCAGGCTCTTGGTCAGCGCGCTCTGGGCGATGTTGAGCATGCGCGACGCCGACGTCACCGACCCGCTCTCGGCCACGGCGACGAAGTAGCGGAACTGGCGCAGGGTGACGTGGCGGTAGTGCATCGACAGCGGGCGGGCTGCCCGCTTTGTAACCGACGCGCGGGGTGCCGGGGGCCGACTCAGGCCGTGGCGGGCGCGCGCACCACGGGCGCCTCGCGGATCGGCAGATGGATCAACGCCGCCGCCACCGCCAGGCCGATGTCGATCATCCACACGATGTCGAAGCTGCCGGTGGCCTGGAACACCTGGCCGCCCAGCCAGGCGCCCAGGAAGCCGCCCACCTGGTGGGTGAGCATCACCACGCCGAACAGCGTGGCCAGGTGGCCCACGCCGAAGAACTTGGCCACCAGCCCGGCGGTGGGCGGCACGGTCGACAGGAAGGTCACGCCCATCACCGCTGCAAACACCAGCACCACCGGCCCGGTCTTGGGCGCCAGCAGGAACACCAGCACCGCCAGCGCCCGGGTGGCGTAGATCAGCGACAGCAGTGACTTCATGCGCCAGCGGCCCACCGCCCAGCCGATGCCGATGCTGCCGATGATGTTGAACAGGCCCAGCACCGCCAGTGCCCAGGCGCTGTACTGCAGCGGCAGCCCGCACGACGCCACGATGCCCGGCAGGTGCGTGGCCAGGAAGGCGACGTGGAAGCCGCAGACGAAGAAGCCCGCCGCCAGCAGCCGGAACGAACGGTCGGCCAGCGCCGTCTTCAGCGCGGCGCGGGTGGTGGGCCGGGCCGCACCGGGCGTGGCAGCGGTGGACGGCGCGCCCTTCAGGATGAAGGCTGCCGGCAGGGCCAGCAGCACCAGCAGGCCCATCACCTGCATCGCCTGCACCCAGCCCAGGCCCAGGATCAGGCTGCCGGCCACCGGCGCCATGACGAACTGGCCGATCGAGCCGCCGGCGTTGACGATGCCGGTGGCCATGCCGCGCTGGCGCTCGGGGATCAGCCGGGTGGTGGTGGCCATCAGCACCGCCGGCCCGGCCATGCCGGCGCCGCCCGCCGACAGCACGCCGATGGCGAAGATCAGCCCGGCGGTGGTGGTCATCAGCGGCGTCAGGATGGTGCCCAGCGCCACCAGGCACACGCCCACCAGCAACACCCGGCCGGCGCCCACCTTGTCGGCCATGGCGCCGGCAAACGGCTGGGTCAGGCCCCACCACAACTGGCCCACCGCAAACGCCAAGCTGATCTGCCCCAGGCCCAGGCCGGTGGTGGTGTTCAGCGGGCCCAGGAACAGCCCCATGCTCTGGCGGGTGCCCATGGTCAGCGCAAAGGTGCCGGCGGCAGCCAACAACACCAGCCACACCGGCCAGAGGGCAAGCGCCGGCGGAACGGGCGCGGCGGGAGGGGGGACGGGTGTGCTCATCGGTGTACCTTCTTGTTCCGCATTGCGGAATTCGTCCTGCGGGCGGCCTGGCGGGGGCAGGGTCGGGGCGCTCTTCGGCGGGTTTGGTTGTTGTTTTCATTGTAGTTACAAGTATTGGCTGTCGTGCTGATGCACCCGCGGGCCGCGGCTTGAATTGCCGATGGCCGGGCCCAGATCCACACCATGGACACCCACCACATCGCCTGCGCCCACTGTGGCGCCACCAACCGCCTGCCGGCCGACCGCCTGGGCGACGATCCCACCTGCGGCCGTTGCCACCAGCCGTTGTTGGCCGGCGCGCCCATCGAACTGGACGACCGCAGCTTCGACGCCTTCGTGCAGAAGAGCAGCCTGCCGGTGCTGGTGGACTTCTGGGCGCCCTGGTGCGGCCCGTGCCGGCAGATGGCGCCGCAGTTCGACGCCGCGGCGCGCCAGCTCAAGGGCCGGGCGCTGCTGGTGAAGGTCAACAGCGACGACAGCCCGCAGACGAGCGCGAAGTTCGGCATCCGCAGCATCCCCACCCTGGTGCGGCTTCAGGGTGGTGCCGAGTTGCGCCGCCAGTCGGGCGCCCTGCCGGCGGCGCAGATCGTGGCCCTGGCCAGCTGACGCCGCGCCGGCTGCCGGCGCGCAGATGGATGGTCAGCGCTGCTGGTCGAACCACTGCCGCAGCAGACGCAGCACGCCCAGGGCGTCCTGCAGCGCTGCGTCGCTGGCCAGGCCTTGCAGCGGTGACAGGCCCTGGCCCAGCTGGGCCACCGCCGACTGGCGCGCGGCCAGGCCATCCGGCGTCAGGCTGACCAGCTTGCCGCGGCCGTCGGCCGGGTCGGGCCGCACCTGCAGCAGGCCCTTGACCTGCAGCCTGCCCACGGTGTTGGTCATCGCCGCCTTGGTGACCTGCATGGCGCTGGCCAGCTGCACCAGCGACCGCTCGCCACCCAGCCGGGCGAAGTGGTTCAGCACGGTGAACTGCGACAGGTTCAGCCCCGGCGCCAGCAGCCGGGTGGCCATGTGGCCCGACAGCTGGCCGATGATGCCGATCTCGTTGAGCAGCTGGAAGGCCAGCGGATCGGCGGGCGCGGGCTGCGCCGGCGGCACGCGGGCCGGGGCGTCCATGGCAAGGCGGGGGCGGGCAGGGCGCGGCATGGCCGGATTGTCTTGCCAAGGCCGCGCCCGCCGGCGCAGCCTTGGTGTCACACCGAGAACTGCCTGGCCAGCCCCCGGCGCGGTGCCGGGCCAGCCGCGGCGGTGCCGGCCGGCAGGTGGCCCAGGCGGGCCAGCATCTGCACGGTGAAGCGCGGCGCCGGTGCATCCAGCAGCGCATGCACGGCCCGGTGGGGGCCGGCCACCTCGGGATATTCCTGCAGCGCCTGTTCATTGGGGTGCAGGGCCAGGCCGGCGGCGCTGGCCGCCAGGTTCACCCGCACATGGGCCCGGCCGGCGGCCACCTGCTGTGTCCGGGCATTGCCCTCGGTCACCAGCCAGAAGTAGGCCGGCGTCGACGCGGTGATGGCGTCGAAGTCCTGGATCTGGCCCTTCACCGCCTGGGAATCGGCGCCGGGGAAGCGGCTGCGGTCGAACAGGCCCACCTTGTCCAGCGCGATCAGCATCGGGCTGGTGATGCTGATGCCGTCGCGGTGCTGGTCGATTTCGGCCGCGCCGACCCGCAGCACCCGCACCGATTCCATCATCGTGGCCTCGGTGGTCAGCTCGATGCGCCAGGCGTCGCGGGCGATCTGGCGGAGGGCCGCCAGGCGCGCGCTGTCGGCGGCGGTGGTGGCGCCAAAGCGCACCGGCTGGCTGGCGGCTGCGGCCTGCAAGCGCTGCAGCTCGGCCGCCGACGGTGCGCGGGCCGGGTCGTAGGCGCGGCGGTCGGTGCGGCGCTGCAGCACCTGGGCGAACAGCGGGTCGGGTTGGGTTGCGGTGTCCGGCAGCAGGCGCACCGTGGCAAACGGCAGGGCGTGCACATCGGCCAGCGTCGGCCCGGGCTCGCCCTGCGGGAACAGCGTCAGCTCGGCCCGGTGGCCGCGCGCGGCAGCGGCCATCACCAGCAGTTCGAGAAAGGCGCCCGCGCCCATCAGGATCTGCCGACCGAACGGGTCGGTCGCCGGCAGCAGGCGCTGCGGGTCCAGCCGCAGGGTGATCTGGCCTGGCGTGGCCAGATCGGCCAGCCAGGGCTGCATGTTGTGCGGATTGGGCGCCAGCAGCGCATGGGCCAACACCCCGTGGCGCAGGTCGGCCTGCGCTGGGGGCTGCCAAGCCGCCACCGCGCCGCTGGGCATCTGGGCGGCGCTGCAGCCCGCCAGGCTGGTGCCGGCGACAGCGGCCCAGACCAAGCCGCCGCTGCTCAGGCGGATGAATTGACGTCGTTGCATGGTCGTTCCTCGGAGACACGCGGTCATTTAGTTTAATGTCTAACTAAATGCATCGCCAATGTCCAAGCAGTTGTCAGGGACATGCGCGCATCCGTCAGCAGCGGGCCTGCGCAAGCCGGGGGCTTCGATTTCGGTGGCGAGACTTCGCCCGGCGCGGCCGGTCAGGCGGGCGCGGCTGGTCGACCTGGTGGCGCTGTCGCCCGACTGGGCAGATGGCCGGCCACCTGCCGCGCTGGCGCGCGGCGGCTGACATCAACCGCGCGCCAACAGCGGCAACAGGGCCTGCACCTGGGTGCCGGTGCCTGGCGCGGTCTGGATGTTGAGCTGGCCGCCCTCGGCCTGCACCCTGTAGCGCATGCCCACCAGGCCGTGGCTGCCCTGCGCCAGCCGGGCCGGGTCGAAGCCCGCGCCGTCGTCGCTGACGCGGATGGCGGCCATGTCGCCCTGCGGCGCCAGCGTCACCGTCACCTGGCCCGCCTGCGCATGCTTGGCGATGTTGTTCAAGGACTCCTGCACCAGGCGGAAGGCGGTGAGATCGGCCGAACGCGACAGCGCCACCGGCGCCAGCGCTGTCTGCACGCGCACCTGGATCCGGTCGGCAAACTCGCTGCACAGGATCTCCAGCGCCGGCAGCAGGCCCAGGTTGTCCAGGCTGGACGGGCGCAGGTCTTCGATGATGCGGCGCTTCAGGGCGATGCCGCTGTTGAGCGTCTGCACCAGGTGCGCCACCCGCGGCAGCAGCCCCGGGGCCGATTGCTGCAGGCCCGGCCGCAGCCGCGCCACGTCCAGCTTGGCGGCCGTCAGCAGCGCGCCCAGCTCGTCGTGCAGGTCGCGCGCCAGGCGGGCGCGCTCGTCCTCGCGGGCGGTCTCCAGGTGCCGGGCCAGGCTGGTCAGCTCGGCGGTGCGGTGCTGCACCTCCACTTCCAACCGGTCCCGTTCGGCCCGGATGGCCTGCTGCTGCGCCAGGCGCTGCAGCTCGGCCTGGCGGCGCTGGCGCAGCACCAGGGCCACCAGCACCAGGCTCAGCAGGGTGACCAGGGTGATGCCCACGCGGTTGCGCGACAGGCTTTCGAACACCAGCTGCAGCCCCGCGGCCACGCGGGCGTTCTCACGCGCCAGCATGCGGTCGGACACGGTGCGGATGCTCACCATCTCGTCGCGGCCGATGCCGGTCAGCATCAGCTCCTGCGCGGCCTGGCGCCGGCCCAAGGCAAACATGCCCAGCACCTCGTGCATCTCGCTGAGCTTGGTGCCCACATGGCCGCGCAGCGTGCGCAGGTCGGCGATGTTGTCCTGCACGTCGGCATCGTCGCTGCGCTGGGCCTGCAGTGCGTCCAGCCGGTCCAGGCCATGCTCGACATCGGCCCGGGCGTCCTGGTAGGGCGCCAGATACTCGGGCCGCGCCGTCAGCAGGTAGCCGCGCTGGCTGGATTCGGCGTCGGCCACACGCCGCACCACCCGCGCCAGCTCCAGCCGCGACTGGCCCATCAGCACCAGCCCGCCCAGCTGCCGCGTGGCCCGCTGGTACCCCAGCTCGCTGATGGCCACCAGCAAGGCGGCCAGCAGCACCGCCAGTGCCAGCGCGCTGGTGCGCAGGCGGTGGGCGCGGGGCCAGTTGGGGTGGTCCATCCCCTACACTGATCCGCTGATCCACTCAGCGTCAGGCTCCACGTGATCCGTGTCGTGATCGTCGATGACCATGCCGTGGTGCGCGCCGGCCTGCGGCAGTTCTTCAGCGACCAGGTCGATCTGCGGGTGACCGGCGAGGCCGCCAACGGCCGCGACGCCCTGGACCTGGTGCGTGCCGGCGACCTGGACGTGGTGGTGATGGACCTGTCCATGCCCGACCAGAGCGGTGTCGACGCACTGGCTGCCATCAAGGCGCGCCGGCCCGACCTGCCGGTGCTGATCCTGAGCGGCTACCCCGAGGCCCACTACGCCACCACCCTGCTGCGCCAGGGTGCCAGTGGCTACCTGAACAAGGAATGCGATCCGGACGAGATCGTCAAGGCGATCCGCACGGTGGCGCGCGGGCGCAAGTACATCACCCCGGCGGTGGCCGAGCTGCTGGCCGACGGCCTGGGCGCCGACGCCGACAAGCTGCCGCATGACCTGCTGTCCGAGCGCGAGTTCCAGGTCTTCCTGCGGCTGGCCAAGGGCGAGACGATCGGCCACATGGCCGACAGCATGTCGCTGTCGGTCAAGACCGTCAGCACTTACCGCACGCGGGTGATGGAGAAGATGAAGCTGGCGTCCAACAGCGACCTGACCTACTACGCGCTGAAGAACGGCCTGATCCAGTGAGGCGGCCACCGCCGCCGCACCGGCGCGCGGTTCAAAGCCAGCCGGCTTGGTTCGCCGCCAGTCCTTCGCCAGCCTGCGAACGCCTTCCGGCGTCCGCCGTGCGGGCTCAAAGCCTGGCGGCTTGTATCGCCGCCAGTCCTTCGCCAGCCTGCGAACGCCTTCCGGCGTCCGCGGTGCGGGCTCAGTGGGCGGCCGCATCGGCGGCCAGGGACGCGCAGTAGGCCAGCAACTCCTCCAGCTCGGCCGACTTGTCGAAGACGCGGTGCGCGCCCAGCTCGGCGCAGCGCCGCCGCATGTCGGGCGTGGCGTAGTTGGTCAGCACCACCAGCCGCGCCTCGGGCTGCAGGGCCCGGGCCTGGCGCAACACCTCCAGCCCGGTGCCGGCCTTCAGGAAGATATCGATGATCAGCAGGTCGCAACGCGCACCGGGTGACCGCATCCAGGCCAGCGCCGAGCGCTCGTCCTCGGCCGTGCCCATCACCTTCATCGGCAGCAGCTCTTCCAGCGTCGCGATCAGGTTCTGCCGGATGATGGGGCTGTCCTCCACGATGAAGCAGGACAGGGGCTGCGCTGGCGCCGGGTCGGGCAGGAGCGGGACGGGCATGGTGTCTCTGAGAAGTGCAGGGTGCCCGGATGCTGCGCTGCAGCGCGGAGGAGTGGGTGGAGCAGGGAACACGTCGCCCGATTATGGGCATCCCGGCCCCGGGCAACAGGCGGTGCGTGGCGCCCTTTGCTGTAGGCGCTGTCCTACAGGGTCGCCTTGAACTGACCGCTGCGCGACAGAAGCCGCGCCGCCTTCGCGCCTAGAGTTGGCCCTGGACCCGCTTGCCGGGTGCAGTTCTTCGCCCGCCAGGAGTTCCCCGCATGGCCCACAGCGCTGACACCGCCACCCCCGCCGCCACACCGACCGCCACCCCCACCGGCGCCCCGGCCACCGACGACATCCGCGTCGACACCGAGGCCCTGCGCCGCAAGTACGAGGCCGAACGGGTCAAGCGCGTGCGCGGCGATGGCAGCGCGCAGTACGTGGCCATCACCGGCCGCTATGCCCATTACCTGGACGACCCGTATGTGGAGCCCGGCTTCACCCGCGCGCCGATCACCCGCGAGATGGACGTGCTGGTGGTGGGCGGCGGCTTCGGCGGCCTGCTGGCGGCAGCCCGGCTGCGCGCTGCGGGTTACGACGACCTGTGCATCATCGAGAAGGGTGGCGACTTCGGCGGCACCTGGTACTGGAACCGCTACCCCGGCGCCGCCTGCGACACCGAGAGCTACATCTACCTGCCGCTGCTGGAGGAGACCGGCTACATGCCGGTGGCCAAGTACGCCCGCGCGCCGGAAATTCTGGAGCATTCACGCCGCATCGGCCGGCACTTCGACCTGTACCCGTCGGCGCTGTTCCAGACGGTGATCACCGGCATGGCCTGGGACGAGGCCGCCGCCCGCTGGCGCGTGACCACCAACCGCGGCGACGCCCTGGCCGCGCGCTTCGTGGTGCTGGCCGGCGGGCCGCTGAACCTGCCCAAGCTGCCGGGCATCCCCGGGCTGGACAGCTTCCAGGGCCACAGCTTCCACACCAGCCGCTGGGACTACGCCTACACCGGCGGCAGCTCGATGGGCGGGCTCACCGGCCTGGCCGACAAGCGCGTGGGCATCATCGGCACCGGCGCCACCGCCGTGCAATGCGTGCCGCACCTGGGCGAAGGCGCGAAGGAACTGTTCGTGTTCCAGCGCACGCCGTCGTCGGTGGACGTGCGCGCCGATCGGCCCACCGACCCCGACTGGGCCGGCAGCCTGCAGCCCGGCTGGCAGCGCGAGCGCATGCACAACTTCACCACGGTGATCTCGGGCGGCCGCTTCGAGGTCGACCTGGTCAACGACGGCTGGACCGACCTGATCAACAACATCGCGCTGGCCGCCCACCGCCATGCCCAGGCCGGCGGCGACGTGGCCGACCCCGAGGCCCTGGTGCAGCGCGCCGACGACCTGAAGATGCAGAAGGTGCGCGCCCGGGTCGACGCCGTGGTGCATGACCGCACGACCGCCGAGGCGCTGAAGCCCTGGTACAACCAGTTCTGCAAGCGCCCCTGCTTCCACGACCAGTACCTGCCCACCTTCAACCGGCCCAACGTGCACCTGGTCGATACGCAGGGCCAGGGGGTGGAGCGCATCACCGAGCGCGGCCTGGTGGTGGCCGGCCAGGAATACCCGCTGGACTGCCTGATCTTCGGCACCGGCTTCGAGGTGGGCACTGATTTCACCCGCCGGCTGGGCTTCGAGGTGACCGGCCGCAACGGCCTGACGCTGACGCAGAAGTGGAAGGACGGCGCCAGCACCTTCCACGGCCTGTTCACCCGCGGCTTCCCCAACCTGTTCGTGATGACGACGCAGCAGTCGGGCCAGAGCGCCAACTTCCAGCACATGCTCGATGAGCAGAGCCGCCACATCGGCCACATCCTGGGTGAGGTACAGGCCCGTGGCGTGCGCACGCTGGAAGCCAGCGCCGACGCGGAAGCCAAATGGGTCGACACCATCGTCAAGCTCGCCCGCACCCGGCATGACTTTCTGGCCGCGTGCACGCCGGGCTACTACAACAACGAAGGCAACCCCGACGCCCGCACCGAGCGCAATAACCAGTTCTGGCGCGGGCCGATGGTGTTCATCCGGCTGCTCGATGAGTGGCGCAAGGCGGGCACGCTGCCCGGGCTGGAACTGACGCTGCAGCCGACCACGGCACGCTGACCAGGCATGGCGCCACGCTTCATCAACATCCCGACCAACGGCCCCAAACTCGGCATCACGCTGCGCGCCGCGGTGCAGGGCAGCGGGCCGCTGGTGCTGCTGGTGCATGGCTTCCCCGAGGGCTGGTCCAGCTGGCGCCACCAGCTGGGGCCCATCGCCGATGCAGGCTTCACTGCCTGCGCCATCGACGTGCGCGGCTATGGCGGGTCGACCAAGCCACCGGCAGTGGCCGACTACAGCCTGGAGCAGATCACCGCCGACATCGCCGGCGCCGCCGCCCATCTGCAGCCCGGCGCACCAGCCATCCTGGTCGGTCATGACTGGGGCGCGCCCATCGTCTGGAACACCGCGTTGGCGTTCCCGCAGCAGGTGCGCGCGGTGGCCGGGCTGTCGGTGCCGTGGACGGGTATCGCCAAGGTGCCCTTCCTCGAACCGATCCGCGCCGCCTTCACCGCCAAGGGTCGGTTCTTCTACCAGGTGTATTTCCAGGACGAAGGCGTCGCCGAGGCCGAACTGGAAGCCGATGTGCGCACCAGCCTGCGCAAGTTCGTCTACGCCATCAGCGGCGATGCACCCGACGGCACCTGGCCGAAGATCAAGCCGCATGGCGCCAAGTTGCTCGATGGCCTGCCCGACCCGCAGCCGTTCCCAGCCTGGTGGACGCAAGCCGATGAAGACCACTTCGTGGCCGAGTTCAGCGCGTCGGGTTTCCGCGGCCCGCTGAACCGCTACCGCAACCACGACCGCGATTTCGCCTGGCAGCAGCAGTTCATCGGCCGGCAGATCAGCCAGCCGTCACTGTTCATCGGCGGCACGCGCGACCTGGCGCTGAAGATGCTGCCCGGCGTCGACCCGGTGGCGCTGATGGCGCCGCACCTGCCCGGCCTGCGCGGCGCCCACCTGCTGTCCGGCATCGGCCACTGGACCCAGCAGGAAGCGCCCGATGCCGTCAACGCCTTGCTGCTGCCCTGGCTGCAGGGTCTGTGATGCCCACCCACCGAGGATGTCCCCGATGAGCGACTTCGAGACCTTGCTTTACGAGCAGCCCGCCCCCGGCGTGGCCCGCATCGTGATGAACCGGCCGGCCGCGCGCAACGCCCAGAACCTGCAGATGGGCTACGACCTGAACGCCGCCTTCGACCGTGCCGTGGCCGACGATGCCGTCAAGGTGATCGTGCTGGCGGCGGCCGACCCGCATTTCTCGTCGGGCCACGACCTGCGCGGCGACGGCGGCGTGGTGCTGGGGCAGCAGCCCGTGGTGTCGAACTGGGGCGGCTTCGCCCAGCCCGGCGCCCACGGCCGCTTCGCCCGCGAGCAAGAGATCTATCTGCAGAACACCCGCCGCTGGCGCAACCTGCCCAAGCCCACCATCGCCGCCGTGCAGGGCCGCTGCATCGCCGGCGGGCTGATGCTGGCCTGGGCCTGCGACATCATCATCGCCAGCGACGACGCGCTGTTCTGCGACCCGGTGGTGACCATGGGCGTGCTGGGCGTCGAATGGTTCGTGCACCCCTGGGAATTGGGCGCGCGCAAGGCCAAGGAATTCTTGTTCACCGCCGACAACTGGAGCGCGCAGGAGGCGCACCGCCTGGGCATGGTGAACCAGGTGGTGCCGCGCGCCGACCTGCAGGACGCCGTGCTGGCGATGGCCGGCCGCATCGCCGCCAAGCCGGCGTTTGCGCTGGCCATGGCCAAGCAGGCGGTGAACCAGACGCTCGACATCATGGGCCAGCAGACGGCGGTGGACGCCGCCTTCGGCCTGCACCACCTGTGCCATGCGCACAACAAGGAGGTGTTCGGCACGGTGATCGACCCCGGCGGCATGCCCGCTGCCGTGAAGCGCTGAGCCACCATGCCCGACTTCCTCGGCGACGACCTCACCGCCCTGCGCGACCGTGTGGCCACCCTGGCGCAAGGCCCGCTGGCGGCGCTGCGCGACGATGCCACGCTGGCACCGGCTGATCTGTCGGCCCGCGTGCGGGCGCTGTCCAAGGCTGCCGGCCTGTACGGCCTGACCCAGGCCGACGACACACCCGCGCTCACCCTGCTGGTGGCCCGCGAAACCCTGGCACGCCACAACGTCGGCCAGCTGAGCGGCCTGTTCGGCCCGGATGCCGGTGTGCTGGCAGGCGTGGCCGAGCCGCTGCGCAGCAGCCACCTGCTGCCGCTGCTGGCCGGTGACAAGCGCAGCGGCTTCGCCTTCACCGAGCCGTCCGACGCCCCCCGCCCCACCTGGGCTGCGGTGGACGGCGACCACCTCGTCATCACCGGCCAGAAGAGCTATGTGACCGGCGGTGCCGACGCCGACTTCCTGGTGGCGTTGGTGGAGGTGGACGGCACCGGCCCGGCGATGGTGGTGATCGACACCGTGCTGCCTGGCGTGGTGTTGAGCCGGCGCTTCAGCTCGCTGGACGGCAGCCACCATGCGGCCTTCCGCTTCGACGCCGTGCGGGTGCCGCGCGAGCATGCCATCGGCGCGCCGGGCGACGGCCGCAGCCGGGCGTTGTCCAAGATCAGCGCGGTGCGCCGCGCCGTGGCGGCCGACGCGGTGGGCACCGCCGCCTGGGCGGTCGACTTCGTCGGTGCCGACCTGCAACGCGAACGGCGTGGCGGCCCGCGCGCGGCCAGTGAGCGTTTGCGCCTGCGCTACGGCGCCATGCGGGTGCAGGCCTATGCCGCGCGCGCCACCGTCTACCGCACCGCCCGCCTGCATGACAGCGGGCAGGACGCGGTCAACGAGAGCATCGCCGCCAAGGTGTTCGCCACCGAGGTGGCGGGCCAACTCGTGGACATGGCGGTGCAATTGGTGGGCGGCGAAGCCCTGGTGACCGGCCACCCGCTGGAAGCCGCGCTGCGCCGCCTGCGTGCGCTGCGCCTGGCCGAAGGCGAGACCGACGTGCTGCAGGTGAACCTGGCCCGCGGCCACCTGGACCTGGGCAAGGGCCGCCTCTAGGGTTGTCCCGGGGCCGTGCTGCGGCTGACCCTTGTGTGACGCAGCACGGCCGGCCGCTGTGGAAGACTAGGCTGGTAAGTTCATCCACCTGTCCTCCATCCCCGCACGAAAGGCACGCACCATGCGCCAGGCAGTCATCGTTTCCTATGCCCGCACCGGCCTGGCCAAGGCCGGCCGCGGCGGCTTCAACAACACGTCCAGCATGACGATGCTGGGCCATGCGATCCAGCACGCGGTGCAGCGCAGCGGCGTCGACCCGGCCGAGGTCGAGGACGTGGTGGCCGGCCAGGTCGCCGCGCACGGCAACGTGGCGCGCGCCGCCGCCATGCTGGCCGGCCTGCCGGTGACCACCGCCGGTGCCACCATCCACCGCGCCTGCTCGTCGGGCCTGAACGCCATCGCCGTGGCGGCGCAGCACATCGTGCAGGACGGCGCCAGCGTGATGGTCGGCGGCGGCGTCGACAGCATCACCTTCCAGGGCGGCGGTGGCGGCGGCAAGGACGACCGCCTGACCGAGCTGCTGCCGGCGTTCTGGATGCCGATGATCGACACCGCCGACATCGTGGCCGAGCGCTACGGCCTGAGCCGCGAATACCAGGACGAATACTCGCTGCGCTCGCAGCGCCTGATGGCCGCGGCCCAGGAAGCCGGCAAGTTCAAGGACGAGATCATCCCGGTGAAGACGGTGATGAAGGTGGTCGACAAGGCCACCGGCGTCGAGTCGCTGCGCGAAGTGACCGTCGACCGCGACGAATGCAACCGACCCGACACCACGCTGGAAGGCCTGGCCAAGCTGCAGCCGGTCAAGGGCCCGGGCAAGTGGGTGACCGCCGGCAATGCCAGCCAGCTGAGCGACGGCGGCGCCGCCGTGGTGCTGATGGAAGCCAAGGACGCCGAGCGCCGCGGCCTGCAGCCGCTGGGCGCCTTCAAGGGCTGGGCGGTGGCCGGCTGCCAGCCCGATGAAATGGGCATCGGCCCGGTGTTCGCCATCCCCAAGCTGCTGCAGCGCCATGGCCTGAAGTTCAGCGACATCGACCTGTGGGAGCTGAACGAGGCCTTCGCCAGCCAGTGCCTCTACAGCCGCGACAAGCTGGGCATCGACCCCGAGAAGTACAACGTCAACGGCGGCTCGATCGCCATCGGCCACCCGTTCGGCATGACCGGCGCCCGCCTGGCCGGCCATGTGCTGATGGAAGGCAAGCGCCGCGGCGCCAAGCATGTGGTGGTGTCGATGTGCATCGGCGGCGGCATGGGCGGCGCCGGCCTGTTCGAGGTGTACTGACGTCATGACGCCCCCACGCTCACTTCGTTCGCTGCCCCCCGAGGGGGCGCGTCAGCGCCTTCGGGCGGCCGGGCGGCGCTGACATGGCCCGCCTGCAAGGCAAGGTGGCCGTCATCACCGGCGGCAGCGGTGGCATCGGCCTGGCCACCGGCCGGCTGTTTGCGGCCGAGGGCGCCACCGTGGTGCTCGTGGACCTGGACGAGACCACGCTGCGCGCCGCAGTGGCCGAGGCCGGCAACGCCGCCATCCACCACCAGGTGGCCGACGTCAGCGACGAGGCGCAGATGCGCGGCGTGCTGCACGACACCGTGGCCCGCCACGGCCGGCTGGACGTGCTGTTCTGCAATGCCGGCACCGAGGGCCGCATCGCCCCGCTGAGCGAGATGCCGGTCGAAGACTTCGACCGGGTGATGGCCGTCAACGTGCGCGGCGTGTTCCTGGGCCTGAAGCACGCCATGCCGATCATGCAGCGCCAGGGCGGCGGCAGCATCCTCATCACCTCGTCGGTGGCGGGTTTCAAGGGCGGCGCATTCCTGGCGCCCTATGCCGCCAGCAAGCATGCGGTGGTGGGGCTGATGCGTTCGGCCGTGCTGGAAGCCGGCAGCAGCGGCGTGCGCATCAACACCATCCACCCGTCGCCGATCGAGACGCGGATGATGCGCGCCATCGAGCATGGCCGCGCCCCCGGCGCCGAGGCCGCCGCCAAGCAGATGATCACCAACCGCATCCCGGCTGGGCGCTACGGCACGGCCGACGAAGTGGCCGCCACCGCGTTGTTCCTGGCCAGTGACGACAGCCGGTATTGCACCGGCGGGCGCTACTCGGTGGACGGCGGCATGACGGCTGCTTGACCGGGGGCGCGGCGGCGCGGGCGTGCCACCACGCCGCGGTCGCGGCCCTCAGGGCTGGCGCACCAGCACCTGTCCGCCCAGCGCGGGCAGGGTCAGCGTCATCCGGCCGTCCTGCACCGTGGCCGGGCTGTCGCCCCAGGTCACTGGCCACACGCCTGCCGGCGCACTGCCGGGCAGTTGCACCCGCACCGTGCGCGGCGTCTCGGCGTTGTTGAAGGCGGTGATGGCCCAGGTGGTCTGCGCACCGTCGCCCAGGCGGCGGGCCAGCACCATCACCGCGTCATCCGGGGTGTCCAGCGCCAGCGGCGCCAGCAGCGTGCCGCGGCGCAGCACCGGGTGGGCCTGTCGCAGGGCCGTCATGCGGCGGAACTGGGCGTGCAGTGCCTCGTCGGGCTGGCCGCCCTGGTCGGCCCAGGGGTAGGGCGCACGGTTGAACGGGTCGTCGCCGCCGGTCAGGCCCACCTCGTCACCGTAGTAGATGGCCGGTGCGCCGGGGTAGGCCATCTGCAGCAGCACTGCCAGCTCCAGCCGGCGCTTGGCGCGGGCCACGGTGGCGGCGTCGACCATCGGCCCGCCGATGCGCGTGTCGCCGAAGCGGTGCAGCGCGCGCGGCTGGTCGTGGGTGCTCAGCAGGTTCATCAGCGCATGGAAGGCCGGCGGCGGGTATTGCTCCCGCACCAGTTCCAGGTGGCGCAGGCTGGCGCTGGCGGGGCCGCCGGCGGCGTAGTCCAGCACCGCATTGCGGAAGATGTAGTTCATCGTCGAATCGAACATGTCGCCCAGCAGGTGCTTGCTGGCGTCCCACCAGGTCTCGGCGATGGTGATGGCCTGCGGGTCGGTCTGCTTGACCGCTGTGCGCCATTCGCGCCAGAAGTCGTCGGGCACCCAGGGCGCCACGTCCATGCGCCAGCCGCTGGCGCCCGCTTGCAGCCAACGCCGCGTCACGCTGTCGGGCGCGCGGTAGGCGAACTCGCGCCAGGCCGGCGCGTTCTTGTCCAGTTCGGGCAGATCGGGCGTGCCGGCCCAGCCGGTGTACTGGCGGTTGGGGTCGGTCTGGGTGGCATCGAAGCGGTACCAACTCGCCCACGGGGAGTCGGGCCGGATGCGGCCGTTGGCGAAGGCGCCGATGCTCGGTCGGCCGTCGACCCCGGTGGTGAAGTTGCCGTAGCGGTCGAAGTAGGGCGAATCGCTGCCGGTGTGGTTCAGCGAGGTGTCCACCACCACGCGGATGCCGCGCTTGGCGGCCTCCTGCGCCAGCCGGGTGAAGTCGGCGTTGCTGCCGAAGCCGGGGTCGATGCGGGTGAAGTCGCCGGTGTCGTACTTGTGGTTGCTGGCGGCCTGGAACACCGGGGTCATGTAGAGCGTGTTGGCGCCCAGCGCGCGGATGTGGTCCAGCTTCTCGATGATGCCGGCCAGGTCGCCGCCGTAGAAGTCGTTGTTGTGCGCGGCGTCGGAGCCGTCGCCGCTGCCGGGCTTGAAGGGCACGTCGGTCCAGCGGCGGTGCAGTTCGATGGCGTGCGTCTGGTAGCGGCGGCTGCCAGGCTGGGGGTCGTTGCTGCGGTCGCCGTTGCGGAAGCGCTCGGGGAAGACGTAGTAGTACACCGCGTCGGCGGCCCAGTCGGGCGTGCGGAAGCCGGGCTGGTAGACGCTGAGCCGCAGCCTGCGCACAGCACGTGACAGGCGCTCTGCCGGCGGCTGCCAGTCCACCACCGCCAGGCCGTTGCTGCCGCGCTCGCGCGTCCAGTGGATGGCGTCGCGGTTGTTCTGCAGCACGTAATCGCGCCCGCCGATGCGCACCGCGAACCAGTAGCCGTGCACGCTGACATCGCCGAACCGGTGGTTGGCGGTGAAGCGCTCGGTGCCTGGTGTGGCGCCTGCTGTTGTGGGCGCCTCGCGCTGCATGGGGATGCGCGCCAGCGGCACGTACTCCAGCAAGGTCTGGTCGCCTTCCAGCCGGCGGCGTTCCACCACCAGGGTGGCCGATTCCACGCCGGGCAGGGCGGTCAGCGCGAACTGCACCGTGGTGCCGGCCGGCACCGCGCCGAAGGGCGCCTTGTCGGTGATGGCGCGGCTGTCGTGGCGCAGGCTCAGCGCCACCGGGTCGGTGACCGGCTGCGGCCGGGCCGCGTCCACATGGCCGGGCAGCACCTGCAACCGGGGGCTGCCGGCGTCCAGCGCCAGGCGCAGGGTCTGCGGCTGGCCGTCGAAGCGGGCCTGCAGGTCGGCCGTGGTGCTGCCGATGGACAACCGGGCCGGCAGGCCGTCGCCACCCTGGCCAGGCGCGTTGCCGAAGATGCTGGCCGCGTTCCAGCTGTCGTCGGCGATCTTGAAGCGCTGGGTGCCGCTGAGCTGGACGTTCAGCACGTAGGCGCTGCAGGCCCAGCGGAATTCGGCCGCCTCGTCGGGCTGCCACTGGTTCATGGTGCCGCGCAGGTACAGCGTGGTGGCACCCAGCGGCGGCGCGCTGCAACTGGCGGCGCTGGCCGTTGCGCAGGCACCCGGCCCTGCGCTGGTGCCGCAGCCGGCCAGCAGGGCCAGCGCGATGCTCAGCAGGCCGGCGCGCATCACGGCACGCGCTTGTAGCTGCTGTAGCCGCCGGCGGGCTGCACCTCGGGCTGCAGCACGACAAAGCCCTTGGGCGGCAGCGTCACCTCCACCATGCCGCACACCACCCTGAGCTGGCCAGGGCCGGGCGCGGTGCCCAGCAGGTCGAGCAGGTGGAACGGGTTCATCAGGCGCGAGTTGCCGGTCATCACCGTCTCGGTGATCGTCTCGTCCGTGGGGTTGGCGATCACCAGCACCGTGTCGGCCACGCGGTCGGTGTGGCGCTCGAAGCCGATCAGCCGGTGGCTGGTGATGGCGCGCAGGTTGCCCACCTTCAGCGCGCGCTGGCCCTGGTGCAGGGCGATCAGCTGGCGCGTCCAGTCCAGCTCGGGGTGGCCGGCGTCGACCAGGTCCCAGCGCATCGGCGCGCGCATGGCGGGGTCGTCGCCGCCGGCCATGCCCACCTCGCTGCCGTAGTACAGGTTGGGCGCGCCGGGCAGGGTGAACTGCAGCACCTGGGCCAGGCGGCGCTGGGCCCTGTCCGGCAGGGTGGTGGCCAGGCGTGGGGTGTCGTGGTTGTCCAGGTAGATCCAGCTGCGCAGCATGTTGTCGATGCCGGCGTCGTCGGTCAGGCGGTGGATCATGCGCATGGCGGTGCCGCCGTCGAGCTGGCCGCTGCTGAGCTTGAGCAGGATGTGGCGCAGGGTGAAGTGCATCACCGCGTCCACATGGGGGAACCACTCGGCCGGGTAGCTGGCGATCTCACCCACCACCAGCGAGCCGGGCTTCTCGGCATGGGCCGCGGCGGTCAGTTCGGCCAGGTAGCGGAAGCCGATGTCCACCGCCACGTCCAGCCGCCAGCCGTCGGCACCGTCGCGCAGCCACTGGCGCACGGCCGAATCGGGTGCGCCGTAGACGTGGTCGCGCACTGCCGGGTGTTCCAGATTCAGCTCGGGCAGGTTCTCATTCAGCCACCAGGTGCGGGCGCCGCCCGGGAACTGCGGCCCGAAGGCGAACCAGTCGCGGTCCATGGAGCCCCCGGCCGCTTCGCGCCCACCCCCCGAGGGGGTGCCCTCTGTCTCGTAGGCCGCCATGGCCTGCTGGAACCTGGGCGCGTTGCGCCCCATGTGGTTGAACACGCCGTCCAGCACCAGCTTCATGCCGTGGGCATGGGTGGCGTTGGCCAGGGTGCGGAAGTCGTCCATCGTGCCGAACTCAGGCGACAGCTGCCGGTAGTCCAGCGCGTCGTACTTGTGGTTGGTGTGGGCGAGGTGGATGGGGTTGAGGTACAGCACGTCGGCGCCCAGACCTTGCACATGGCCGAGCCGGCGGGTGGTGCTGGCCAGGTCGCCGCCCCAGAACGCGATCTCCTGGCTCCACAGCCGGGCATCGGTGAGGTACTGACCGCTGTGGGGCGTGTCGCTCCAGGCCATCAGCTGCTTGGGCGCCGGGTACAGGTGGGCCTTGGCCGCCAGGTCGGCGCTGGGCGCAAAGCGATCGACCAGCACCTGGTAGATGACCGCACCGCAGCGCCAGTCGGCTTCGCGGGCGGTGTAGGTGGCGCTGTCGGCGGGGTCGGGGGCGTGGTCGGGATGCATGCTGGCGAGTCGTCGGGTCAGGGTGCGGCGGCCGGCAGCACCTGCCACACACCGAAGGATTGGGCGGCCAGGACGGCCTGGGTGCTGCCGCCGGCATCGGCCCGCAGGGCCAGCGCAGCGGCCGGCAGCAGCGGCTGCAGGCGCGCGCCGGCGGGCAGGCCGGCCAGGGCCAGCGTGGCCGGGGCACGGCCGTAGTTGTAGGCCATCGCCAGGTGGTTGGCGCCCAGCTGGCGCTGGAAGCTCAGCGTGGCGCCGTCGGCCCGTGCCTGGCTGAAGCTGCCGCGGGCCACCGCCGGGTGCTGGTTGCGCAGCGCCAGCAGGGCGCGGTAGTGGTGCAGCAGGCTGTTGGGGTCGGCTTGCTGGGCGGCCACGTTGTGGGTGCCCAGGTTGGACGACAGCGCGCGGAACGGCCGGCCGGTGGTGAAGCCACCGGTCGCCGCATCGGCCGTCCAGCTCATCGGGCCGCGGATCTCCGGGTCGTCCTTCAGCCCGGCAGCGCCGGCCTGGCCGATTTCTTCGCCGTAGTAGATGTAGGGTGTGCCGGGCAGCAGCAGGTAGGTGGCGGCGGCCAGGCGGTAGGCCGCTTCGTCGCCGCGCAGCTGGTCCATCACCCGGCGGCCGGCGAACTTGTCGTGGTTGGACAGGAACACGCCCATCGTCGGCGGTGCGTTGGCGACGTAGGTGGCCACCTTCTGTGGTGCGGCCGGGTTGCCTTGCGCGGCCTGCATCAGCGCGGTTTCCAGCTCGAAGGCGAAGGCCGCGCCGCACAGGCCGGACTGGGCATAGTCCAGTGGCTTGGCCGTTGCTTCGCACACGGTGTAGCGGCGGGTGTAGGCCTTGACCAGGCGCTGCATGCCGGCCGTCAGCGCGCGGCTCTCTGGCTGGTCGTTCCAGTCCCGGGCGTTGTTCTCGATCAGGTGCGGCACGGCGTCCAGCCGGAAGCCGTCGAGCCCGCGGTTCAGCCAGAAGCGCAGGCTGCTGTCATGGTACGCGCGCACCGCCGGGTTGCGGAAGTTGAAGTCGGGCATCGGCGGCCCGAAGGTGGCGAAGTAGAAGTCCCGCGCGCCGGGCGCTGGCGCCGGCAGGTCTTTCGGCTCACCAGTGTGCAGCCAGGGCTGCGAAGGCGTGTGGTACCAGGGGTGGTTGCCCCAGATGTCCCAGCCGGCGGGTGCGGTGTCGGCCCACACGAACCAGTCGCGGAACGGGCTGGCCGGCCCCTGGCGGGCCGACACGAACAGCGGATGCGCCGCGGCGCTGTGGTTGATCACGTAGTCCATCACCACGCCGATGCCCCGGGCGTGCGCCTGGCGGATCAGGTCGTCGAAGTCGGCCAGCGTGCCGTACTCGGGCGCGATGGCGCGGAAGTCGGTGGTGGCATAGCCGTGGTCGCCGTCGGCGTTGGCGGTGACCGGCATCAGCCAGATGCCGCGCACCCCCAGACGCTGCAGGTGGTCGAGCTGGCGGGTCAGGCCACGCAGGTCGCCGATGCCGTCGCCGTCGCTGTCGGCATAGGCGCGCACGAAGACTTCCATGAAGGCGCCGTGCTGCCAGCCGTCTTCCAGCGGGCTGCCGCTGTCGTGCATCGGCACGGGCGACAGGTCGACCGCAAGTGCGCCAGGCCGCAGCACGCAGCCCGCCAGCAAGGCGGTCGTAGCCAGGGCAGCCGGCAGGCGCCAGCCCGGCGCAGAGGGTTCAAAGGCAGTCTGCATGGTTCAAAATGTAGGCAAACTACACTCTAGCATGGGGTTCGTCGACAGCAAGAGGGCAGTGTTTCCCCGTAGGTGCTGCTTGACTGCTCTGGTTTGTAGTTTTGCTACGTTATGATTTTGGTGCCCAGTCGCTCGCCGGGCTGACTGCCCGGGTGCCTGTCGTGCCATGATCTTGCTGCCGTTCCTCCGCCTCTGTGCTGCCGTTGCCGGCCCGGCCCCAGGCCGGCTGCTGCTTGCCGCACTGTGTGGTTTGGCCGGTGCCTGGTGGGCGCCGGCCGCTGCCGCTGACGCCGCCGCACTGCGCGCGGCCTGCGACGCGCCCGGCCATGCCACCGTGCTGCGCGCCGATGCCGCGGTGCATCCTGCCGCTGCGGTGTGGCTGGATGCCCGCCATCTGCAGTGGCCCGGCGCGCCCCAGGGCGGCCGCTACCGTCTGCTGCAGGCCGCCAACGGAGGCATCGACGCCACGCCCGGCCAGCCGGCACGCGGTGTCGACCAGGCCTGGGCGCTGCAGGGTCCGGGCGATCTCCTGCCGGCAGATGTGCTGCTGCGCCACCGCCACCTGGGCGATGGGGCGCGGCTGGCCCTGCCGGCTGCCACCACGCCGGCGCAGCTGCAGGCCCTGCACCGCGGCCAGCTGCTGCTGGTGCAGGAAGACAACGCCGGCCGCGTGCTGCAGGCCACCGGCCTGCAGGCGGCTGCGGCGCTGGACGATCTGTACGCGCCTGCCGAGGCCCTGTCCGACCTGGGCGTGACGCTGGCCGCTGCGACCACCCGCCTGCGACTGTGGGCCCCCACCGCCCAGGCGGTGCACCTGTGCCTGCATGCCAGCGACACGGCACCTGCCCAGCCCGCCGTGCCGGCCCTGCAGCGCGACGACACCACCGGCAGTTGGCAGCTGCAGCTGCCCGGCCGGCCAGCCAGCCGCTACGTCCGTTACCTGGTGGATGTGTGGGTGCCCGGCACCGGCCTGGTGCGGCAACGGGTGACCGACCCCTATGCCATCAGCCTGGGCACCGACGGCCGCCACACCTGGATCGGCAGCCTGGACGACCCCGCCACCCAGCCGCGCGGCTGGGCCGGCGCGCCGCGTCCGGCGCCGCGCCAGGGCAACACCGGCCTGGCGATCTACGAGCTGCATGTGCGCGACTTCTCCATCGGCGATGCCAGCGTGCCGGCGCCGCTGCGCGGCAAGTACGGCGCCTTCACCCAGGCCGGCAGCCAGGGCATGCGCCACCTGCGTGCGCTGGCGCGGGCCGGCATGACCGACGTGCACCTGCTGCCGGTGTTCGACATCGCCAGCGTGCCCGAGGCCGGCTGCACCACGCCCGCCGTGCAGGACCTGGCCAAGGCGGCGCCCGACAGCCCCGCGCAGCAGGCTGCGGTGATGGCGCAGGCCGCCACCGACTGCTTCAACTGGGGCTACGACCCGCTGCACTTCAATGCGCCCGAGGGCAGCTACGCCAGCCGGGCCGACGACGGCGCCACCCGCATCCGCGAGTTCCGCCAGATGGTGATGGCCCTGCATGCCGCCGGCCTGCGGGTGGGCATGGACGTGGTCTACAACCACATGTCGGCCGCCGGCCAGCACCCGCAGTCGGTGCTGGACCGCATCGTGCCGGGCTATTACCACCGGCTGGACGCGCAGGGCCGCATCACCCGCAGCACCTGCTGCGACAACACTGCCACCGAGCACCGCATGATGCGCAAGCTGATGCTCGACTCGGTGCGGCTGTGGGCGCGCCACTACCGCATCGACAGCTTCCGCTTCGACCTGATGGGCCACCAGCCGAAGGAGGCGATGGTGGCGCTGCAACTGCTGCTGCGCCAGGACAACGGCCGCGACATCCAGCTGATCGGCGAGGGCTGGAACTTCGGCGAGGTGGCCAACGGCGCGCGTTTCGTGCAGGCGGCGCAGGGCACGCTGTCGGGCACTGGCATCGCCACCTTCAGCGACCGGGCGCGTGATGCGCTGCGCGGCGGCGGCGTGGGGGACGGCCCGGCCGCGCTGGTCGCCCGCCAGGGCTGGCTGAATGGCCAGGTCGACAACAGCACCGCAGGCACCGGCCGCACGGCCGCCATGGCCGCCGCCGACCTGGTGCGCCTGGGCCTGGCCGGCACGCTGCGCGGCTACACCTTCACCAGCCACACTGGCGAACAGCGCCGCGGCGACCAGCTGGTCTATGCCGGCCAGCCCGCGGGTTATGCCGACGCGCCCGGCGAGGTGGTGAATTACGTCGAGAACCACGACAACCACACCCTCTGGGACGTCAACGCCTTCAAGCTGCCGCCCGACACGCCGGCCACTGAGCGCGCCCGGGTGCAGCTGCTGGCGCTGGCCACCACCGCCTTCAGCCAGGGCGTGGCCTACTTCCATGCGGGGGTCGAAATCCTGCGCAGCAAGTCGCTGGACGGCAACAGCTACGACAGCGGCGACTGGTTCAACCGGCTCGACTGGACCTACCAGACCAACCACTTCGGCACCGGCCTGCCGCCGGCCGGCGACAACCAGGCGATGTGGCCGCTGGCGGCGCCGCGCCTGGCCGACGCGCGCCTGCGGCCGGCGCCGGCCGACATCGCGGTCGTGCGCGACGGCTTCCTCGACCTGCTGCGCATCCGCGCCAGCAGCAGCCTGTTCCGCCTGACCACCGTCGCTGCAGTGCAGCAGCGGCTGACGCTGCACAACACCGGCCCGGCGCAGAACCCGGCGCTGGTCGTCGGCGAACTGGACGGCCGCGGTCTGCCCGGCGCCGGCTTCGTCCGCGTGCTCTACCTGCTCAACACCAGCCCGACGGACCAGACGCTGGCCATCGACAGCGCCCACGGCCAGCCCTGGGTGCTGCACCCGGTGCACCGCAGCGCCACCGCGGCCGACCGGCGCGCCGCCACGCAATCGGCGGTCGACCGGGCCACCGGCACCTTCCGCGTGCCGGGGCGCACGGCGGTGGTGTTCGTGGTGGCGCGATGATGTCGGCCCAGCACCAGACCGGAGACACCCCCGCGTGAACACTTCTGCCCTGCACCGGCTGCTGGCCGCTGCCGCCCTGGCGCTGGGCGCCGCAGCGGCCTCGGCCGCCACCGTCACCATCGCCTGCGGCGCCAGCGCGCCAGAGATCGAACACTGCATGAAGCACGCCGAGGCCTGGGCGAAGAAAGCCGGCCACACGGTGCGCAACTACACCCAGCCGGCCAGCGCCACCGCGGCACTGGCGGTGTACCGCCAGCTGTTCGCCGCCAAGAGCGGCGACATCGACATCATCCGCGTCGACATCATCTGGCCCGGCATCCTGAAGGACCACCTGCTGGACCTGAAGCCCTACAGCCAAGGCAGCGAGGCCGAGCACTTCCCGGCCATCGTGGCCAACAACACCATCGGCGGCCGGCTGCTGGGCATGCCCTGGTACACCGACACCGGCCTGCTGTACTACCGCGCCGACCTGCTGGCCAAGTACAAGCGCCAGCCGCCCACCACCTGGGCCGACCTGGCCGCCACCGCCGCCATCGTGCAGGCCGGCGAGCGGGCCGCGGGGCAGAAGGACTTCCAGGGCTTCGTGTTCCAGGCCAAGAGCGGCGAGAGCCTGACCTGCAACGCGGTGGAGTGGATCGCCAGCTTCGGTGGCGGCCGGCTGGTCGACGCGCGGGGCGACATCACCATCAACAACCCGCAGGCGGTGCGCGCACTGGCCACCGCCGCGCAGTGGGTGGGCAGCATCTCGTCGGTGGGCGTGCTGAACTATGCCGAGGAAGACGCACGCGGCGTGTTCCAGAACGGCCAGGCGCTGTTCATGCGCAACTGGCCTTATGCCTGGTCGCTGCTGGAAAGCGCCGACAGCGTGGTGCGCGGCAAGGTGGGCGTGTCGCCCCTGCCCATGGGCGAGGGCCCCGGCGCCCGCCACGCCGGCACGCTGGGCGGCTGGCAGCTGGCGGTCTCCAAGTACAGCAAGAACCCCGCGGTGGCGGCTGACTTGGTGCTGCACATGGCCAGCGCCGGGGTGCAGAAGGACCGCGCCATCCGCGGCAGCTTCAACCCCACCCGCCCGGCGCTGTACAAGGACCCGGAGGTGATCGCCGCCAACGGCTTCATGGCCAGCCTGCTGGGCACGTTCGAGGAATCGGTGGCGCGGCCGTCGGGCGAGGCGGGGTTGAAGTACCCGTCGGTGAGCCTGGCGCTGAGCAATGCCGCGCACGACGTGCTGGGCCGCAAGGCCACGCCCGAAGCGGCGGTGCGCAAGCTCGAAGGCCAGCTCAAGCTGGTGCGGCGCGAGCGCTGGTGATCGACAGGAGACCCACGACATGAACAACCGCGTGCGCACCGCCTGGCTGTTTCTGGCGCCCATGCTGCTGCTGATGGCGGTGGTGGCCGTGTGGCCGCTGCTGCGCTCGGTCTGGTTTGCCTTCACCGAGACCAACATCAACAACATGGCCGCCAGCCGCTTCATCGGGCTGGAGAACTTCATCGGCCCCTACGGCCTGTTCTTCAACCCCAACTATGCCGACGGCTTCTGGGCCAGCGATTGGGGCACGGCCATCCGCAACACCTTCCAGTTCGCGTTCGTGTCGGTGGCGCTGGAGACGCTGGCCGGTCTGGGCCTGGCCCTGCTGCTGAACCAGGAGTTCAAGGGCCGCACCCTGGTGCGCACCGCGGTGCTGGTGCCCTGGGCCATCCCCACCATCGTGTCGGCCAAGATGTGGGGCTGGATGCTGCACGACCAGTTCGGCGTGGTGAACCAGATCCTGCTGGACTGGGGCCTGATCGCCGGGAAGATCGCCTGGACGGCCGACGCCAGCACCGCGATGTGGAGCGTGGTGGCGGTGGACGTGTGGAAGACCACGCCCTTCATGGCGCTGCTGATCCTGGCCGCGCTGCAGACCCTGCCGAAGGACTGCTACGAGGCCGCACGCGTCGACGGTGTGCACCCGTTGCGGGTGTTCTGGAAGGTGACGCTGCCGCTGATCCGCCAGCCGCTGCTGGTGGCGGTGGTGTTCCGCCTGCTCGACGCGTTGCGGGTGTTCGACCTGATCTACGTGCTGACCAGCAACGACAGCAGCACCATCAGCATGTCGGGCCTGGTGATGCGTGAGATGGTGGAGGCCGGCAACGTGGGCTTCGGCTCGGCGGCGTCGACGTCGCTGTTCCTGATCATCATGCTGTCGGCGGTGGTCTTTCTGCGGGCCACCCGCGTCAAGCTGGCGGAGAAGTGATGCAGCAACGTCCACTCTGGGGCAGCGTGGCGCTGTACTGCGCCGCGGCCATGGTCGTCTTCATCTCGGTCGGCCCGTTCCTGTACATGGTGGCCACGTCGTTCAAGACTGGCTCGGCCCTGTTCGACACCCGGATCTGGCCCAGCAACCCCACGCTGGCCAACTACACCGCGCTGTTCGAGGGCGCCCAGCCGTTCGGCCGGCACCTGCTCAACTCGGTGATGGTGGCCACGCTCACCGTGGGCTGTGCCCTCCTGATGGGCGTGACGGCGGCCTACGCGCTGGGCCGCATCCGCTTCAAGGGCAAGGAGCTGTTGATGCTGACGCTGCTGGGCGTGTCGATGTTTCCGCAGGTGGCGGTGCTCTCAGGCATGTTCGAGCTGATCCAGTCGCTCGGTCTGTTCAACCGCGCGCTGGGCCTGGTGGTGCCGTACACCATCTTCACCCTGCCGTTCACGGTGTGGATCCTGACCACCTTCATGCGCGAGCTGCCCAACGAGCTGGAAGAGGCCGCCATCATGGACGGCTGCGGGCCGCTGCGCATCATCTTCCAGGTCTTCCTGCCGCTGCTGTGGCCGGCGCTGGTGTCCACCGGGCTGTTGGCCTTCATCGGTGCGTGGAATGAGTTCCTCTTCGCGCTGACCTTCATCGTCGAGGACGACCAGCGCACCGTGCCGGTGGGCATCTCGCTGATCGCCGGTGCCACCGCGTTCGAGATCCCCTGGGGCTCGATCATGGCCGCCTCCGTCATCGTCACCCTGCCGCTGCTGGGGCTGGTGCTGGCATTCCAGAAGAAGATCGTCTCCGGCCTCACGGCGGGCGCAGTCAAGGGTTGATCCACATGTCACGCATCGATTTCAACCAGGTCAACAAGCGCTACGGCCCCAACCTGCCGCTGACCATCCGCGACGCCACGCTCACCGTCGACGACGGCGAGTTCTGCGTCTTCGTCGGCCCGTCGGGCTGCGGCAAGAGCACGCTGCTGCGCTGCGTGGCGGGGCTGGAAGACATCACCTCCGGTGACCTCAGCATCGGCGGCGTGCGGGTGAATGATCTGCCACCGGCCCAGCGCGGCGTGGCCATGGTGTTCCAGAGCTATGCGCTGTACCCGCACATGACGGTGGCCCAGAACATGGCCTTCGGCCTGCAGGTGATGGGTGCTGACAAGGCCGCCATCGCCGCCAAGGTGAAGGCCGCGGCCGACATCCTGCAGCTCACCCCGCTGATGGATCGCCTGCCCAAGATGCTGTCGGGCGGCCAGCGCCAGCGGGTGGCCATCGGCCGCGCCATCGTCAAGGAGCCCAAGGTGTTCCTGTTCGACGAGCCGCTGTCGAACCTGGACGCCGCGCTGCGGGTGCAGACCCGGCTGGAGATCGCCAAGCTGCACCACGACC
The DNA here is from genome assembly GCA_040400895.1 of Aquabacterium sp. Classification (GTDB taxonomy): domain Bacteria; phylum Pseudomonadota; class Gammaproteobacteria; order Burkholderiales; family Burkholderiaceae_C; genus Pseudaquabacterium. The sequence goes on from JBBAPL010000013.1 coordinate 52,776, forward strand.
TGGGTTCGGCCAGCATGATCTACGTGACGCACGACCAGGTCGAGGCCATGACGCTGGCCGACAAGATCGTGCTGCTGCACACCGGCGCGCTGATCGAAGAGCGCGGCAGCGTGGCCCAGGTGGGCAGCCCGATGACGCTGTACCACCGCCCGGCCAGCACCTTCGTGGCCGAATTCATCGGCAGCCCGAAGATGAACCTGCTGCCCGGCACCCTGGTGTCGGCAGAAGCCGGCCATGCGCGTGTGGAAGTGGCCGGCCAGGTGCTGACCGCCGCGGTGGATGCGCGCGCGGTGGCGGCCGGCAGCCCGGTGCAGATCGGCGTGCGGCCCGAGCACATGGCGGTGGCCGACAGCGGCGAAGGCGCCGCGCTGACGGCCACGCTGCTGCATGTGGAGCGGCTGGGCGACTCGTCGCTGCTCTATGTCAACGTGGGCCCGGGCCTGCCGACGATGACGGTGAAGATGGACGGCAGCGTCAGCCGCGCCGCCGGCTCAGCGCTGACCCTGCGCCTGGTGCCCGAGGCGCTGCACCTGTTCGACGGCGCCGGGCAGGCGTGTGTGCGGACGGTGGAGCTGCCGGTCTGAGGCCGCGCCGGCCCGTTGCCGTCCTGGGCGGTTCTGGCAGGCCAACGGCCCGCGCGCCCCGCCGGGAAGCATCAACTGTGCAGCGTGACGCCGCCCGCATCCACCCGCACCCAGGTGTTGGCCGGCACGCTCTGCCAGGCCTCCGGGCAGGCGTCCAGCGGCTCCGAGGCCACCACGTGGCCCTGGGCACTGTGGCCGACGTACAGCGTCGGCGGCCGGTCGTCGCTGGCGAACCGGAACGCCAGCAGTTGCTGACCGTCCGACAGCGCCGCGGCAAACCGCAGGGGCTCGGCGATGCCCAGCGTCGCCATCATGGCCTGGGTGTCGTGCAGCACCGCCTGCATCGCCGTGTTGGGTGCTTCGCCCTGGTCGATCCGGGCCAGGGCCAGCAGGAACAGCAACTCTGAGTCGGTGGCGCCACGGCGCTCGGCAAACAGGTTGTCGGGCAATTGGGCTTCCAGCGCGCGCCGCATGCCGGCATAGCCGCCGATCTGGCCGTTGTGCATGAACAGCCACTTGCCATGGCGGAACGGGTGGCAGTTGTGCCGGGCGATGCCGCCGCCGGTCGCCGCCCGCACATGGCCGAAGAACAGCCGCGAGCGCACCGTGGCGCACAGCGCCAGCAGGTTCTCGTCGGACCAGGCCGGCATCACCTCGCGGTACACGCCGGGTTCGTCGCGGTCGCCGTACCAGCCCACACCGAAGCCGTCGCCGTTGGTCACCGTGCGGGCTTCTTCGGCCCTCAGCGCCTGCCGCACCAGCGAATGGCGCGGCGCGCAGACCACCGTGTCCAGGTAGATCGGTTCACCAAGGTAGGCAACAAGTCGGCACATGGCGGGGAGGATGACCGGCCCACGAATTGCGGGCCCGCTGAACCTGTTGTCGGCAGATCCGCCGGCGAACTTGAGCCGGCGGGCTATGCTGCCGCCGGCCCTGCGGTGGGGCGCTCAGGGATGGGAAGGGGCGGCATGGGGCAGGGCGTGAAGACAGCGTGGTGGCGGGATGTGTCGGTGTCGGCCGTGGTGGCCGGCTTCGTGGCGGTGCTGGTGGGTTACACCAGCTCGGTGGCCATCGTCTTCCAGGCCACCCAGGCGTTGGGCGCCACCACGGCGCAGACGGTGTCGTGGATGTGGGCGCTGGGCCTGGCCATGGGCATCAGCTGCATCGCGCTGAGCCTGCACTACCGCCTGCCGGTGCTCACCGCCTGGTGCACGCCGGGCGCGGCGCTGCTGGCCGCCACCCAGGGCGTCAGCCTGCCCGAGGCCACCGGCGCCTTCGTGGTCTGCGCGCTGCTGATCATCGCCTGCGGCGCGACCGGCCTGTTCGAGCGGGTGATGGACAAGCTGCCGATGGCCGTGGCCGCCGCGCTGCTGGCCGGCGTGCTCACCCGCTTCGGGCTGGACGCGGTGCTGTCGGTGCGCACGTCACCCGGACTGGTGCTGGCCATGGTGGCGGCCTTCCTGGCCGGGCGCCGCTGGTGGCCGCGTTATGCCGTGCCGGGCGTGCTGGTGGCCGGCATCGCGGTGGCGGCGCTGCAGGGCCGGGTGGCGCTGGGCGGGGTCGACTGGTCCTGGGCCACGCCGGTGTGGGTGACGCCGCAGTTCTCGCTCAGCAGCCTGGTGGGCGTGGCGCTGCCGCTGTTCATCGTCACCATGGCGTCGCAGAACCTGCCGGGCGTGGCGGCGCAGCGGGCGGCGGGCTATGCCATTCCGGTATCGCCGGTCACCACCGCCACCGGGGTCATCACCCTGGTGCTGGCGCCGTTCGGTGCGTTTGCCGTCAACCTGGCGGCCATCACCGCGGCCATCTGCATGAGCCCCGAGGCCCATGCCGACCGCGCCAAGCGCTACACCGCGCCGGTGGTGGCCGGCATCTTCTACATCGCCATGGGCCTGGCCGGTGGCGCGGTCGTGGGGCTGCTGGCGGCCTTTCCGAAGGAACTGGTGGCGGCGGTGGCCGGGCTGGCGCTGCTGGGCACCATTGCCGGTGGGCTGGCGCAGGCGCTGGCCGAGCCGCGCCACCGGGATGCGGCGGCGCTGACCTTCCTGGTCACGCTGTCGGGTGTCAGCGTGGCGGGCATCGGCGCGGCGTTCTGGGGCGTGGTGGCCGGTGTGGTCACCTTGGCTGTGCAAAACTGGAGAAAGTGATTCCCTGGAAACCGCCATGCAACTGCTCTTCATCGCCGACCCGCTGGAAACCTTCCAGACCTACAAGGACAGCACCTTCGCGATGATGCGCGAGGCGGCTGCCCGCGGCCACACGCTGATGGCCTGCGGCCCGCAGGACGTGCGCTGGCAGCGCGGCGAACAGGTCACGGCCTTCGTGCGCGACATCACCCTGACCGGTGACGCCGACGACTGGTTCCGCGCCGCTCAGCAGCGCCCGGACGAGCGCCCGCAGGTGCTGGCCGAGGTGGACGCCGTGCTGATGCGCAAGGACCCGCCCTTCGACCCCGAGTACTTCTACGCCACCCACCTGCTGAGCCAGGCGGTGCGCGAAGGCGCCCGCGTGTTCAACGATCCCGCGGCGCTGCGCAACCACCCCGAGAAGCTGGCGATCCTCGAATTTCCGCAGTTCATCGGCCCCACCCTGGTCACCCGCGATGCGGCCGACGTGCGCCGCTTCCATGCCGAGCACCAGGACATCATCCTCAAGCCGCTCGACGGCATGGGCGGCATGGGCATCTTCCGGGTCGGGCCCGACGGCCTGAACCTGGGCAGCATCACCGAGACGCTGAACGCCGACGGCGCGCAGACCCTGATGGTGCAGCGCTACCTGCCTGAGATCGTCCAGGGCGACAAGCGCATCCTGGTGATCGGCGGCGTGCCGGTGCCGTTCTGCCTGGCCCGCATCCCGCAGGGCAGCGAGATCCGCGGCAACCTGGCCGCCGGCGGCAAGGGCGTGGCCCAGCCGCTGAGTGACCGCGACCGCGAGATCGCCACCAGCCTGGGCCCGATCCTGGCCGCGCGCGGCTTGCTGCTGGTGGGGTTGGATGTGATCGGCGACAGCCTCACCGAGATCAACGTCACCAGCCCCACCTGCTTCCAGGAAATCACCCAGCAGACCGGCTTCGACGTGGCCAAGGTCTTCATCGACGCGCTCGAGGCAGCGCTGCAATGAGCTTGCATGCCTTGCTCGACGACGCCGGCCGCTTCGGCCCCGAGTACGGCGACGGCCTGGCCAGCCACCTGCCGATGGGCCTGGTGGCGCTGCGCGCCCTGGGCGCCGACAGCCCGCGCCTGCAGGCCTTCGTCGGGACCGAGTCGGCCCACCTGCTGCCCGCGCCGCCGCCGTTGGCCTGGCCGGTGGGCGACGCCTGGGCCGGCCGCCTGGGCACCATCGGCGCCTGGCCGACCTACCACGACCTGTTCAGCCAGTGGCTGGCCGACGAAGGCGCGGCTGATGTGCTGGCCCAGGTGCTGCCGCAGCTGATGCCCGGTTGCGCGGCGGCGGCGTTCCATGGCCCGATCCGCGCCGCCGCCGCGCTGCGCGCCGGCCATGCCGGTGAGCTGGCCGCGGGCCTGGCCTACTGGGCGGCGCGCCACCAACCGCTGGGGGCGCTGCCGGCGCGGGCCGGCACGGTCGGCGATCCGCTCACGCTGCTGCGCCGGCTGCAGGCCGTGCCGTCGCGGCGGCCGCTGATCGCGCGGCGCATGGCCCATGCCGCCGGCAACGCCGTGCTGCAGGCCACCGTGCCACGCCTGGCCGTCGGCCCCGCCACGCTGGCGCGCCTGTCGCAGCTGGCAGCGCAGGCCTACGCCGGCAGCGGCAACTTCACTGCGCTGCACATGGTCACCGCCAGCCACGCCATGCGGCTGCTGCTGCAGTTCATGGAGCCCGGCGAGGCGGCCGACGCCGCCGTACGCTGGTTCTGGCAGGCCTGGGCCACCGCCCTGGTGGCCGCCTGCCTGCAACCCCGCCCGGCGGTGCCGCTGCTGCCCTGGCCCGCCATCGTGCAGCGGGGCCTGGCATCCACCGACGTGCATGTGATCAAGCTGGTCGATGCCTGCCGCGAGGAAGAGGCCGCCCACGGCGGCAGCGTCTGGCAGCAGGCCGCCAGCCGTGCCGTCACCCCCGCCTGACCGGCCCCGCCATCCCGATCCACCAAGAGGACAACGCCATGAAGACCCAAGCAGCCGTCGCCTGGAAGGCCGGCGCCCCGCTCACCATCGAAGAAGTCGACCTGCAGGGCCCGCGTGACGGCGAGGTGCTGGTGGAAGTCAAGGCCACCGGCATCTGCCACACCGATGACTACACCCTCAGCGGCGCCGACCCCGAAGGCCTGTTCCCCGCCATCCTGGGCCATGAGGGCGCCGGCGTGGTGCTGGAGGTGGGTGCCGGTGTGCCCTGGCTGAAGCCGGGCGACCATGTGATCCCGCTCTACACGCCCGAGTGCCGGCAGTGCAAGTTCTGCCTGTCGCGCAAGACCAACCTGTGCCAGGCCATCCGCAGCACCCAGGGCAAGGGGCTGATGCCCGACGGCTCGTCGCGCTTTTCCATCGGCGGCCAACCCATCCTGCACTACATGGGCACCAGCACCTTTGCCAACCACATCGTGGTGCCCGGCATCGCGCTGGCCAAGATCCGGCCCGACGCGCCGTTCGACAAGGTCTGCTACATCGGCTGCGGCGTCACCACCGGCGTGGGCGCGGTGCTGTTCACCGCCAAGGTGGAGGCCGGCGCCAATGTGGTGGTGTTCGGCCTGGGCGGTATCGGCCTGAACGTGATCCAGGGCGCCAAGATGGTGGGCGCCGACAAGATCATCGGCATCGACATCAACCCGGGCCGCGAGGCCATGGCGCGCCAGTTCGGCATGACGCACTTCCTGAACCCGAAGGACCACGCCAACATCGTCGACGCCATCGTGCAGCTGACCGACGGCGGCGCCGACTACAGCTTCGAATGCATCGGCAACACCCAGGTGATGCGCCAGGCGCTGGAATGCACCCACAAGGGCTGGGGCCGCAGCGTCATCATCGGCGTGGCCGAGGCGGGCGCCGAGATCAGCACCCGGCCGTTCCAGCTGGTGACCGGCCGCAAGTGGGAAGGCTCGGCCTTCGGCGGTGCACGGGGCCGCACCGACGTGCCCAAGATCGTCGATTGGTACATGGACGGCAAGCTCAACATCGACGACCTGATCACCCACAAGCTGCCGCTGGCGCGCATCAACGAGGGCTTCGACCTGATGAAGCGCGGGGAGTCGATCCGCACGGTGGTCGAGTTTTGAGCGTGGGCGCCTGGGAGACGCTGAGCGAACACGCCTGCTTCGGCGGTGTGCAGCGCTTCCACCGCCATGCGTCGGTGGTGGTCGGCCTGCCGATGCGCTTCGGCCTGTACCTGCCGCCGCAGGCGCTGGCCGGGGAATCGGTGCCGCTGCTGGTGTACCTGGCCGGCCTGACCTGCACCGAGGAAACCTTCGCCATGAAGGCCGGTGCCCAGCGCCTGGCCGCGCAGCTGGGCCTGGCCCTGCTGACGCCCGACACCAGCCCGCGCGGCGCCGGCGTGCCGGGTGAGGCCGATGCCTGGGATTTCGGCGTCGGCGCCGGGTTCTACCTGGATGCCACGCAGGCCCCCTGGTTCACGCACTGGCGCATGGAAAGCTACCTGCTGGAAGAACTGCTGCCCCAGGTGTGGGCTGGCGCGCCGGTGCGGCAGGCCGCCACCGGGTTGTTCGGCCATTCCATGGGCGGCCATGGCGCGCTGACGCTGGCGCTGCGCCACCCGGGTCTGTTCGGCAGCCTGTCGGCCCTGGCGCCGATCTGCGCGCCCACGCAGTGCCCCTGGGGCGTGAAGGCCTTCAGCGGTTACCTGGGGGTGGACCGCAGCACCTGGGCGGGGCACGACGCCACCGCGCTGATGGCGGCGCAGGCCACCGCGCCGTATCCCCAGGGCATCCTGATCGACCAGGGGCTGGCGGACAAATTCCTGGCCGAGCAGTTGCACCCGCAGGCCTTCGAGGCCGCTAGCGCTGCCGTGGGCCAACCGCTGACGCTGCGCCGGCATGTCGGCTTCGACCACGGCTACTACTTCATCGCCAGCGTGGTGGACGACCACCTGCGGCACCACGCCAAGCAACTCGCGGGCCGCTGAGGCCGGCCCCGCAGTTCGGGGGTGGTCATGCCTGTCGCACAGGCTACATTCATATCAATGCGCAGAGCCATGCGCTTGAATGTCATGTCAACCTGGGGTTTATGCCATGCAACTCAAGTCCGTCGCCGCTGCCGCTGCCCTCCTGATCGCCGCAGGCGCTGCGTCGGCCACGGAGCTTGCTGATTTCGGCTCCCACACCGTCGAGTACGACGAGACCACTGCATTTGGTTGGATGGCAGGTTCGTACACCTCTGGCGGCGGTGCCGCCGGCTTCAGCTGGACGGTGCCCGACGCCGTGCAGGTGGCGAGCTTCGGGCCGCTCGAAGTCGTCTTCATCGATTTGCCCTCGTTCACCATCTGGCCCAATTCTGGCTGGATGCTGAGCAATCCGTCGGCATTCTTTGGCAACCTGGTCTTCACCGAAGTGATGGGCGCCACCACGCAGATCAAGATCTATGCCGACGTGTCCGTGAACGGTGGCTCCGCCGTGTCGCTGATGGACGATGTGAACTGGACGGCGACTTCCAACGGCCCGGGTTTCCTCAACGGCTATTTTGGTGAGACCTTTGGCCCTGTTGCCGGCGGCTTCAACACCCTGAGCGTGAGCAACGCCTATCTGGCGCTCAGCGCCACGGGCGGTGTCTTCTCCAGCATCTCCAGCCAGCCGCAGAACAAGCTGGAAGTGAGCCTGGTAGCTGTGCCCGTGCCGGAGCCCGAGACCTACGCCATGATGCTGGCCGGCCTGGGCGCGCTGGGCTGGTTGGCCCGTCGCCGCCGCACGCAAGGCTGATCCCGGTTTTCTGCGTGACCCGACAAAGGGCGCTCCTCGGAGCGCACTTGTCGTTTCTGGGGGCACCCGCCGGTGTCCGGCCTCACCAGCGGATCGTCCACCGCCCCTGACAGGCGCGGCAACGCACCGGCATCTGCAAGTGTCCGGGCTCGTCGATGGCCGGGCCGTCGGCCTGCCAGCGTGCGTAGGTGCGGCAGTGCGGGCATTCGGCCTGGTGCGCCATGGCCTCGGCAAAACCGAGGTGGAACAGGTAGCGCCGCACGGCCCAGGCGCCGACAGCGGCGGCCACCAAGAGGCACAACACCGGCACCAGCCGCTGCAGCCCGTGCTGCTGGCCGAAGGCCTCGACCGCGCCCATCACCGCCACCGCGCACAGCAGCAGCATCACCAGGTGGGCATGGCCGCGGATCAGCTCACGCTCATACCAGCGGCGAAAGCCGTGCTGGGCGATGAATTGGGTGGTGGGCATGGCGGCGGCCGCGTTGCTGGCCCGGGCCATCGTAGCGTGCATGCGGCCAAAGAAAAAGGGCCGCGCTGAGCGCGGCCCTTGGACTTCAGGTCAAGCTGGTGGCGGTCAGCCGCGTGCCGGCTTCAGGTCGGGGTAGCGCACATGCTCCACCAGGTCCTGCACTTCCTTGTTGGGTGCCGGGGTCAGCAGGCTGACGATGATCGTCACTGCAAAGGCCAGCGGCACGCCGAAGATGCCGGCAGCGATCGGCGCAATGCCGAACCAGGTGTAGTCGGCGATCGGTGCTTCCACACCGAACAGCCCACGCATCCACGGCTGGGTGGTGGCCATGTAGTAGAAGGTGATCACCAGGCCCGAGACCATGCCCAGCGACGCGCCCCACTTGTTGGCCCGTTTCCAGAACACCCCCAGCACCAGCGCCGGGAAGAACGACGCCGCCGCCAGCGAGAACGCCGCCGAGACCAGGAACAGGATGTCGGCGATCTTCAGCGACGCCACATAGGCAGCGGCCAGGGCCACCACCAGCAGCAGCGTCTTGCTGATGGTCACGCGCTTCGAGGTCGAAGCGTTCGGGTCGATCATCTTGTAGTACAGGTCGTGGCTCAGCGCGTTGGCGATGGTCAGCAGCAGGCCGTCGGCGGTGGACAGCGCTGCGGCCAGGCCGCCGGCAGCCACCAGGCCCGAGATGACATACGGCAGGCCGGCGATCTCAGGCGTGGCCAGCACGATGATGTCGCCGCCGATGCGCATTTCACCCAGCTGGAAGATGCCGTCCTTGTTGATGTCGGCGATCGACAGCAGCGCCGGGTCCACCTTCGCCCAACTGGCCACCCAGGCGGGCAGCTTGTCGAACGGTGTGCCCACCAGCACGTTGAAGATCTCGTACTTCACCAGCACCGCCAGGGCCGGCGCCGTCAGGTACAGCAGGCAGATGAAGAACAGCGACCAGGTCACCGAGTCACGCGCCTCCTTCACCGACGGCGTGGTGTAGTAACGCATCAGGATGTGCGGCAGCGCGGCTGTGCCCACCATCAGACAGAACACCAGGGCCATGAAGTTGTTGCGCGAGTCGCGGTAGGCCTTCTGCGCCTTCTCGTCACCGTTGGGGTCGCCGGCGAACGGCATGCCGTGCGATGGCATGCCCGCCAGCGGCCTGGCGCGCGCTTCGGCCGCCGTCTTGTCGGCAGCGTACTTCTTCTTCGCGTCGGCCTCGTTGGCGGGCAGGGCGGCCAGGGCCTTCTCGGCGGCTTGCACGTCGGCGGCAGCGCCGTTGCTGGTGCGCAGGTCGGCCAGCTTCTTCTCCGCGGCGGCCTTGTCGGCAGCCATCGCGGCGGGCACGTCCTTCAGCTTGGCATCGGCGGCGGTGGCGCGGTCCTTGAAGATCTGGATGACTTCCAGCTCCTTCGGGTCCTTGCGCAACTCGGCCTCGCGGGCGGTCACCTTTTCCAGCTGCGAGCCGTACACCAGTTGCGGCACCGGCACGCCGGTCTGCTTCACCGCCAGCCACACCACCGGGATCATGTAGGCCACGATCAGGATGATGTACTGCGCCACCTGGGTCCAGGTGACGGCGCGC
>JBBAPL010000014.1:0-56945 GCA_040400895.1 Aquabacterium sp.
CAGGCCCACGCCACCAGCGGCGGCATGGAACAGCACATGGTCGCCGGCCACCAGGCCTTCGACCGGTAGCGTCTTCTTCAGCAGGTACTGCGCGGTCAGGCCCTTGAGCATCATGGCCGCGCCGGTCTCGAAGCTGATGTCGTCGGGCAGCTTGCACACCTGGCGCGCCGGCATCACCCGGGCCTGGCAATAACTGCCGGGCGGGTTGCTGGCATAGGCCGCACGGTCGCCGACGGCGAGGTGGGTGACGCCTGCGCCCACGGCCTCCACCACGCCGGCGGCTTCCATGCCCAGGCTCAGCGGCAGCGGGTTGGCGTACAGGCCGGTGCGCTGGTACACGTCGATGTAGTTCAGGCCGATGGCATGGTGGCGGATGCGGATCTCGCCGGGGCCGGGCTCGCCGACGGGCAGGTCGACGAGCTGCATCTGCTCGGGGCCGCCGTACTGCTGGATCTGGATGGTCTGGGGCATGGTGGGTCTCCTGGTCTCCTGAAACGGGCCGCCAGCGTAACTGCTGGCGCCATTCGCTGCAGGGCAGGGCCTGCCCGCTTGGCTGCCCACGGCATGGGCAGGGCTGCACAGTCGCAGCCGCCACAATCGCGGTCCATGTCGACCCACCGCCCGGCCCGATGGCCCTGAACACCCGCCTGGCGCTGATGCTCAGCGTGCCGCCGCTGCTGTGGGCCGGCAATGCGGTGGTGGGCCGCATCGCCATCCAGTCGATCAGCCCGCTGTGGCTGAACGCGCTGCGCTGGGCCATCGCGCTGGCCATCCTGCTGCCGCTGGGCTGGCGCGCCTTCGGCACGCCGCAGCGCCGCGCCCAGTTGGCCGCAAGGTGGCCGCACCTGCTGCTGCTCAGCCTGACCGGCGTGGGCGCCTACAACGCGCTGCAGTACGTGGCGCTCAAGACCAGCACGCCGCTGAACGTGACACTGATCGCCGCCAGCTCGCCGGTGTGGATGCTGGCCATCGGCGCGGCGGTGTACGGCGAGCGCCCGCGCCGGGCCCAGCTGTGGGGCGCGGCGCTGTCGCTGGCCGGCGTGGCGGTGGTGCTGTCGCGCGGTGAGCCGACGGCGCTGCTGCGGGTGCAGCTGGTGCCCGGCGACCTGCTGATGCTGGGCGCCATCGTCTGCTGGTGCGTCTACAGCTGGATGCTGGCGCGCCCGCCCGCACTGATGCGCCCGCCTGAGCGGCCCGACTGGCACTGGGCCGAATTCCTCTGCCTGCAGATGCTGCCCGGCCTGCTGTGGGCCACCACCTTTGCCGGCATCGGCGAATGGCTGCAGCCGGGGGCCCACACGGTGGTGTGGACACCGGCGCTGCTGGCGGCGGTGCTGTACGTGGGCATCTTCCCGTCGCTGGTGGCCTACCGGCTGTGGGGCCTGGGCGTGGCCCAGGCCGGTCCGACGGTGGCCGCCTTCTTCGGCAACCTGACGCCGCTGTTCGCCGCGCTGCTGGGCGCGGCCATCCTGGGCGAGTGGCCGCAGGCCTTCCATGCGCTGGCGTTCGGGTTGATCGTGGCGGGCATCGTGGTGTCGAGCCGGCCGAAGCGGGCTGGATGAAGAAGCTGACGCAGGCGCCCAACCTGGCGATCGCCACGTTGTGGGCCGACATGCTGAACGGCGCCGGCCTGCAGGTGAGTGTGCAGCGGGCCTATGCCAGCGGCATCGCGGGCCAGATCCCGCCCGACCAGGCGTTGCCTGAGTTGTGGCTGGCCGACGACGTGCGCTGGGCCGAGGCCCGCGCGCTGCTGCATGGCCTGCAGCATCCGGCCGAACGGCGCTGGGCCTGCCCGGGATGCGGCGAGGTGATCGACGGCCCGTTCGACCAGTGTTGGCAGTGCGGCGCCGCCATGCCGCCACCGCCCTGACCCGGCCGCCGCCAGCCTGAGCCCTGGCACCTTCGCGACTGCGGCGGCCGCGGGCCGGCAACGACACTGCGCGCTTCTCTGATCCCTGCGAGAGCGTGCCCATGAACCGTGTCCTGGCCCACACCGGCGCCCGCTATCCCATCGTGCAGGCGCCCATGGGCTGGATCGCCCGCACGCCGCTGGCCAGCGCCGTCTCTCGCGCCGGCGGGCTGGGCATCATCGAGACCAGCTCTGCCGAGACCGCCGCCTGCCAGGACCACATCCGCCAGATGGTGGCCCTGGGCCTGCCCTTCGGCGTGAACCTGCCAATCCGCTTCCTGAAGGACGACGCGATGCTGCGCTTCGTCTGCGACAGCGGCATCCGCTTCGTCACCACCTCGGCCGGCAGCCCGGCCAAGTTCATCGCGCCGCTGCACGACGCCGGCATCGTGGTCTACCACGCCGTGCCCACGCTGGACCTGGCGCTGAAGTGCCAGGACGCCGGCATCGACGGCCTGGTGGTCGAGGGCAGCGAAGGCGGCGGCTTCAAGAACCCCGAGGAGGTGAGCACCTTGGTGCTGCTGCAGGCCATCCGCGAGCGGGTGGATGTGCCGCTGATTGCCGCCGGCGGCATCGTCGACGGGCGCGGCATGGCCGCGGCCTTCGCGCTGGGGGCCGAAGCCATCCAGATGGGCACGCGCTTCGTGTCCAGCGTCGAAAGCCCGGTGCACGCCAACTACAAGAACGCCATCGTCGATGCCGCGGCCACCGGCACCTGGATGCTCAACACCAAGGGCACGCCCTGCATCCGCGCCCTGAAGTCAGATTTCACCGCCGCCATCCACGAGGCCGGCCTGATGGGCCCCGAGACCTTCAAGGGCATCCGCGGCGTGTACTTTGACGGCGACATGAACGCCGCGCCGGCGCTGGCCGGGCAGTCGGCCGGGCTGGTGCATGCGGTCAAGCTGGTGCAACAGATCATCGACGAGACCGTGGCCGAGTTCCATGCCATCACCGCCCGCCTGGGCGCGCTGGCCGCCGCGGCCAGTTTTTGACCCCCCTTTCCAACGGAGACACCGCATGCAAGAGCTCTTTTCACTCGCCGGCCGCGTGGCCCTGGTCACCGGTGGGTCACGCGGCATCGGCCGCATGATCGCCGAGGGCTTCCTGAAGCAGGGCGCCACCGTCTACATCAGCGCCCGCAAGGCCGCAGCCTGCGACGCGACGGCGGCCGAGCTGTCGCGCATCGGTCCGTGCCACAGCATCCCGGGCGATGTGTCGACGATGGACGGCATCGCCCGCGTGGTGGCGGCGCTGCAAGACCGCACCAGCCAGCTCGACATCCTGGTCAACAACGCCGGTGCCGCCTGGGGCGCGCCGTTCGACGAGTTCCCCGAAAGCGGCTGGGACAAGGTGGTCGACCTGAACATGAAGGCGCCGTTCTTCCTGACCCAGGCGCTGCACGGCATGCTGACGGCCAGCGCGAAGGGCGGACAGCGTGCCAAGGTGATCAACATCGCCAGCATCGACGGCCAGAGCGTCAACCCCTGGGAGACCTACAGCTATGCCGCCAGCAAGGCCGGCGTGATCCACCTGAGCAAGCGCATGGCGCTGCGGCTGATCCAGGACGGCATCGTGGTGAATGCCATCTGCCCCGGCCCCTTTGCCAGCGAGATGAACAAGGACGCCCGCGACAACGCCGAGCAGGTGGCCAAGCGCGTGCCCGCCGGCCGCGTGGGCGCCGATGACGACATGGCCGCTGCCGCCGTCTACCTGGCCAGCCGGGCCGGCGACTACGTGGTGGGCACCACGCTGACGGTCGATGGCGGCATCAACCTGACACGCTGAGCACGCCACCATGCAGCTGCTGATCATTCGCCACGGCGAGACCCCCTTGAACGTGGCCCGCGTGATGCAGCCGGCCGACACGCCGCTGTCGGCCAACGGCCAGGCCCAGGCCGTGCTGCTGGCCGGGCGGCTGGCGCTCGGGCAGCCGCTGAAGCCGGCCGGCATCGTCAGCAGCGACCTGCCGCGCGCGCTGCAGACTGCCCAGGCCCTGGCCGCCGCCACCGGCCTGGCCATCACCACCAGCCCGTTGCTGCACGAGCGCAACTTCGGTGATCTGCGCGGCCAGCTCTACGACAGCCTGGGCTTCGACCCGCTCACCCGCGAAGAGGCGCCGCCCAACGGCGAGTCGATCCCGCAGTTCGCCGCCCGCTGCGCCGCCGCCTGGGCTTGGGTGCTGCAGCAGCAAGCAACGCTGGGCGGGCCGCTGGCGGTGGTGACGCATGGCCTGGTGATCCGCCAATGGCTGCACCACGGCCCGCTGCAGGTGCCGGCTGCCCTGGCGCTGCCCGAGCGCATGTCCAACACCTCGCTCACCGTCGCCACGGCGGCCGCGCCGCATGCGGTCAGCCTGGTGGACTGCACCGCCCACCTGGGCGGCGCCGTGGTGGCCGACGCCAAGAGCCTGTCGGGCGGTTGACCGGCCGCGGCTTCGGCGCACCAGGATCCGCCATGACACCATCCAAGACCATGCTGGTGACCGGCGGCGGCATCGGTATCGGCCGGGCCACGGCGCTGGCCTTCGCCCGTGCCGGCCACCATGTCGTGGTCACCGACATCCTGGACGCCGAAGGCCGGGCGGTGGTGGCTGACATCACCGCCGCCGGCGGCAGTGCCAGCTTTGCCGCGCTGGACGTGCGCTCCAGCGCGCAGGTGGACGCGGTGGTGGCCGCCACCCTCGCTGAACGCGGCGCGATCGACGTCCTGGTGCTCAACGCCGGCATCGCGCACAAGGTGCCGCTGGCGCAGCTGAGCGACGCGCAGTGGGACCACACCGTCGACATCGACCTGAAGGGCATGTTCCGGGTGGCGCGCGCCGCGCTGCCGGGGATGCGGGCGCGGCGCAGCGGCGCCATCGTCTGCCTGACATCGCTGATGGGCCTGGCCTGGGGCTGGAGCGAGCATGTGCACTACTCGGCGGCCAAGGCCGGCGTCATCGGCCTGATGCGCGGGCTGGCCGCGGAGGTGGCGGCCGATGGCGTGCGCGTCAACGCTGTGTCACCCGGCTATGTGCGCACCGCGCAGCTGCTGTCCGAAGAACACTCGCTGGGCCCGCAAGGCGTGGCCCAGGCGGCTGGCCGGGTGCCGCTGGGCCGCGTGGGCGAGCCCGACGACATCGCCGACGTGATCCTGTTCCTGGCGTCCAGCCAGGCGCGGTACATCACCGGCCAGGTGATCGTGGCCGACGGCGGTCTGGCGATCAGCCCGCAATGACGGGCCGGCCGCGGGCTGCTTGCCAGCCCGCAGCAACGTCCACCGGCGCAGCCAGGCTTGCGGTCACTTCCAGCCGGCGCGGTCGAACACCTTCTGCGCGGCCACCGTGGTCCTGGCCAGCTCACCGATCGGCAGCGCGTCGGGCTTGAACGTGCCCATCGCCACCAGCGTGGGGTTGGCCACCACGCTGCCCTTGACCACCGGCCACTCGTTGTTGCCGTCGGCAAAGTAGGCCTGGGCTTCGTTGCTGGCCAGGTATTCCATGAACCTGACCGCATTGGCCTTGTTGGGCGCGTGTTTCAGCACGCCGGCGCCCGACACGTTGACATGCGTGCCCCAGGTGGCCTGGTTGGGCCAGACGATGCCCACCGCGTTCATCGCGGCCTGGTCGTCGGGCTTGGTGCTGCGCATCATGCGCGCCAGGTAGTAGGTGTTGCTGATGGTCACGCCACATTCACCGGCCGCCACCGCCTTGATCTGGTCGGTGTCGCCGCCCTTGGGGCCGCGGGCGAAATTGGCCACCATGCCGCGGGCCCAGGCCTCGGCATTGGCCTCGCCATCGTGCGCGATCACCGCCGCGCCCAGGCTCAGGTTGTACGGGTGGCTGCCAGAGCGCATGCACACCTGGCCCTTCATCGGCGGCTTGGCCAGGTCGGCATAGGTCTGCACCTGGGCCGGCTTGATGGCCGACTTGTTGTAGACGATGACCCGCGCCCGGGTGGAGAACGCCACCCAGGTGGGCGTGCGCAGGTTGGCGGGGATGCGCTCGTCCAGCAGCTTGCTCTGCAGCGGGGCGAACAGGCCCAGGTTGTCGGCCACCTCCAGCCGCGCGGCGTCCACGGTGATCAGGATGTCGGCCGGGCTGGCCGTGCCCTCGTTGCGGATGCGTTCCACCAGCTCGTCTTCCTTGCCGTCGAGCCGGTTGATCTTGATGCCGGTGGCCTTGGTGAAGTTGGCGTACAGCGCCTCGTCGGTCTGGTAGTGGCGTGCCGAGTACAGGTTCAGCACCTGGGCTTGGGCGGCGGCATGCAGCGGCACCAGGCCGCCGACGGCCGTCAGGCTGGCCAGGGCCAGGGCGAGGGTGGCACGGCGGGGCAGGGAGAAGGAACGGGTCGGCATGGGTGGGGTCCGGGAACGAGTGCGATGCATTCAATCATAACAAGAACGATTCGCAATCAGTTGCCCAAGATCAAACCCGATCTGGCCGAGCGGTCTCCGGCCCAGCGCACGCGGGCCCGGCGCACGCCTACAGCCAACGCGCCCGGCGGAAGCGCCAGAACATCAGCGCGCAGGTGCAGCCGATCACACCCAGCGCCGCCGGGTAGCCCCAGGGCGACTTCAGCTCGGGCATGTGCTCGAAGTTCATGCCCCACACACCGACGAAGAAGGTGGCCACGCCGAAGATGCCGGCCCAGGCCGCCAGACGCTTGGTGACTTCGTTGTCCTCGATGGCCACCATCGACAGGTTCACCTGGATGGCGGTGCCGATGGTGTCGCGGATGGTGTCGATGGACGTCTGCAGCCGTGCCAGGTGGTCGGCGATGTCGCGGAAGTACTCGGTGCTGGCCAGGCACACTGGCGGCACGCGGCCGCCGTAGAGCTTGCCCACGGCGTCCAGCAGCGGCACCACCGCGTGGCGCAGCGTGGTCACCTTGTGCTTGAGCTCGTACAGCCGCTCGATGTTGGCGCGGCCGGCGCCGCGGTCGAAGATCTGGCCCTCGATGGTCTCCAGTTCGGTCTCCATCGCGTCGACCAGCGGAAAGTAACGGTCGACCACCGCGTCCATCAGCGCATACAGCACGAAGCTGGCGCCTTGGCTGAGCAACTCGGGCTCATCCTCGCAACGCTCGCGCACGCCCAGGAAGCCCTGGGTGCTGCCGTTGCGCACCGACAGCACGAAGTTCGGCCCGGTGAACACGTTCACCTCGCCCAGGCGCAACTCATCGGTGGGGGTGTACTCGATCAGGTGCAGCACGGTGAACACCGTCTTGCCGTACTCCTCGATCTTGGGCCGCTGGTGGCCGTGGCGGGCGTCTTCGATCGACAGGTCGTGCAGGCCGAATTCCTCCTGCATCAACGCCAGTTCATCGTCGCTGGCGTCGCGCAGCGCCACCCAGACGAAGCAGTCGGACTCGGCCAGGTAGTCGCTGATGTCGCCGACCGGGATGTCGGCCAGCTTGGTGCCGGCGCGGTAGGCGACGCAGTTGATCAGCATCGCCGGTCTCAGCCCGTGGTCAGCAGCCCGCGCGTCTCGATGAAGCGCACCACCTCGGCCAGGCCGGCGCGGGTCTTCAGGTTGCTCATCACATACGGCCGGCGGCCGGCGTGGTCGGGCCGCATGCGTTGGGTGTCGGCCTCCATCACCGCCAGGTCGGCGCCCACATGCGGTGCCAGGTCGGTCTTGTTGATCACGAACAGGTCGCTCTTGGTGATGCCGGGGCCGCCCTTGCGCGGGATCTTCTCGCCGGCGGCCACGTCGATCACGTACAGCGTCAGGTCGCTCAGCTCGGGGCTGAAGGTGGCGGCCAGGTTGTCGCCGCCGCTCTCGATGAACACGATGTCGGCATTGGGAAACTTGGCCAGCATGCGGTCGACCGCCTCCAGGTTGATCGACGCGTCCTCGCGGATGGCGGTGTGCGGGCAGCCGCCGGTTTCCACACCCATGATGCGCTCGGGCTCCAGCGCGCCGGCCACGGTCAGCAGGCGCTGGTCTTCCTTGGTGTAGATGTCGTTGGTGACGACCACCAGGTCCCAGCGGTCACGCATGGTCTTGCACAGCATTTCCACCAGGGTGGTCTTGCCCGAGCCCACCGGCCCGCCCACGCCCACGCGCAGCGGTGGAAGCGTCTTCGTGCGGCCTGGAATGCTGTGCAAGTGGCTCATGGGTGCCTGGGGATGGTGAGGGGGTCAGCTGCGGAACAGCCGCGAGTATTGCGCCTCGTGCCGGGCCGACAGGATGGCCAGCATCGGCGCCAGGTTCTGGCGGGCGGTGTCGCCGGCCAGCGCAGTGGCCAGCGCGGCATCCACCGCTGCAGGCAATGCCTGGGCCAGGGCGCCCAGCAGGCGCTGGCCGGCGCTCTGGCCCAGCGGCACGGACTTGACCGCCGCGCCGACCTGGTTCTCGGCCCAGCCGAAACCGAACGCCAGCAGCGATTCACGCCGCGGCGCGCCGGTGGTGGCGGCGGCCAGCGCAAAGGCGATCGGCCAGGTGGGGGACGGCTGCAGCGCCGCCAGCAGCGGCAGGCGGTCGTCGCCCGGGTGGCGCTGGCGCAGCCAGTCGGTCAGCGAGCGGCCCATCTGCTCGGTCTGCTGGCGCATCTCGAAGGTCTCGCGCGTCTGCAGCGCCCAATCGTTCAGGGCGGTGAGCCGGCCTGCGTCGCGCCGCTGCCAGGCGTGCATGGCGCTGGCCAGCAGCGGCAGGTCGGCCCGCTGCAGGCTGATGTGCAATTGGTCCAGCAGCCATCGCGCGGCGCTGGCTTCGTCGGTGACCAGGCCTTGGTCGACGGCGGCTTCCAGCGCCTCGGAGTAACTGAAGCCGCCCACCGGCAGCGCGGGTGATGCCAGCCACATCAGCTGCAACAGGGCTGCGGTGGGCAGCGGCGCAGGGCTGGGGCGGACGCGCGGCATGGCCGGAGGGCGCCTGGTCAGTGGGAATGGCCGTGGCCGTGCTGGTCGCCGTGCCCGTGCGCGTGGCCGTGGTCGTGGTCGTGCCCGTGCCCGTGCCCGTGGTCATGCCCGCATCCCGGGCCGTGCACGTGGGGCACCGCCACGGCCGCCACCACCGGCACGGCCAGCGGTCGGCCCGACGGGGCAGCTGCCGGCGCCGGTGCGTGGTCGTGGCCATGGGCGTCTTGCGCGTGGTCATGCCCATGCCCATGCCCGCCACCACCGTAGGCGCCGCCTTCGGGCTCGAAGGCCGACTGGGTCTCGGTCACGATCAGGTGCTGCTGGCGCAGCATGTCGGCCAGCACATGGTCCGGTTCCAGCTTCAGGTGGTCGGGCTTCAGTTCCAGCGCCACATGGCGGTTGCCCAGGTGGTAGGCGGCGCGCAGCAGGTCGAACGCGCTGCCGTGCTGGGTGCAGTGGCGCACCTCCAGCACCGGCTGCGGCGCGGCCAGCACCTGCACCAGCGATCCATCCTCGGTCACCAGCACATCACCACCGCGCACCAGGGTGCCGCGCGGCAGGAACACGCCCAGCGTGCGGCCCTGGGAATCGGTGGCGTCGAAGCGGCTCTTCTGGCGCACGTCCCAGTCGAGTTGCACGGTGGCGGCGCGGCGCACCAGCACGGCGGCCAGGCCGCGGCCCTGGGGGATGAGTTTGTTGACGGTCAGCATGGGGTGGATTGTCGGGCAGCGCAGGCGGGCCTGCTGCGTCGGCGTGGCCAGTCAGGTGCGCCACACCCGTGGCGGGTGGGCGGCCAGCCCCCAGTGCAGCTGGCGCCAGGCGCCGCGCACGGCCTGCAGCAGCGCCATGACCGGCTCGACCCGGTGGCCCAGGGCGCGCAGCACCAGCAGGCTGGGGTGGGGCGCGCTGACGCCGGCGGTGGTGGGCAGGGCGCTGGCGTCGATCAGCGCCCGGGCGGCGTCCACCAGGGCCTCGGTGCGGCTGCGGTCCAGGGTCTGGCCGGGGCCAACGCCTTCGGCCAGCCACAGGCTGGCGCTCACCGTGTGGCCGGCCAGCCCCAGCGGGCTGTGCAGCAGCAACTGGTCGCTGCCGTCGAACACCCCACGCTCCTGCCACACGCCGGGCAGGGTGATGTGCTGCTGGTAGCGGCCGGCATCAAACGGCGCGCCGGCCGCCGGCAGGCCCAGGGCCAGCACGTCCCAGCCCAGCATCTGCGCCCCGGGCGCCAGCTTGAAGTGCAGGTGGTTCTGCACCTGGCAGGCCCGGTAGGCGATGGTCTCCATCGGCAGCCATTCGAGGCGGGCGCCAGCGTGCACGCTGGCCTGCACCGTCTGGTGCGCCAGCGGGCCGTCGCTGCGGTAGAAGCGGGTGGCGCCGGGGGTGGTGATCACCGCGTGGCTGCCGGGGTCCAGGTTGGCCTGCAGTTCCAGCACGTCGCCGCCAACCACCCCGCCAGGCGGGTGCACCAGCACGTGGTGGCAGATGCCTTCACCCTCGGGGTACAGGCGCTGCAGCACCCGCAGCGGGCCATGGTGGCGGTCCAGCGCGGTGGTGCGTGCGCCGTCTCGGCTGTAGTGCAGATGCAGGTGACCGAGCCAGCCCATGTCCCGGTCAGTGCCCGCCCTGCGAGCCCCGATGGGCCCAGCCGGTGATGCGCTTTTCCAGCACGGAGAAGAACTCGTACATCGCCATCGCCATCGCGCCCACCACCACCAGGCCGGCAAAGGCCAGACCCATCTGCATGCTGCTGCCCGCGCTCACCAGCAGGTAGCCGATGCCCTCGTTGCTGGCGGTCATCTCGCTGACGGTGGTGCCGACGAAGGCCAGCGTGATCGCCACCTTCAGGCTGCCGAAGAAATACGGCATGCTGCGCGGCAACCCCACCTTCACCAGCACGTCCCAGCGCTTGGCGCCCAGCACCCGCAGCACGTCTTCCAGTTCAGGCTCCAGCGTGGCCAGACCGGTGGCGATGTTCACCGTGATCGGGAAGAAGCTGATCAGGAAGGCTGTCAGCACCGCCGGCCCCACGCCGATGCCGAACCACACGACCAGGATCGGCACGAAGGCCGCCTTGGGCAGGGCATTGAAGCCGGTCATCAGCGGGTAGATGGCGGCATAGGCCAGGCGGCTGCTGCCGATCAGGAAGCCCAACAGCACGCCGACCACGATGGCAATGCCGAAGCCCAACATCGTCACCCAGTAGGTGCGCCAGGCGTGCTTGGCGATCTCGCCGCGGAACTCCATCAGTTGGTCCCAGATGCGCACCGGGCTGGGAAAGATGAATTCGCTGACGCTGAAGGCGCTGCAGATGGCCTGCCACAGCACCAGGGTGGCCACCAGCAGGATCCACGGCGACCAGGATTCGAGTTTGCGGGTGGCCATCACTTCACCTCCACAGCGGCCTTGGCGGCGCTGTTGCCGTGCTGGTTGCCGAACTGGTTGCGGACGGCGCCGATGTGGCCGCGCAACTCATGCACGATGTCGGTGAACTGCGGTGTGTAGGTGATTTCAAGGTCACGCGGGCGCGGCAACTCGATCTCGCGCCGCACCACGAAGCGGCCGGGGCTCTTGCTCATCACATACACCGTGTCGGCCAGGAACACGCTCTCGCGCAGGTCGTGCGTGACCAGGATGACGTTGAACTTCTGCGCCGCCTGCAGGTCGCGCAGCGCGCACCACAGCTCTTCACGGGTGAAGGCGTCCAGCGCGCCGAAGGGCTCGTCGAGCAACAGCATCTTGGGCTCGTGCACCAGCGCGCGGCAGATGCTGGCACGCTGCTGCATGCCGCCCGACAGTTGCCAGGGGAACTTGTCCTCGTAGCCGCCCAGGCCCACGCTCTGCAGCAGCTTGCGCGCCTTGTCCTCGAACTCGGCCTTCTTCTGCTTGAAGCTGGAGCGGTAGGGCTCGACGATCTCCAGCGGCAGCATCACGTTCTGCACCGTGGTGCGCCAGGGCAGCAGGCTGGGTGCCTGGAAGGCCATGCCGGTGATCTTCAGCGGCCCGGTCACCTCGTGCCCGCCGATGTGCACCGTGCCCTTGCTGGGCCGCTTCAGGCCGGTAGCCAGCTTCATGAAGGTGCTTTTGCCGCACCCCGACGGGCCGACGATGGCGATGAACTCGCCCTCGTTGACCTGCAGGTTGATGTCCTCGACAGCAAACTGGCCCTGGGCCAGCAGCTCGTCGTTGTAGGCCAGCCAGACCTGGTTGAAATCGACGAACGCTGTCATGCCGGCCCTTACTTCTTGGGGGCAGGCAGGATGTTCAGCTCGGCCTTGGCCGGCAGGAAATTGCCGTTCCACACTGCGTCGGGGTTGATGCGGCTCTTGGTGGCATAGGCGTCAGCCACCTGGCTGGCCATCAGGGCCAGGCGCGGGCCCGACACGGCACCGAAGCCTTCGGTGCGGGCATCGGGCGTGGCGATGGCCGAATCGATGGCCAGGCGCAGGCGGCGCTCTTCCAGCTCGGCATTGACCAGCCCGTCACGTTCCTTGACGACGGCGGTGGCAGCCTTGGGGTCGGCAATCACCGCCTTGGCGCCCTTGGCAAAGGCACGCAGGAAGGCCTTCACCGTCTCGGGGTTCTTCTTGAGGAATTCCTCGCCCACGATGATGGCGTTGCCGTACAGCTTGACGCCATGCTGCGGGTACAGCTGCACGGCGATGTCCTCGGCCTTGACGCCGCGTTGCTCGAGGTTCAGCAGGCTGGTGAAGTAGAAACCGGTGATCGCGTCCACGTCACCCTTGACCAACATGGTCTCGCGCAGCGGCGGGTCCATGCTGATCCAGGTGACGGCGCCGATGCTGTTGGCCTTTTGGAAGATGGGGAAGCCGCGGCGGCCGGCGTCGAACACCGGGGCGCCCAGCTTCTTGCCGGCCAGGTCGGTCGGCTTGGTGATGCCGGTCTTCTTCAGGCTGAACACCGCCGCCGGTGTGTTGTTGTAGACCATCATCACCGCCACTGGCTTGTTCGGCGCGGTGGGGTTGTTGGCGTGGAACTCCATCAGCGCGGCCAGATCGGCAAAGCCCATGTCGTAGGTGCCCGAGGCCACCCGGTTGACGGCATTGCCCGAGCCGTTGCCGGCGTCGATGGTGACGTTGAGCTTCTCGGCCTTGAACTGGCCCTGCGCCACCGGCAGCAGGAAGAAGGCGCTGGGGCCCTCGAAGCGCCAGTCGAGCTGGAACTTGATGGCAGTCTCTTGCGCCAGGGCGGGTGCGGCGGCAAACAGCCCCAGCAGAGGGGCGGCCAACAGGCTGGCGGCCAGCAGGGTGCGACGGAGTGGGCGAATCGGAAAGGTCATGGCGGTGGGCGATGAAATCGGTTGGTCAACGGGTGGAGCATACGATGGCCCAAGCGTTGCAATGTCCGGGCCACACCTGGGGATTGCCCCCGGCTGCCCCGACTGCCATCCCAGGGACTTTCCATGCCCATCGATGCCCACCGCCTGCCTTTGTCCGTGGTCAATGTCGCCGCGGGCGGGGCCAGCGACACCGTGCGCGCACCGCGTCGGAGCCCTTGGCCAAGGCGCTGGGCCAACGGGTGGTCGTCGACGACAAACCGGGCGCCTGCGGCACCATCGGAGGCGCTGAAGCGGTGCGTTCAGCACCCGATGTCCACACCTTGATGCCGAGCAACAGCACGCCGCTGTCGATCTGCACCTGGACGGTGCCCAAGCAGCCCGATGACCCGATCAAGCAGTTCACCGATGTGGCGATGCTGGGCATGGCGCCGGTCGCGATCCTGGCCAACCCCAAGACCGGCCCTGCCAGCTTGGGCAGCGGCGGCCCCGGCTCGATCGGCCACATCGTGGGCGAGATGGCCAAGGACGCGATGAGGTTCAACATGACCCATGTGCCTGACCGCGGCGGCGCGCCCATGACCACCGACCTGATCGCCGGCCATCAAGGCAGCCGATCTGAAGGAGGCGGCCAGCGCCGGCCCGGCGCGTGCCGCCGGCGTCAGCCGATCACTTCAGGCCACTGGGTGTGGAACCACTGGCCGGCCGGGCGGTCGGTGCGCTCGTAGGTGTGGGCGCCGAAGAAGTCGCGCTGGGCCTGCAGCAGGTTGGCCGGCAGCCGGGCGCTGCGCAGGCTGTCGAAGTACGCCAGCGAAGCGCCAAAGGCCGGCACCGGGATGCCCGCACCCACGGCCTGCGCCACCATCTGGCGCCAAGCGGCCTGACTGCGGTTGAGCACGTCGCGGAAGTAGGGCGCCAGCATCAGGTTCTGCAACCCGGGGTCGGCCTGGTAGGCCGCGGTGATGTGCCGCAGAAACTGCGCGCGGATGATGCAGCCGCCGCGCCAGATGCCGGCGATGGCGCCCAGGTCGAGCGCCCAGCCCTTCTTCGCACCCATGGTGCGCATCAGGTCCAGGCCCTGGGCGTAGCTGACGATCTTGCTGGCGAACAGCGCGTCATGCACCTGCCCGATCAGGCGCTCGGGGTCGACATCCAGCGTGCCGGTCGGGCCTTGCAACTGGCTGCTGGCGGCCACGCGCTGGTCCTTCTGCGACGACAGCACGCGGGCCTCGACCGCGGCGTTGATGGTGCTGATCACCACGGCGTTCTCGGCGGCATTGAGCTGGGTCCACTGGCCGGTGCCCTTCTGGCCGGCCTTGTCCAGGATCAGGTCGACCACATGCTGGCCGGTCTCGGGGTCCACTTGCTCCAGCGCGCGGGCGGTGATCTGGATCAGGTAGCTCTGCAGCTCGCCCTGGTTCCACTGGTCGAACACCGCGGCCATGCGGGCGTTCGACAGACCGGCGGCCTTCAGCAACGCATAGGCCTCGCAGATCAGCTGCATGTCGCCGTACTCGATGCCGTTGTGGATCATCTTGACGTAGTGGCCGGCGCCGCCCGGGCCGATGTGCACCACGCAGGGCTGGCCGTCTATCTGGGCGGCGATGGCCTCGAACACCGGCCGCATCGCGGCCCAGGTGCTGGCCGGCCCGCCGGGCATGATGGACGGGCCCTTGCGCGCGCCTTCCTCGCCGCCGGACACCCCCGCGCCGATGAAGCGCAGGCCCAGGTCGCCGAGCCAGGCGTCGCGCCGCTCGGTGTCGGTGTACAGGCTGTTGCCGCCGTCGATGACGATGTCGTCCTTGTCCAGCAGCGGGATCAACTGCTCGATCACCGCATCCACGGCTGCGCCGGCCTTGACCATCAGCATCACCCGGCGCGGGCGCGACAGGCTCTGCACGAAGGCCGCCAGGCTGGGGTGGCCGGTGATGCGCTTGCCGGGGTGCGCGGCGACGAAGGCCTCGGTGGCGGCCGGGCTGCGGTTGTAGACGCTGACCGAGAAGCCGCGGCTCTCGATGTTGAGCACCAGGTTCTGGCCCATCACGGCCAGGCCGATCAGGCCGACATCGTTCATGCGCTGGCGTCCTGTTGTGCCTCGGTGGCGATGTGGCGCAGCGCGCGCTCGAACAGCTCGACCGGTTGGCCGCCGCTGATCAGGTGGCGGTCGTTGATGATGACCGCGGGCACCGAGCTGATGCCCTGCTGGTGGTAGAAGCTCTCTGCCTCGCGCACGGCGTCGACAAAGTCCTCGCCGGCCAGGATGGCGCGGGCCTGGTCGGTCTCCAGCCCGGCGGCAGTGGCGGCCTGCAGCAGCACGTCGTGGTCGCCCGGGCTCAGGCCGTCGGTGAAATAGGCCTTGAACAGCGCATGCTTCAGCGCGCGCTGCTGGTCGGCGCCGACCAGCCCCGCCCAGTGCAGCAGGCGGTGGGCGTCGAAGGTGTTGTAGATGCGCCGGCGCATGCCCTGGCCGAAGGTGAAGCCCACGCTGGCCCCGCGCTGGCGGATGGCCTCGGCATTGGCGGCGATCTGCGCCGCATCGATGCCGTACTTCTGCGACAGGTGTTCCACCACGTCCTGCCCTTCACCGGGCATCTGCGGGTTCAGTTCGAAGGGCTGGAAGTGCAGGGTGGCCTGGATGTCGGGCGCCACCCGGGCCAGCGCCTGTTCCAGCGCGTTCAAGCCGATCGCGCACCAGGGGCAGGACACGTCGGACACAAAGTCGATCTTCATGGAGGGGTTCCGTGGGCAGGGTTCAGGGCAGGACGGTGGTGAGGATCTGCGCCAGGCGGGCGCCGGCCTTCACCATCTGCGTCTGCTGCAGATTCTCGCGGGCGCGGCGGTAGGCGGGTTCCTCGGCCGTGGCGGGCCACTGGTCGCCCTGGCCCAGGTTGACCTTGGCGCCGATCGTCAGCCCCTGGAAGGCTTGCGGCGCGGCCTGCAGCGTGTCGGTGGCCCACCGGGCCGGCCAGTCGGCGATGGCGCCGGTGGTGGGCGGCAGCTGGCGCGCCTGGGTGGCGCCGGCGCCGGCCAGCAGTTGGGTGGTGATCTTGCCGGGCACGTCGTCCCACAGACGGTGCAGCTTGGACTTGGCCAGCACGATGCCGTTGCCGCCGGCGTTGTCATGCGCCTTGGCGTCGTGCTCGTCCTTGGGCAGCATGGGCTTGCCGGCGTCGGTGAGGTAGATCGACCCCACGTGCAGCGGCTGGTGCAGGTCGCCCACGAAGTGCGCCAGCAGCCGCAGTGCCTCGCGCTTGCTGGCGATGTTGAAGGCCGCCGGCGGCTTGCCACCCTGCAACACGGTGATGGACGCGGCCACGGCCTGCACCAGGTCATTGGGCGCCGCGCCGGGCAGGTCCGTGCCGTAGGCCTTCAGCTGGATCGGGATGTCGGTGAAGTGCCAGGCCTTGTGCCGGCATTGCGCACCCGACGCCATGAAGCCGCAGCGCGTGGCATTGCGCTTGACGAAGGCCACCAGCGCGGCCTGGCTGGCGGCGTTCTCGTACACCGCGCATTCCTTGAAGCTGCCGGGGTTGGTGTAGGTCCACTGGCCTGCCTTGGATTCCACCGCGCGGGCGCAGTCGGCCCACACCGACGCCATCTGCAGGTTGCCGCCGAGGATGGCGCGCACCTTCTTGGCGGTGGGCGTGCCGGCGATCAGCTGGTCGGCGATGCCGCCCACGGTCTGGTGGCCGTGCGGGCCCCAGGCGATTGCCTGTCCGGCCAGCAAGGCCAGTGCGGCTGCGGCGACGCGGCCCAGCAGGGTGTGCGGTTGCAGCATGGGATCCCCTGGCAGTGCCTTGCGGCGGTGGCCCATGGTAGGCCCGCTGCCGCGGCCTGTCAGCCGGGCACACCCGTGTGGCCGGTCAGGCGCCGGCCAACTGCCTGGCCAGCCGGTTGTGTCGCTCCAGCAGCGGGCCCAGGTCCAGCGTGGCCAGCTGGCCCTGGCGCACCACCACCCGGCCGTTGACGATGGTGTAGGCCGCCTGCGCCGGCGCGCACAGCAGCAGCGCGGCCACCGGGTCGTGCACCGCGCCGCCGGCAAAGCCCAGCGTGCGCAGATCGAACAGCGCCAGGTCGGCGGCCATGCCCGGGGCCAGGTGGCCGATGTCGTCGCGCCCCAGCACCCGGGCACCGCCGCGGGTGGCCACCTCCAGCATGGCGCGGGCGGTCATCTCGCGCGGGCCGGTGTCGCAGCCGAAGGGCTCGAGTGCCTTGCCCACCCGGGCCAGCAGCATCGCGGTGCGGGCCTCGCCCAGCAGGTGGGCGCCGTCGTTGCTGGCGCTGCCGTCCACGCCCAGGCCCACCGGCACGCCAGCGTCCAGCATGCGGCGCACCGGGGCGATGCCCGAGGCCAGGCGCATGTTGCTGCAGGGGCAATGGGCCACGCCGGTGCCGGTGGCGGCAAAGGCGGCGATGCCGGCCGCGTCCAGCTTGACGCAGTGGGCATGCCACACGTCGTCGCCCAGCCAGCCCACGCTCTCGGCGTACTGGGTGGGCGTCATGCCGAACTTGGCCTGGCTGTAGGCGATGTCGTGGTCGTTCTCGGCCAGGTGGGTGTGCAGCCGGGTGCCCAGGCTGCGCGCCAGGGCGGCGCTGTCACGCATCAGCCCGGGGCTGACCGAGAACGGCGAGCAGGGCGCGGCCACCACCCGCAGCATGGCGTAGCGGCCATGGTCGTGGTGCTGCTCGATCAGGCGCTGGGTGTCGGCCAGGATGGCGGGCTCGGCCTCCACCAGGCTGTCGGGCGGCAGCCCGCCGGCCGATTCGCCCACGCTCATGCTGCCGCGCGCGGCGTGGAAGCGCATGCCGATCTGCGCGGCGGCGTCGATGCTGTCGTCCAGCCGCACGCCGTTGGGGTAGAGGTAGAGGTGGTCGCTGCTGGTGGTGCAGCCGCTCAGCAGCAATTCGGCCATCGCCACCTGGGTGCTGACCTGCACCATCTCGGGCGTCAGGCCGGCCCAGATCGGGTACAGCGTCTTCAGCCAGCCGAACAGCTCGGCGTCCTGCGCTGCCGGGATGGCCCGGGTCAGCGACTGGTACATGTGGTGGTGGGTGTTGACCAGGCCGGGCAGCACGGCATGGCCGCGGGCGTCGATGGTCTCGTCGGCGGTGGTGCCAGTCGGCAGTTGCCCGGCGGGCCAGACGGCCTCGATGCGCTGGCCGCGCACCAGCACGCTGCCGCCACGCAGTTCGCGCCGGTCGGCGTCCAGGGTGACGACCACTTCGGCGTTGGTGATCAGCAGGGTGGGTTGGGTGGGGGTGTGGGGCATGAGGAAACTGCTTGCAAGAACGGTGCGGGGCCTGCCGAATAATCATCACATGCCTTTGCCCGCCCCCCACCCCGACCCGCTGGGCCTGCTGCGTGCCCTGTATGCCTGCGCGGTTGCGCGTGCCCTGCCGGCCGATGTGATGGCGGCCCACCTGCCACCGCCGCCGAAGGGCCGCACCCTGGTGCTGGGCGCCGGCAAGGCCGGTGGCGCGATGGCCGCGGCGGTGGACGCACTGTGGCCGGCCGATGCGCCGATCAGCGGCGTGGTGGTGACCCGCTACGACCATGTGCCGCCGGCCTACAAGGCCAGCCCCGGCCGCATCGACGTGGTCGAGGCCCGCCACCCGGTGCCCGACGAGGCCGGCCGCCAGGCAGCGCAGCGCATCTTGGACCTCGCCCGCGGGCTGACCGCCGACGACCTGGTGCTGTGCCTGGTCAGCGGCGGTGGCTCGGCCCTGCTGAGCCTGCCGGCGCCCGGGCTGGACTTCGCCGACAAGCAGGCCATCAACAGCGCGCTGCTGAAAAGCGGCGCGGCCATCGACGAGATGAACACCGTGCGCAAGCACCTGTCGGCCATCAAGGGCGGCCGGCTGGCGGCGTTGTGCGCACCGGCGCGGGTGGTGACGCTGCTGATCAGCGACGTGCCGGGCGACGACCCGCAGGTCATCGCCAGCGGCCCCACCGTGCCCGACGCCAGCACCTGTGCCGACGCGCTGGCCATCCTGGCGCGCTACGGCATCGCCATTCCGCCGGCCGCCCGCGCCGGGCTGGAGAGCGGCGCCTTCGAGACGCCCAAACCCGGCGACCCGCTGTTTGCCGGGCACACCGTGCAGATGATCGCCACGCCCCAGGCCAGCCTGGAAGCCGCGGCCGCGCTGGCGCGCCAGCACGGCCTGGCGGCGCACATCCTCAGCGACGCCATCGAGGGCGAGAGCCGCGAGGTCGGCAAGGTGCATGCCGCACTGGCGCGGGCGGTGGCGCAGCGCGGCCAGCCGTTCCAGGCGCCCTGCGTGATCCTGTCGGGCGGCGAGACCACGGTGACGGTGCGTGGCGCCGGCGGGCGCGGCGGCCGTGCCAGCGAGTTCTTGCTGGGCTGCGCCATCGCGCTGCAGGGCCAGCCGGGCGTGTGGGGCCTGTCGGCCGACACCGACGGCATCGACGGCATCGAGGACAACGCCGGCGCGCTGCTGACGCCCGACACGCTGGCGCGCGCGGCGGCGCTGGGGCTGAAGCCGGCGGACTTTCTCGACCGCAACGACGCCTACAGCTTCTTCCATGCGCTGGGCGATCTGGTGGTGCCGGGCCCGACATTCACCAACGTCAACGACTTCCGCGCGTTGCTGGTGCTCCCGTGAACGGGCCGACCACGCGCGTCAACCGCCCGACCCCGCTGCGCTGGTGGTGGCTTGTGGCCGTGCTGCTGGCCGGCTGCGCCACGCCCGCCAACCAGCCCGACCCACCCGTCCCCCAGCCGGTGGCCAGCCAGCCGCGCAGCGTGGTGGCCAGCACCGCCCACCCGCTGGCCACCCGGGCGGCGCTGCAGATGCTGGCCGAGGGCGGCTCGGCGATCGACGCCACGGTGGCCGCGCAACTGGTGCTGGGCCTGGTCGAGCCGCAGTCGTCGGGCATCGGCGGCGGCCTGCTGATGCTGGTGTGGGATGCACCGGCGCAGCGCCTGCGCAGCTACGACGGCCTGGCCGCCGCACCGGCCCGCACCACCGCCAGCCTGCGCACCGATGTCGATGGCCGCCAGCTGCCGGCCGATGCCGTGGCGCGCGGCGGCCGCAGCGTGGGCGTGCCTGGCGCCCTGGCGGCGCTGGAACTGGCCCACCGCCAGCATGGCCGGCTGCCCTGGGCGCGGCTGTTCGACCCTGCCATCCGCCTGGCCGGCCAGGGCTTCCCGATGCCGCCCTACCTGCAGGAGATCCTGGCGGCCGACCCCGGCGCTGTCGCGCATGCCGACTGGCGCGCCGACCTGTACGGCCCCGACGGCCAGCCGCACCCGGTCGGCACGCTGGTGCGCAACCCGGCCTATGCCGAGACGCTGCGCCAGGCGGCCGCGCTGGGGGTGGACGGCTTCTGGCGCAGCGGCGCGGCCGACCGGCTGGTGGCCGCGGCCCAGCGCGGCGCCCACCCCAGCCTGATGACCCGCGCCGATGTGCTGGCCTACCGCGCGGTGGAGCGCGCGCCGGTCTGCGCGCCGCTGCGGGTGTGGCGCGTCTGCACGCTGGGCCCGCCATCGTTCGGCGGCGTGGCCGTGCTGCAGACGCTGCAACTGCTGGACCTGCGCCAGCCGGGCGGCGACGCCGCGCTGCTCAACAGCCCGGCGTTCTGGCACCTCTTTGCCGAGTCCGGCCGCCTGGCCCAGGCCGACCGCCGCCAGTTCGTCGGCGACCCCGACCAGGTGGCGGTGCCGGTGGCCGACCTGCTGGCGCCCGCCTACCTGCGCCAGCGCGCCGCGCTGATCGACCCGGCGCGGGCAGCCGCCACCGTGCGCGCCGGCCGGCCAGTGGCCGCGCCGCTGTCGCAGCGGCCGGTCGTGGCCGACGGCGAGACCACCAGCGCCGACCAGACCAGCCAGATCGTCGTGGTCGATGCCGCGGGCCGCATCGCCAGCACCACCACCACCATCAACCTGAACTTCGGCGCCCGGCTGCAGGTGGACGGCTATGTGCTGAACAACGCGCTGACCAACTTCAGCGCCGCACCGCCACCGGGCCAGACGCTGGCCAACCAGATGGCGCCGGGCAAGCGGCCGGTCACGTCGATGGCGCCGGTGGTGGTGTTCGACGCCGCCGGCCAGCCGGTGGTGGCCGGTGGCTCGGCCGGCGGCGGGCAGATCGTCGACTACATCGCCCGCGCGCTGCTGGAGCAGCTGTGGCTGGCGCGCACGCCGGCGCAGGCCCTGGCCGGCGGGCAGGTGACCACGGCGCTGGCACCGCGCATCCAGCTGGAAGCCGGCACGCCGCGCGCGGCGCTGGCCGCGCCGCTGCGCGCGCTGGGGCATGACGTGGTGGTCGAAGCCACCCGCAGCGGCGCCGGCTTCATCCAGCGGGTGCCGGGCGGCTGGCTGGGCGCGGCCGACCCGCGGCGTGACGGCGTGGCGCTGGGGCAGTAGCCCGGGCTACAGGCTGGCGGTGATGCCGCCGTCCACGTACAGGATGTGCCCGCTGACGAAGCTGCTGGCCGCGCTGGCCAGGAAGATGGCGGCGCCGCCCAGTTCCTGCACCTCGCCCCAGCGGCCGGCGGGCGTGCGCTTGCACAGCCAGGCATTGAAGGTCTCGTCGGCCACCAGGGCCTGGTTCAGTTCGGTCTTGAAGTAGCCTGGCCCCAGGCCGTTGACCTGGATGCCGTGCGCGCCCAGGTCGATGGCCATGCCCTTGGTCAGCATCTTCACCGCGCCCTTGGTGGCGGCATACGGCGCGATGCCGGGGCGGCCCAGTTCGCTCTGCACCGAGCAGATGTTGATGATCTTGCCCGCCTTGCGCGGGATCATGCGCTGCGCCACCGCCCGACCGACGAAGAACACGCTGTCGATGTTGGTGGTGGTGATCTTGTGCCAGGCGTCGGTGGGAAATTCGGCAAAGGGCCCGCGGTGCTGCATGCCGGCGTTGTTGACCAGGATGTCGATGGCACCGATGCCCGATTCGATGGCGGCCACGCCGGCGTCCACCGCTGCCGCGTCGGTCACGTCGAAGGGCAGGGCCTCGGCCGCGATGCCTTGGGCGCGCAGCGCGTCGCGGGCGGTGGTCAGCGCGTCGGCGCTGCGGGCGTTCAGCACCACCCGTGCGCCGGCCTGGCCCAGCGCCACGGCCAGGGCCAGGCCGATGCCCTTGCTGGCGCCGGTGATCAGCGCGGTGCGGCCGCTCAGGTCGAACAGGTTCATGGGTGGTCTCCGTGCGCGCCGGGCTGTGGTTTGAATCGCCATATCATCACACCAAAACCCCCGCCGTTGAGGAGACGACGATGCGCTACCGCTGCATGTGCCTGGTGATCCACGCCCCCGACGACCTGCGCGTGGACGCGCAGGAAGCGGCCGATCCCGGCCCCGGCGAGGTGCTGGTGGCCGTGGGCTTTGGCGGCATCTGCGGGTCGGACCTGCACTACTTCCACCACGGCGGTTTCGGCACGGTGCGCATCCAGCGGCCGATGGTGCTGGGCCATGAGGTGGCGGGCACGGTGCGCGCGGTGGGCGCGGGCGTGACGGCGGTGCAGCCGGGCGACCGCGTGGCGGTCAACCCCAGCCGGCCTTGTGGCACCTGCGTGCATTGCCTGGAAGGCCTGCCCAACCAGTGCCTGGACATGCGCTTCTACGGCAGCGCGATGCGCGACCCGCATGTGGAAGGCGCCTTCCGCAACCTGCTGCTGTGCGACGCGGTGCAGTGCGAGCCGGTGGCGCCCGGCGTGCTGCTGCAGCATGCGGCACTGGCCGAGCCGTTCTCGGTGGCGCTGCACGGCGTGCAGCGCGCCGGCCCGCTGCTGGGCAAGCGGGTGCTGGTGTCGGGCTGCGGGCCGATCGGCGCGCTCAGCATCGCGGCGGCACGCATCCACGGCGCGGCCGAGATCACGGCCGTCGACCTGACCGATCAGACCCTGGCGATCGCCCGCGCGATGGGCGCCGACGTGACCATCAACGTGGCGCAGGACACCGGCTGGCTGCAGCGCTATGCCGCCGACGGCGTGACGCGCAAGGGCACCTTCGACGTGATGCTGGAGTGCAGCGGCAATGAACGGGCGCTGCGTGCCGGCCTGGAGGCCATGCGCCCGCGCGGCGTGGTGGTGCAGCTGGGCCTGGGCGGCGACGTCAGCATCCCGCAGAACATGGTGGTGGCCAAGGAGCTGAGCATCTGCGGCAGCTTCCGCTTCCATGCCGAGTTCAAGCTGGCGGTGCAACTGATCAACAGCGGCCGCATCGACATGGCGCCGATGGTGACCGGCGCCTTCCCGCTGAGCCAGGCGCGCGCGGCCTTCGAGCTGGCCAGCGACCGCACCAAGGCGATGAAGGTGCTGCTGGACTTTGCCGACGCCTGAGCTGGGCAATCAAAGCGCCAGCATGTGCCCCAGCTTCGGGTCGCCCCGCCCGGCCAGCACCTGCGCGTAGGCCGCCTGCACCGCGTCGGCGCCCTGGTGCTGCTGCACCACCAGCCATGGCGGGTTGCTGGCGGCCACCTGGTGGCGAAAGCCGTGCCAGGCGGTCACCAGCCGTTGGCCAAACTCTGCCGGGCCCCATTCGCTGCTGCGCTTCTTGACCTGCGCCGGGGCGAAGAACAGCGTGGCGCGCGGGCCGGGCAGGTCCTTGGCGCCACGCAGATCGTCCACATGGGTGCCGCCGATCGAGCAGCTGTAGGCCAGCTGGGTGAAGCGGGTGTGCACCGCCTGGCGCAGCGGGCCGCTGCCGGCAAAGTCGACATACACGCAGGGCGTGTCGGCCGGCAGGGCGTCCAGCTGGTCGTAGCGCAGCACCCGGCTGTAGCAGCCCAGGCCTTCGCAGAAGGCCACGTTGCCGGGGGATGTGAGCCCCACCACCTCGACATCGGGCCGCTTGGCCAGCTGGGCGGCGGTGGCCGACGCCGTCTTGCTGCTGGCCGAGCTGAGCAGCATCACGCCGCGTGAGCCGCCGGCCGTGGTGCCGAAGAAGGCGTTGTCGGCCAGGAAGTCGTCGATCAGCCAGGCGGTGAGGAACAGCGGCCGCAGCAGCGCTTGCACGGCCTCGGTGTCGGGCGTGTAGAACGGGTCGCTGCTGCAGCGCTGGTACTGGTTGTAGACCGCATGCAGCGCGGCCCGGTGCGGCGCGCCGTCGCTGAAGGCGCCGGCCGACAGCCGGGTGGGCTGCAGCACCGCATGGCTGGCCATCGGCCAGTAGCCGTACAGGCGCTCGCCCACCGCCACACCCGGGTGCAGGCTCTGCACCACGGTGCCGAAGCCCCACACTGGGATGCAGCCCCAGGCCGTGCCCTCTGGATCAGACGGCACCGGGAAGAACTGCCAGTACTGCATCGCCTGGCCGAAGGCGGCATAGGTGATGTTGTTCGATGTGAGGGCGAAGTGCTCGACGCGCACCCGCACCTGGCCGTCGGCCAGCGGTGCATCGGCGGTCTGCACCAGTCGGGTGGTGGCCAGCTGGCCCTGGCGGACATGGAAGGTGGTGGTCATCGGAGGGTGGCAGTCGCCAAGTCGGTCAGGACGGATCGTAAGGCCCGCGCGCTAGGAACGCGCCGCCCTGCAGGTCGCGCTGCGGGCCTTCGGGCTGCAGGATGTGCTGCACCTGCGCGGCATGGGCTTCGGCGTCGTCTTGCGGCTGGTAGCCCAGCCGCGCCCAGGTGCCGTCATCGCGCCAGAAGGCGCGGGTGTTGGCCGACATGCCCCAGGCGATGGTGCAGCCCACGTCGGGCGCGGTCAGGCTGGCGGCGACCAGGCGCACCAGGTCGGGCAGGCTCAGCCAGGTGGCCAGGGCGCGCGCGTCGGGTGGCGTGGGCGTGGCGGTGCCGATGCGCAGGCACACCGTCTGGATGCCGTACCGGTCCCAGTACAGGCTGGCGATGCCTTCGCCGAACAGCTTGCTCACGCCGTAGTTGCCGTCGGGGCGCGGGCGGTCGGTGAGCGACAGCACCTGCGACCGCGGCCAGCAGCCGGTCACATGGTTGCTGCTGGCGAACACGATGCGCCGCACGCCGTGGCGGCGCGCCGCCTCGTACAGGTGGTGCAGCCCCAGGATGTTGGTCGCCATGATTGGCCCGATCGGCCCTTCGACGCTGATGCCGCCCAGGTGCACGATGGCGTCCACGCCCTGCAGCAGCGCATGCACCTGGGCGCTGTCGGCCAGGTCGCAGGCCATGGCCTCGGCGCCGGGTGGCAGCGGCATGGCCGCCAGCGCGGCGGGCAGGTCGGACACCCGCAGCCGCGGCGCCAGTGCCGCCAGCGGCGGTGCCAGCACGCGGCCCAGGGTGCCGGCGGCGCCGGTGAGCAGCAGGTGGTGCAGAGGTGCGGGCATGGGGCAGGGTGGGCAGATGGGCTGCGTAGACTAGCGGCTGGGGCCGTGCGGGCGGCCAGGGGATTCCATGAGCCAACGTGTGGTGTGTTTCGGTGAATGCATGCTGGAGCTGCAGGGCGAGGCCTTCGGCACCATGCAGCAGACCTATGGCGGCGACACCCTCAACACCGCCGTCTACCTCGCCCGCTGCGGCGCGGCCCGTGGCCTGCAGGTGGATTACGCCACCGCGCTGGGCGACGACACGCTGAGCACCGGCCTGTTGCAGCGCTGGCAGGCCGAAGGCATCGGCACGGGCCTGGT
This sequence comes from Aquabacterium sp., assembly GCA_040400895.1. Classification (GTDB taxonomy): domain Bacteria; phylum Pseudomonadota; class Gammaproteobacteria; order Burkholderiales; family Burkholderiaceae_C; genus Pseudaquabacterium. The sequence continues at coordinate 25,610 of JBBAPL010000014.1, forward strand.
GCGGCGCCTGCCCGGCCGGCTACCGGGGCTGTACCTGATCGAGGTCGACGCCAGCGGCGAGCGGCGCTTCCGCTACTGGCGCGACCAGGCGGCCGCGCGCGACTACTTCGACGCACCCGATGGCAGCACGCCGCTGGAGCAGATGGCCGGGCAGATCGACCTGCTGCACCTCAGCGGCATCAGCCTGGCCGTCCTGCCGCCGGCCGGGCGCGAGCGCCTGGCAGCGGTGTGCGCCGCGCTGCGCCGGCGCGGCGCAGCCGTGGCCTTCGACAACAACTACCGCCCCCGCCTGTGGCCCGACGTGGCGCAGGCGCGCCACTGGTTCGCCCGCTTCACCGCGCTGGCCAGCACCGCGCTGATGACGCTGGATGACGACATGGCGCTGTGGGGCCATGCCGATGCCGACGCGCAGTTGCAGGCCACGCTGGCCGGCCCGGCGCCTGAAGTGGTGGTCAAGCGCGGGCCGCTGCCGACCGTGGTGCGCGTGGCCGGCCAAGCGGCGCAGATGGTGCCCACCGAGCCGGTGGCCCGGGTGGTGGACACCACGGCCGCCGGTGATTCATTTGCCGGCGCCTACCTGGCGGCGCGCCTGGGCGGTGCCGCGCCGGCAGCGGCGGCGGCGGCCGGCAACCGCCTGGCGGCGCGTGTGGTGCAGCACCGCGGCGCGGTGATCGACCGTGGATCGATGCCTGATCTGGCGCCCAGTGGGGCAGATGTCGCGGGGCGGGCGCCATGAAAAAAGCCGGTGCACCGCAGTGCACCGGCTTGTCTCGGGAGGGCGCCTTGACTTCAGGCCGTGGCGTTGCGGCTGCGGCGGCGTGCTGCCGAGCCAACCAGCGCCAGCCCAGCCAGCATCAGCGCGATGGTTTGCGGCTCGGGAACCGGCGTCACGCCCAGCGCCTGGAAGGCGGCGTCGGCAATGATCTGGTGGCCGCGCGACGACGGGTGAAGCGCGTCCGAGAAGGTCGACACGTCGCACGACGCGCCGGCAGATCCGGCGAACCCGGCACAGGGCAGGGAGGTGTTGGTGATGCCGAAAGCGCCCGGGTTGTCGCGCACAGCCTTCGTGGCAGCTGCCATGTCCAGGAACGTGACGTTCAGGCCGACTGATGCGCCATAGCTCAACAGCTGCGGCATCAACGCATTGAAGCGGTTCGTCGCATCGGTGGACGCTGCGACCACGCCAGGGGTGCCGAACTCCAGGAACATGGCCTCAGGCGTTGCACCGAGGTCTGGCACGTTGGACACCAGAACGTTTTTGGCGCCACGCTGGGCCAGCAGGCCCAGGCTGCTCTTCAGGTTGGCAACGGCAGCTTCTGCCGCGAGCTGGCGGTAGCCTTTGTTCAGCGCGTCCGTGCCCGGTGCCGTGCTGCGGGCATCGCGCATGTCGTTGCCGCCAGCCACCACCACGTACAAGGCATTGGCGTCTGCCGTCGGCGTTGTTGCGCCCCAAATCGCTTGCGTCTGATAGGTCAGGCTGGGGATGGGTGAAGCCTGCGAGGGCAGGCCCCCGGTGCGCGCACCCGCAAACGCGTAGTTGTTGCCGCCCAGGTAAAACGATGTGGCGGCACCCACGAAGCCCAGGCCTGATGCCAGATATTCCGTCCAGATCGGGCCGTTGGAGAACCGGCCGCCGGCATACGGGCCGTCAGCGGGGTTGGGCACGGTGAAGCCGAAGCCGGCAAACAGCGCCTGGGTGTTGCCGGTGTCCGACAGGCTGTCGCCGAAGAAGTACACGTCGCTGAAGCTGGGGGCCGCTGCCATGGCCCACTGGCCGGACAGGGTGCCCACGGCCAGCAGCGCAGCGGCTGCAAATGGACGCAGTTTGAATGGGTGCATGGTGTCTCTCCTGAATGCGGAATGCCTGGACTGCCACGATCCGACTGCAGCAACCAATGAAGAACTTGAATGTAGGGGCCGGAGGCGGTCTGTGGCACCCTGTCTACGGGTATCAACTCCCCCTGGTTTCAGGGAGAAATCGACCGCTGCAGCGCTGCTCGCACCCGCGCGCAGTTCAGCCCACCGGTCAGCCGCCCCGATTGCGCCGCAGCGCGTGCTGAACGGTGCCTGTGGCGGCCCAGGCGGTCGCCAAGCCCTGCGCTGGTGCGCCGTGCCCCGCATCGGCGCAGGGCAGTCGGCCATCTGGTTGTTGCGTGCGCCCGACACCGCCTGTGCGTTGTCAGCCACGGACGGCATGCCGTTTGCTAGCCTTGGCTGTCCAAAAAATCCACAACCAGGAGTTTCAATGTTTCGTTTCCCATCGCCCACCCGTTCCGTTGTGCTGGCTGCCCTGGTGGCGCTGGCCGCCCCCGCTGCGTTCGCCCAATCGTCGGTGACGATGTACGGCCTGGTCGACCTGTCGGTCGGCTCCAGCAAGGCGCCTGGCGGCACCGCCAGCAAGAACATCAACAGCGGCAACATGAGCACCAGCTTCATCGGCTTCAAGGGCTCGGAAGACCTCGGCGGCGGCCTGAGCGCCGTGTTCGCGATCGAGAGCTTCATGCGCAACGACACCGGCGCCGCCGCCCGCTTCGACGGCGACACCTTCTGGGCCCGCAGTGCCTATGTGGGTGTGGCCAGCAAGGCCGGCACGGTCACGCTGGGCCGCAACACCACGTCGTTGTTCGTCAACACGCTGATCTTCAACGCCTTCGGCGATTCGTTCGGCTTCTCGCCGGCGATCCGCCAGACCTTCACCAGCGGCGGCAGCTTCCAGGTGTCGGGTGACACCGGCTGGAGCGATTCGGTCAAGTACAGCAGCCCCAACTTCGGCGGTCTCAGCTTCACCGGCCATGCCGCCCTGGGTGAGAACAACGGCGGGCGCAACCTGGGCCTGAGCGCGTTGTACTTTGCCGGCCCGCTCGCCGCCGGCTTCGCCTGGCAGTCTGTGGAAAAGGGCACCGGCCCGTTCAACCCCGACACCACAGCGTGGCAGCTCGGCGCGTCGTTCAACATGGCGCCGGTCAAGTTCTACGGCCAGTACGGTACCAGCGACAACAAGACCATCGACAACACCAGCAAGGTCATCGGCCTGGGTGCCGACTACACCATGGGTGTCGGCAAGCTGATGGTGCAGTGGAACAAGCTCAGCCCTGATGTCGGCGCCGACCTGACGACGATGAGCTTCGGCTACGGATACCAGATGTCCAAGCGCACCGACCTGTACGCCGTCTACATGAGCGAGAAGAAGACCGGCCTGAGCACTGGCAACACCTACGGCGTGGGCGTTCGCCACCGTTTCTGACCCACCAGCGGCCGGGTCTCCCGGCCTGGCTTGATCAACGGCCACCCGGGCAACCGGGTGGCCGTTGTCTTTGTGCGTGCTGCGTGCTGCGCGGTGCCGTTGATCCAGCGCAAGCCTGCCGGGCTGCGCCTGCGGGACCATGGCTGCCACGGTCTGCGGTGGCGTGTGCTGCCCCAGATCTCTGCACAACCAGGCCACGACACGCATGGAACACACCCACGCCACTGCAGCCAGCCTCACCGGTTTGACCGATTGCAGGGTTGGCCAGGTCGCCGGTGCCGAGGCACCCAAGCCCTTGCGCGGCATGGCCCTGTCCGTCGCCGCGGCCGAAGGGACGCTCTGGGGCAGCCTGCTGGGGGCACCGGCGCTGGGCCCGGACGAACTGGCCACGCTGGGGCAACTGGCCAGCCTGCGCCATGTGGCCGCGGGCCAGAGCGTGATCAGCCGCAGCAGCGCCGCCCACACCCTGGTGGCCTTGCGCAGCGGCGAGGTGGCCCTGGGCCTGCGCACCGCCGACGGCGTGTTCCGCACCGAGCGCATCGTGCGCGGCCCGGCGTGGCTGGACTTGAGCTCGGCCTGGCTGTCGGGTCCGCATGCGATGGACGCCCAGGCCATGGGCCCTGCCAGCGTGGTCGAGTTGCCCTGCGACGCTCTGGAAGCGCGCCTGGCCACCCACCCCGGCCTGGCGCAACGCCTGATCCAGGGCTTGGCGCGCGAGGTGCAGGCCCTGGCCGTCAATACGCATGAGTTGATGCACAAGGACGCCCCGGGGCGCCTGGCCCAGTGGCTGCACCAGCGTGCCGTGCCCCTGCCCGGCGGCAGCGGTCAGGCCATGGTGAAGCTGGCCGACCGCAAACGCGATGTGGCGTCGCAGTTGGCGATCACGCCCGAGACGCTGTCGCGCCTGATGCGCAGCTTCAACCGCCAGGGATTGATCGAGGTGGCCGGCTACAACGTGCGGGTGATCGACCCCGTCGGCCTGGCCCGCCTGGCCCAGGCCTGAGCGCCTCCGCGCGGCCGCTGCGCGGGTGGCACGTCAGCCCAGCCACTGCAGCAGCACGCCGGCCGTCGCACAGCTGCCCAGCAGCGGCAGCACCCCCACCTGGAAGCGGAACAGCGCCACCGCTGCAACCAGCGCGATGCCGGTCGATGCCCAGGCGAACGGCCCCGCCCAGCCTTGCGGCCACAGCGTGTGCCATGCAAAGAACAACGCCAGTTGCAGGATCACGCCCACCACTGCGGCGGTGATGGCCGTCAACGGTGCGGTGAAGCCCAACCGGCCGTGGGTGGCCTCCACCAGCGGGCCGCCAGCCAGGATGAAGATGAACGACGGCAGGAAGGTGAAGCAGGTGACCACGCAGGCCGCCAGCGCCGCACCGGCCAGCAAGGCATCCGGCCCCAACACCTGCTGCGTCCAGCCACCGACGAAGCCGACGAAGGCCACCACCATGATCAGCGGCCCGGGCGTGGTTTCGCCCAGCGCCAGGCCGTCGATCATCTGCGCGCCGCTGAGCCACTGGTGCTGCTCCACCGCGCCCTGGTAGACGTACGGCAGCACCGCATAGGCGCCGCCGAAGGTGAGCAGCGCCGCCTTGGTGAAGAACCAGGCCATGGCCGCCAGCGTGCCTTGCCAGCCCTGCGTGGCCACCAGCACGGCCATGCCTGCAGCCCACAGCGCCAGGCCGATGGCCAGCAGCCGCAGCAAGGCGATGCGCGAGAAGCGGGCATGTGCCGGCGTGGGGGTGTCGTCGTCGATCACCGCCGGGGCATGGCTGCCACTGCCCGGCCCATGGCCCGCGCTGGGCGGCGCGAAAACCGCCGGCGTCCAGCGTGCGCCCGCCAGCCCCAGACCCGCAGCGGCCAGCACGATGGCCGGGAACGGCACGTCCAGCGCGAAGATCGCCACGAAGGCGATCCCGGCAAGCGCTAGCAGCCAGCGGTTGCGCAGCGTTCGCCTGCCGATGCGCCAGGCCGCATGCAGCACCAGCGCGGTGACGGCCGGCTTCAGCCCGAGGAAGATGCCCACCACCAGCGGCTGCTGGCCGAAGCGCAGGTACACCCACGACAGCCCGATCAGGATGGCCAGCGACGGCAGCACGAACAGTACCCCTGCCAGCACGCCGCCCAGGCTGCGGTGCATCAGCCAGCCCAGGTAGGTGGCCAGCTGCTGGGCTTCGGGGCCGGGCAGCAGCATGCAGTAGTTCAGCGCATGCAGAAAGCGCTGCTCGCTGATCCAGCGGCGCCGCTGCACCAGCTCGGCATGCATGATCGCGATCTGCCCTGCCGGGCCGCCGAAGCTGATGAAGCCCAGCTTCAGCCAGAAGCGCAGCGCCTCGGCCAGCGGCACGCTGGCTGGGGTGCCGGCGCCCGAGTCAGCGCTTGAGGTAGTCGCGCGTGGCATCCCAGGCGGCGTTCTGAAGCAGCGCCACCGTGTCGGCCGGCAGCCCGGCGGTGTAGGGCAGGCCGACCGGCGACTTGCCCTGCAGCGCCGCATAGGCGGTGCAGGCCGCCAGGTAGGTGCCGGCCAGGCTGGGATGGCGCTTGTCCTCGACATACAGCTCGATCGACGGCTGCCGCGCGATGGCCTTGGCAAACGCCAGGCCGGCCGGGATCACCAGGGCGTCGTTGGCATTGCCGGCCAGGGTGTACTGTTCGGCCAGCTGCGCGGTCATCTCGGGCTTGTCCTTGTAGGCCCAGGACATGAACAGCACCATGCGCACGCCTTCCTTGGCCAGCAGCGCGCCATGCTTGCGCACCGTGTCGTGGAACACCGACTGCAGCTGCGGGTGCACCGGGCACTGGCTGCAGTCCATCAGCACCGCGGTGTCGAACTGCCGGCCGCTCTTGTTGAAGCGGATCTCGTTGTCGCCGACGAACGAGTAGCGGCCCAGGCCGTCGGGCCGCAGCAGCGAGCCCATGTCATGCCAGTCCAGCCCCGACCCACTGATGGTGACCGACGTGCCCCGCGTGCGCCCGCCGCCCGCGGCCACCAGGTTGCGGAAGTGCCCGTGCAGGCTGTTGTTGTAATAGAAGAAGCTGTTGCCCACCCACAGCACCGACTCGGGCGCGGTGCCCAGGTCGGTGCGTTTCGGGGCGGTCTGGGCGGCGGCCGGCAGGCTGGGCAGCAGCAGCGCTGACGCCACGGTCAGGGCCAGCGCGCCGATGTGCCGGCGCAGGAAGGAGGCGATGCGCATGGTGCAGGTCTCGTCGGGTGGGGGCAGTGCGGTGCGGCGGCCAGCGGCCATCATGCCAGCGCGCGGGCGTGCTGCCGGCGCCGCCAGCCGGCCAGGCCCAGCAGGCCGGCGGCCAGCAGCACAGCCTGGCCGGGCTCGGGCACGGCCGCGGGGAAGCCCAGTTCCAGCGCGGCAATGCGCTGCAGCGCCAGCGCGTCGATCTGCGAGATGCCCAGGTCGAAGGCGGACTGTTCGTTCCTGCCCAGGGACTGCGGGTCCAGCCCGGTGATGCTGCCGAACAGCGTCAGCGCGCTCAAGTACGAGCCATGCGCGCTGGCGTGCGTGCCGTCGTTGAACCACAGGTCGATCAGGCCGTCGCTGGTGGCGGTGGCGCCGTACATGTCGCGGGTGGCCACGCCGTCCTGCACGGCGCGGAGGAACGCCTGCCCCACGGGAATGACGCCGGTGATGCCGCCGCTGCCGTCCGAGCCAGCGTAGGCAGCCACGCTGTTCATTGCCACCGTCATCTCGTCGGTCATCGCCTCCAGCGACGAGAAGTAGCTCGGCGCCGGGGTTGTGGAGTAGACCGCATCGCCCGTCAGCGGGTTCGGGGTCGCGGTGCCGGGCGGGTTGATCAGGTTCGGCCGGGCCCATGTCTGCTGCAGGTAGACCTGCGCGTCGGCGTTGGCGTTGACGTTGGCCGCAATGCTGCGCGTGGTCCCGTTGTTGCAGAAGCTGCCGCCGCCAGCAGTTTCACAGGCGGCGACACTGCCGTACATGGCAGTGAACATCGCCCGCTCGTTGTAACTGATGGCCGTGCCCTGGTGCACCCAGTCTTCGATGCGGTCCACATAGGCCTGCACCGACGGGTAGTTCGACCCCAGCGCCACGCCGCCCACGCTGCGCGGCGCCAGTGCCTCGTCGCTCTGGTCCTGCAGCACCACCTTGTTCCACTTCTTGTTGTCGATGTTGCCGCGCAGGTCCCAGTTGGAGTTGGCGGTGTTGAGGAAGTGGCCGCGCAGGCTGGCCGCGTTGCGGGTGGACAGCGACACGTCGTAGTTCAGGTTGGCCTGCACCGTCATCTGCTTGAAGATGCCCGGCACGCCGCCCCAGGTCACGGTCTGCGAGTGCGGCGTGAACGAGTTGAAGGGCAGGCCCGTGGCCGGGTTGATGGTGCCCACCGGGTAGCTGTTGGTGCCGGTGACGTTGGTGAAGGGCGCGCCCGACGTGTCGAACTTCAACTCGCCCTGCGGCCGAGTGAGGTCGTTCACATTCGCCGCGTTGTAGGTCAGCACCGGGTTGAGTCGCCCGAAGGTGTAGCTGTTGCCGACGAACAGGATGCTGATCGGGTCAGCCGCCTGGGCCGGCCAGACGGTGGCCAGGGCCAGCAAGCCGGCCAGGACTTGGCGGGTGGGGGACAGAAGGTGGCGGCGCATGCGGGTCTCCTCGCGCGGAACTGTGAAAAGCTGCACGTTAGGTACTGAAAACAAAGATGTCAAATATCTGAAAAGTGCAAACTAAATATGATTTGAATATGGACATCCGGCGCCTGCGCTACTTCCTGGCCGTGGCCGATGCCGGCCACATCACCCGCGCTGCTGCCCAGCTGGGCATGGCCCAGCCGCCGCTGAGCCAGCAGATCAAGACGCTGGAAGCCGAGCTGGGCCTGCAGCTGTTCCAGCGCCATCCCAAGGGCGTGACGCTGACCGAGGCCGGCCGGCTGCTGCAGGACGAGGCGCGCACCCTGCTGCGCCAGACCGAGGCCCTGCGTGACCGCCTGCAGCGGGTGGCGCAGGGTGAGCAGGGCCGGCTGGCGCTGGGCTTCACCAGTTCGGCCGCGGCCCATGCCTACATGCCGCGCACGCTGCGCGCCTGCCGCCAGCAACACCCGCACATCGGGCTCGACCTGCGTGAGGCGAATGCCGCCGAGATCACCGCCGCGGTGCTGGCCGAGCAGTTGCACTGCGGGTTTCTGCGGGTGCCGACCAGCCGGCCGCCGGGCCTGCAGTTCGAGACCCTGTTCCATGAGCCGGCGCTGCTGGCCCTGCCGATCGATCACCCGCTGGCGCCACGCCCCGGCGAGCCGCCACGCCGGCTGGCCCTGACCGAACTGCGCGACGAAGGCTTCATCCTGGTGCGCCAGCCCGGCGCGCCGGGGCTGTATGCCAACCTGCTGGCGCTGTGCGAGGCGCAGGGCTTCAGCCCGCGGGTGGTGGCCGAGGTGCCGCGCATGATGAGCAACCTGAACCTGGTGGCCGCCGGCGCCGGGGTGTCGGTGGTGCCGGCGTCGATGCAGGGCGCCCACCCGCATGCGGTGGCGTATTGCCCGCTGGCCGACGCCACGCCGCTGGATGCGCCGATGACCCTGGTCTGGCGCCGGGCCGACCAGGCCGGGCCGACCGCCACCTTCGTGGCATTGGCACGCCACATGGCGCTGGATGTGGCCGGTCACCCGGCCGCCGGCCCCTGACCTGCCGCATGATGCGCGGGCCATGCCGCCCGCGCCCCCCCATCCACCCCGCCGCCGCTGGCTGCAGCAGGCCGCCGCGCTGGCCGCGGCCGCCGGCACAGCCACCGCCCAGGCGGCGTCGTCCAGCTGGCCGACCGGTCCGGTGCGCATCCTGCTGGTGTACCCGCCGGGCGGTGTCAGCGACCAGGTGCTGCGCAGCCTGGCCGCGTTGCTGGCGCCGCGGCTGGGCGTGCAGGTCACGGTGGACTACCGGCCCGGCGCCGGTGGCAGCCTGGGCCTGGCGGCGCTGGCGGCCGCGCCGGCTGACGGCCACACGCTGGCCTTCTCGGCCCTGAGCCCGCTGACGCTGTACCCCCAGCTGGCGCGGGTGCGCTATGACCCGTTGCGCGACATCACCCCGGTGGCCGGCGTGATGCTGACCCCGTCGCTGCTGGTGGGCACACCGGCGTTCGACGGCGCCAGCGTGGCCGACCTCACCCGCGCCGCGCGGGCCATGCCGGGCCGCCTGCGCTGGGCCACCACCGGCGCGGGCACCACCGGCCACCTGGTGCTGGCGCAGTGGCAGCGCGCTGCCGGCGCCAGCGTCACCCACATCCCGTACAAGGGCGGCGGCCAGCAGCTCAACGACGGCCTGGCCGGCCACTTCGAGCTGCTGTCGACCAACGTGGCCGCCGCCCAGCGCCAGCACATCCGCAGCGGCCAGTTCAAGCCGCTGGCGGTGGGCGCACCGCAGCGGCTGGACAGCCTGCCCGACGTGCCCACCTGGGCCGAGCTGGGTCTGCCCGATGCCAACCTGGCGTCGGTCTTCGGTGTGATGGCGCCGGCCGGCACGCCGCCTGCGGTGGTGCAGCGGATCAACCAACTGATCAACCAGTTGCTGGACGGCCCGGTGCTGAAGGACCTGCTGCGCGCCGCCGACAACTTGCCCGCCGGCGGCAGTGCTGCGGCCTTTGCGGCGCTGGTGCGGCAGGAATTCCAGCAGCACCAGGCGCAGCTGCAGCGCGCGCCGATCAGCCTGGACTGACGCGGCCGCCTGCCGTGGCTGCGGCCACCTGCAGCAGCTGCGCCACCACCGCCACCGCGATCTGCTCGGGCTGCTTGCCCGGGATGCCGGGTACGCCGATCGGGCAGGTCAGCCGGTCCAGGGCCGCATCGGCCACGCCGCGCTGGCGGAAGCGGGCCAGGAAGCGTGCCCGCTTGGTGGCCGAGCCGATCAGCCCCAGGTAGCCAAAGTCGCCGCGGCGCAGGATGGCCTCGGTGATGCGCAGATCCAGATCATGGCTGTGGGTCAGCACCAGGTAGAAGGCGCCGGGCGGCGCGAGCGGCACCTCGGCCTCGACCGGCTCGACACACAGCCGCCGGATGTGCGGCGGGCCGGGCTCGGCGGGGAATTCGGCCTCGCGCTCGTCGATCCAGTCCACAGCACAGGGCAGGTTGGCCAGCAGTTGCACCATGGCACGGCCCACGTGGCCGGCGCCGTACAGCTGCAGCGTGAACAGCGGCGCCTCGTCGGGCCAGGCAGCCAGCGCCGCGGCATCCAGCGGCGCGGTGCGCAGCGTCAGCGCACCGCCGCAGCATTGGCCCAGCGTCGGGCCGAGGGCGATGGGCTGGTCTTGCGGGGTGGCGATGCCATCAGCCAGCAGTGCGCGGGCACGGGCGATGGCCTGCAGCTCCAGGTGGCCGCCGCCGATGGTGCCGGCCCCCGCACCACTGCCGACCAGCATGCGCGTGCCAGCCTCGCGCGGCACCGAGCCGCGTGACGCCAGCACCTGCACCAGCATGGCCGGCCGGCCGGCAGCCAGCCAGGCGCGGGCGGTGGCCTTCAACGCATCGCGCATTCAGGCGGTGTCGCCGGCCTGCGCGCGCACGGCGTCCAGCGCGTCCAGCACCGCCTCGGGCGTGGCCGGGGCGCGCAGCGGTGGGTCGACCTGGTGGGCGCCTGCGGCGCTGATGGCGTCGCGGATGGCCAGGAAGACCGAGAACGGCAGCAGCATTGGCGGCTCGCCCACCGCCTTGCTGCGGTGGATGGTGTCGGCCGGGTTGTCGGCGTCGTAGAGCTGCACGTCAAAATGCGCCGGGCAGTCGTTGGCGGTGGGGATCTTGTAGGTGCTGGGCGCGTGCGTCAGCAGCTTGCCGGTCTGCGGATGCCAGTGCAGTTCTTCCATCGTCAGCCAGCCCATGCCCTGGATGAAGGCGCCTTCCACCTGGCCGATGTCGATGGCCGGGTTCAGGCTGCGGCCGACGTCGTGCAGCACGTCGGCGCGTTGCACCTTGTGCTCGCCGGTCAGGGTGTCGATGATCACCTCGGCGCAGGCCGCGCCGTAGGCGAAGTAAAAGAACGGCTTGCCCTTGAGCGTCTCGCGGTTCCAGTGCAGGCCGGGCGTGGCATAGAAGCCGTCGCTCCAGAGCTGCACCCGGGCGGCGTAGGCCTGGGCCACCAGGGCGTCGAAGGCGATCTGCTGGCCGCCGCTGCTGGCGTGGCCGTTGGCAAAGCGCACGGTGGCGGCGTCCACCCCGATCTGCGCGGCCCAGTGCGCCGCCAGCCGCTGGCGCACCTGGCGGGCGGCGTCCTGCGCGGCCTTGCCGTTCAGGTCGGCACCGGTGCTGGCGGCGGTGGCCGAGGTGTTGGCCACCTTCTGGGTGTCCGTCGCCGTCACCCGCACGCGGTCGAAGCCGATGCCCAGCTCGTGCGCCACCACCTGCGCCACCTTGGTGTTCAGGCCCTGGCCCATCTCGGTGCCGCCGTGGTTCACCAGCACCGAGCCGTCGGCATACACATGCACCAGCGCGCCGGCCTGGTTGAAGTGGGCGACGTTGAACGAGATGCCGAACTTGATCGGCGTGAGCGCCAGCCCGCGCTTGAGCACCGGGCTGCTGGCGTTGAAGGCGGCGATGGCCGCGCGCCGGCTGTCGTAGTCGCAACGCCGGGCCAGCTGCGCCACCAGCGGGTGGATGATGTTGTCCTCCACCACCTGCTCGTACGGCGTCACGTTGTGGCTGGTGGTGCCGTAGAAGTTGGCCTGGCGCACCGCCAGCGCATCGTGCCCGAGGCGGCGGGCGATGCTGTCGAGGATGACCTCGATGGCCAGCGCGCCCTGCGGCCCGCCGAAGCCGCGGAAGGCGGTGTTGCTCTGGGTGTTGGTGCGGGCGCAGTAGCCGGCCATGGCCACGTGCGGCAGCCAGTAGGCGTTGTCGAAGTGGCACAGCGCGCGGGTCAGTACCGGTGGGCTCAGGTCGGCCGAATGGCCGGCGTTGGTGAGCATCTCCACGGTGACGCCCAGCACCCGGCCGGCGTCGTCGAAGCCGACGTCGTACTGGAAGTCGAAGGGGTGGCGCCGGCCGGTGACAGCGAAGTCGTCGTCGCGGTCGGGCCGCAGCTTCACCGGCCGCTGCAGCGCGCGGGCGGCCAGCGCGGCCACGCAGGCGAACAGCGCGCTCTGGCTTTCCTTGCCGCCGAAGCCGCCGCCCATGCGCCGGCACTGCACCTGCACCCGGTGGCTGGCCAGGCCCAGGGCATGGGCGACCAGGTGCTGCATCTCGCTGGGGTGCTGGGTGCTGCAATGCACCAGCAGGCCGCCATCTTCCTGCGGGATGGCGTAGCTGATCTGGCCTTCCAGGTAGAACTGCTCCTGCCCGCCAAGGCGGAAGCTGCCCTGCAGGCGGTGCGGCGCAGCGGCCAGCGCGCTGGCGGCATCGCCGCGCGCCAGGCGCATCGGCGGCACCACGTACTGTTGGCGGGCATGGGCCTCCTGCGCGGTCAGCACCGGCGGCAAGGCGTCGATCTGCAGCACCTGCTTGGCCAGCGCGGCAGCGCGGCGGGCGGCGTCGCGGCTGGTGGCGATGATGGCGAACACCGGCTGGCCGACGTAGCGCACCGTTCCATCGGCCAGGATCGGGTCGTCGTGGATGATCGGCCCGCAGTCGTTCGGGCCGGGGATGTCGGCGGCAGTGAACACGCCCACCACGCCGGGTTGGGCGCGCAAGGCGTCCAGGTCGATGGACCGCAGGGTGCCGTGGGCCACCGGGCTCAGGCCCAGGGCGGCATGCAGGGTGCCGGTCAGCTCGGGCAGATCGTCGATGTAGGGCGCGGCGCCGGCCACGTGCAGGTGGGCTGATTCATGCGGGCGGCTGATGCCCACCACTTGGGCAGACGGTTGGCCTTGCTGCAGCTTCAACTGTTCGCCGGCGTCGGCCGCCAGGAAGGATTCGACGGGTTGGTTCATGCCACGCTCCACACGCTGAGCTGGTCCTCCGCCAGCGGTGCATCCGCCCGGGTGGCCAGCCACAACCGCTGCAGCAGGTTGCGTGCCGCCCGCTGGCGGTAGCCGGCGCTGGCGCGCTGGTCACTTATCGGGGTGAAGTCTGCTTCCAGCGCCGCCATGGCGGCTTGCACGGTGGCGGCCGTCCAGGGCTGGCCGCGCACGGCGGCTTCGGCGCCGGCCGCACGCTGGACGATGCCGGCCAGCCCGCCGAATGCAAACCGGGCATCGGCCACCACGCCGCCCTGCAGCCGCAGCCACAGGCCGGCCGACAGGCCCGAGATGTCGCAGTCGTAGCGTTTGCTCAGCTTGTCGACGCGCAGCAGTTCGTCGGGCCCCGGCAGCGGCACGGTCAGGGCCTCGACGAACTCGCCCGGCTGCAGCTGGTTCTGCATGTAGTCGAGGTAGAAGTCCTGCAGCGGCATGCGGCGCTGCTGGGCGCCCTGGCGCAGCATGATGGACGCGCCCAGCGCGATCAGCACCGGCGCGCTGTCGCCGATCGGCGAGCCGTTGGCCACGTTGCCGCCCATGGTGCCCGCCTCGCGCACCGGCAGCGAGGCGAAGCGCAGGCCCATCTGCCGCGTGGCCGGCCAGTGGGCGGCCAGCGCGTCCCAGGCTGCCTGCAGGGACGCACCGGCGCCGATGGTCAGCACGCCGCCGGCCGTGGTGATGGCCTTCAGCTCGGCCACCTCGCCCAGGTAGATCACCTCGCCCAGGTCGCGGAACTGCTTGTTCACCCACAGGCCGATGTCGGTGCTGCCGGCCAGCAGCCGGGCCTGCGGCTTGGCAGCACGCAGCGCGGCCAGGTCGGCCAGCGTGCGCGGGGCATGGAAGGGCGTGGCCGCGGCGTAGTGCAGCGGCGCATCGGCGCGCAGGCTGGCCAGCGCGGCGGCGGTGCCGGGGTGCCCCAGTGCAGGTGCCGGCTGCCGGAACATCTGTTCGCCCGCATCCAGGATCGGTCGGTAGCCGGTGCAGCGGCACAGGTTGCCCGACAGGTCGTCGGCGATCTGCTGGCGGGTGGCGGGCACCTCGCCATGGCGGGCGCGGCAGGCCGCCAGCGACATCACGAAGCCGGGCGTGCAGAAGCCGCACTGCGACCCATGGCAGGCCACCATCGCCTGCTGCGCCGGATGCTGTCCGCCCAGGTCTTCCACCGTCAGCAGCGCATGGCCGTCCAGCGTGGGCAGGAACTGGATGCAGCTGTTGACCGGCTTCCACGCCACGTCGCCGGGCTGGCCGCCTTCTTGCAAGCTGCCGATCAGGACGGTGCAGGCACCGCAGTCGCCCTCGTTGCAGCCTTCCTTGGTGCCGGTGCAGCGGGCGTGCTCGCGCAGCCAGTTCAGCACCGAGGTGGTGGATTCCACGCCGCTGACGGTGACGATCTCTCCCCGGTGCACGAAGCGGATGGGTCGGGTGGGCAAGACGGATGGGGTGACTTGGGACATACCCGCAAGATAGCTGCTTGCACGGGCAACGGTATACGTTTTATTGAATAACCTCTATAAGATGCCAGGGATGATGTCCGGCGTGGCCTTCGACAAGATCGACCTTTCCCTCATCCGGGCCTTCCACACCGTGATCACCGAGCGCAGCGTGTCGCGTGCCGCCTTGCGGCTGTCCACCAGCCAGCCCGCCGTGTCGGGCCAGCTCAAGCGCCTGCGTGGCCTGATCGGCGACCCGTTGCTGGTGCGTGCCGGCGCCGGCATGGCGCCCACCGCGGTGGCGTTGTCGCTGCTGCCGGCAGCAGCCCAGGTGCTGCAGGGGGCGCAGCTGCTGTTCGGCGGGCTGGCGGCCACCCAGGCGTTTGCGCCGCAGGCGGCGGCGCAGACCTTCCGCATTGCCGTCAGTGATTATCTCGACCCGTTGTTCCTGCCCGAACTGGTGGCCCGGGTGCGCGCCCAGGCGCCTGGTGTCACCCTCGACCTGCTGCCGCTGACCCGCGACTACGACTACCGCGGCCAGCTGGCCCGTGGCGAGGTCGATCTGGTCATCGGCAACTGGCTGTCGCCGCCGGCTGAGCTGCACCTGGGCCGTCTGGTCAGCGACGAACTGGTGTGCCTGGTCGGCACCGATCACCCGGCGGTGCGCAACCCGCGCCAGTGGACGGTGGAGCGCTACCTGGCCAGCGAGCACATCGCCCCCACGCCGCTGCACGCCGGGGGGGTGGGCGTGGTCGATGAACTGCTGCAGGCGCAGGGCCTGCAGCGCCACATCGTGGTGCGCAGCCCGCACTTCGGGTTGGCGCCGGCGATGGTGGCGCGCTCCCCCTTGGTGCTGACCACTGGCCGGCAGTTCTGCGCCCGCTACATCGGCGCCTTGCCTGTGCGCATCGTGCGCTGCCCGGTCGACTTTCCGCCGCTCACTTACTACCAGCTGTGGCATGACATGACGCATGCCAGCGCCGCCGTGCGCTGGCTGCGCGAGCAGGTGCGTGACGTCGCCCGCAATCTCCTGGAACTCAAGGCATGAAGACGGCCATCCTGGCGGACTTGCTGGATTTCACCGGCGACCCCGGCTTGGCCGACCGCGCCAGCCCGCATGTGCGCTGGCGCGCTGCGCACTGGCTGCTGGTCGGCGACGACGGCCGCATCGCCGCGGTGCAGGCCGAGGCCCCCGGCGACGACTGGCACAAGATCGACCACAGCGGCCGCCTGCTGCTGCCTGGCTTCATCGACACCCATGTGCACTGCCCGCAGGTCGACGTGATCGCCAGCTGGGGCACCGAGCTGCTCGACTGGCTCAACACCTACACCTTCCCGGCCGAGGCCCGCCATGCCGACCCGGCCGTGGCCCGGGTGGCGGCCGAGCTGTTCACTGATGCGCTGCTGGCCCATGGCAGCACCACCGCGGTGGTGTTCCCCACGGTGCATGTGGCCAGCGTCGACGCGCTGTTCACCGCCGCCAGCGCCCGTGGCATGCAGATGGTCGCCGGCAAGGTGCTGATGGACCGCCACGCGCCCGACAACCTGCGCGACGACGTGGCCGGTGCCGAGGCCGACTGCCGCGCGCTGATCGAGCGCTGGCACGGCCGCGGCCGCAACCTGTATGCAGTGACGCCGCGCTTCGCCGCCACCAGCACGCCGGGTCAACTGGCCATGGCCGGCCGACTGCTGGCCGACCACCCCGGCGTCTACATGCAGACCCATGTGGCCGAAAACCGCGCCGAAGTGGCCTGGATCGCCGAACTGTTCCCGCAGACCCGCAGCTACCTGGATGTGTATGCCCGGCACGGCCTGTTGAACGAGCGCGCGGTGCTGGCCCACGGCATCTGGTTGGACGACACCGACCGCGCCCTGCTGCACGGCAGCGGTGCCCAGATCGCGTTCTGCCCGTCGTCCAACCTGTTCCTGGGCAGTGGGTTGTTCGGCTGGCAGCAGGCGGCGGCCGCTGGCGTGGCGGTCAGCATGGCCAGCGACGTGGGCGGCGGCACGTCACTCAGCATGTTGCGCACCCTGCTGGACGGCTACAAGGTGCAGGCCATGGCTGGCAACCGGCTCACCGCCTGGGCGCTGCTGCATGCTGCCACCCGCGGCGCGGCGCAGGCGCTGCGGCTGGGCGGCGTGGTGGGCACGCTGCAGCCCGGCGCCATGGCCGACCTGTGCCTGTGGGACGTGGCGGTGGGCCCGGTGGCGCAGCGCCGCGATGCCTTGGCCCGCGAGTTGCATGAACGCCTGTTTGCCTGGGTGACACTGGGTGACGAGCGCAACCTGGCCGAGACCTGGGTGGCCGGCGTGCGGCGCTACAGCCGCGCTCCGTCCACGGGCGCCTGACCCAACACCGCAAGACTTCCAACCGCATGCTCCGACTCGAACTCTCCGGCATCAGCAAGCAGTACCCCGCGGTGCGCGCCAACGACAACGTCAGCCTGCAGGTGGCGCCGGGCCAGATCCACGCCGTGCTGGGCGAGAACGGCGCCGGCAAGAGCACGCTGATGAAGATCATCTACGGCGCGGTGCGGCCCGACGCCGGCAGCATCCGCTGGAACGGCCAGCCGGTGCAGATCGCCAACCCGCAGCAGGCGCGCGCGCTGGGCATCGCGATGGTGTTCCAGCACTTCTCGTTGTTCGACACCCTCACCGCGGCCGAGAACGTCTGGCTGGGTCTGGACAAGCACATGCGCCTGCCCGAGGTGACCGAGCGCATCCGCGCCGTGTCCAAGGACTACGGCCTGGAAGTCGACCCGCTGCGCCCGGTACACACCCTCAGCGTGGGGGAACGCCAACGCGTGGAGATCGTGCGCGCGCTGCTCACGAAGCCGCAGCTGCTGATCCTGGACGAGCCCACCTCGGTGCTGACGCCGCAGGCGGTCGAGAAGCTCTTCGTCACCCTGCGCCAGCTGTCGGCCGAGGGCTGCAGCATCCTCTACATCAGCCACAAGCTCGACGAGATCCGCGCGCTGTGCCACCACTGCACCGTGCTGCGCGGCGGCAAGGTGACCGGCGAGGTCGACCCCACGCTGGAGACGAACGCCAGCCTCAGCACGCTGATGATCGGCAGCGCCCCACCCGAACTGGCGCACCGGCCGGCCAATCCCGGCGCGGTGGCGCTGGCGGTGCAGGCCTTGAACCTGCCCAAGCTCAACCCATTCGGCACCACGCTGGCCGACATCGCGCTGGATGTGCGCGCCGGTGAGATCGTCGGCATCGCCGGCGTCTCGGGCAACGGCCAGCAAGAGCTGATGGCCGCGCTGTCGGGCGAAGACCCGCGCGCGCCGGCCGGCAGCGTGCAGCTGTTCGGGCAGGACATCGCCGCCATGTCGCCACGCCACCGCCGCCGCCTGGGCCTGCACTTCGTGCCTGAAGAGCGCCTGGGCCGTGGCGCCGTGCCGGGGATGAGCCTGGCCGACAACACCCTGCTGACCCGCACTGCAGCCCTGGGCCGCAACGGCTGGATCCAGACCGCCGCGGTGCGCGCGCTGGCTGCGCGGCTGATCGGTGCCTACAACGTCAAGGCCGGCGGGCCCGACGCACCGGCCAAGAGCCTGTCGGGCGGCAACCTGCAGAAGTTCATCGTCGGCCGCGAGATCGACGCCAACCCCAAGCTGCTGATCGTCAGCCAGCCCACCTGGGGCGTGGACGTGGGCGCGGCCGCGCAGATCCGCGGCGCGCTGCTGAAGCTGCGCGACGAAGGCTGCGCGGTGCTGGTGGTCAGCGAGGAACTGGACGAGCTGTTCGAGATCAGCGACCGGCTGCAGGTGGTTGCCGCCGGCCGGCTGTCGCCCAGCGTGCCGGTGGCGCAGGCCACGGTGGCGATGATCGGCGAGTGGATGTCGGGCCTGTGGCCCGGGCGTGGCAGCGGGCCTGCAGCCGCCGAAGGCGCCAGCGCGCAGGGGGTGCAGCATGCTGCGGCTTGAGGCACGGCCCGCGCCGTCCAAGGTGTTCGCCTGGGCGTCGCCGGTCATCTCGCTGGTCATCACCATCGTGGTGGCCACCATCCTGTTCACCGCGCTCGGCAAGGACCCGGTCAAGAGCCTGTCGGTGTTCCTGTTCGAGCCGTTCAACGGCATGCGGTCACTCACCGAGCTGGGCCTGAAGGCCACGCCGCTCATCCTGTGCAGCCTGGGCCTGGCGCTGTGCTTCCGCAGCAATGTGTGGAACATCGGTGCCGAGGGCCAGTTCCTGGTGGGTGCCATCGCCGCCGGCGGCCTGGCGCTGTGGATCACAGAAGGCCAGATCGGCATGAACCGCTGGGCCTTCGTGCCGCTGGCCGTCATCGCCGGTGCGCTGGGCGGGGCGCTGTGGGCCGCCATCGTGGCGCTGCTGCGCGACCGCTTCAACGCCAACGAGATCCTGGTCAGCCTGATGCTGGTGTACGTGGCCAACCTGCTGCTCAGCTGGCTGGTGTTCGGCCCCTGGAAGGACCCGAAAGGCTTCAACTTCCCGCAGAGCATGAGCTTTGCCGACGGCGCCGCGATGCCGCGCATCATCACCGGCATGCGGCTGCACTGGGGCTTCGTGCTGGCGCTGCTGGCGGCCTTCGGCATGTGGCTGTTCATGTCGCGCATCTATCTGGGCTGGCAGATGCAGGTGGGCGGGCTGGCGCCGGCGGCGGCGCGCTATGCCGGCTTCTCCACCCGCCGGGCGCTGTGGACGGCGCTGCTGACATCGGGCGCGCTGGCCGGGGTGGCCGGGGCGTTCGAGGTCACCGGGCCGATGGGTCAGCTGACGCCGTACGTGTCCAACAACTACGGCTTCACCGCCATCATCGTGGCCTTCGTCGGCCGGCTGCACCCGCTGGGCTGCGTGTTCGGCAGCCTGCTGCTGTCCACCTTCCTGATCGGCGGCGAGTTGGCGCAAAGCCGTGTGGGCCTGCCGTCGGCGCTGTCGGGCGTGTTCCAGGGCGTGCTGCTGTTCTCGCTGTTGGCCTGCGACACGTTGATCCACTACCGGCTGCGCTGGGCTGCCAGCGCGCCGCGGTCTGCTGGGGCGTCTGCATGAACGAAACCGCACTGCTGATCGCAGCCATGCTGGCAGCCGGCACACCGCTGGCCATCGCCGGCCTGGGCCTGCTGATCAACGAGAAGGCAGGCGTACTGAACCTGGGCGCCGAAGGCATGTTGCTGATGGGTGCGGTCACTGGCTTTGCGGTGGCCTTCCATGCCGGCAGCACCACGCTGGCGCTGCTGGGCGGCGCGGCGGCGGCGGCGGCCTTGGCCGTGGTGTTCGGCTGGCTGGTCATCTGGATCAATGCCAACCAGTACGCCACCGGCTTGGCGGTCAGCCTGTTCGGCGGTGGTTTCTCGGCCTTCGTGGGCGTGCGCTATGTCGGCCAGAAGCTGGGCGATCCGGTCAACCATGCCATCCCGTTCCTGGCCGACATCCCGTTCCTGGGCCCGGCGCTGTTTCGCCACCATCCGATGGTCTACCTCACCCTGGTGGCGGTGGCGGCGGTGTCGTGGTTCTTCTACCGCACCCGCGCCGGCCTGGTGATCCGGGCGGTGGGCGAATCGCCAGAGTCGGCCCATGCGCTGGGCTACAAGGTGCGCTGGCTGCGCCTGGCGGCGGTGGCCTGTGGTGGCGCGCTGTGCGGTGTGGCCGGTGCCTATCTGTCGACCGTCTACACCCCGCTGTGGGTCGAAGGCATGGTGGCCGGCCGCGGCTGGATTGCGCTGGCGCTGACCGTGTTCGCCACCTGGCGGCCGCTGCGCATCGTCGCCGGCGCGTACCTGTTCGGTGGTGTCACCATGCTGCAATTGCACCTGCAGGGCATGGGGGTGCAGATCCCCAGCCAGTTCCTGAGCATGCTGCCGTATGTGGCCACCATCGTGGTGCTGGTGCTGATCTCGCGCAACCCGATGTGGCTGCGTGCGAACATGCCGGCCTCGCTGGGCAAACCGTTTTTCCCTGGCGGTTGAAGGTAGTTGTTCCAATCCCGCCCGCAACCCTTTCGCAACCCCCGTTTCTTTCAACCAGGAGTCGAGATGACCGACCAATCCAAGCGCCGGCTGATGCAGCTGGCCGCCCTGTCCACTTTGAGCGTTGCCGCGCTGATGGCCGGTTGCGGCAAGAAGGAAGAGCCGCCCGCGCCGGCCGCTGCCGCCCCCGCGTCGGCCCCGCCGCCCGCACCTGAGCCGCTGAAGATCGGCTTCGTCTACGTCGGCCCGGTGGGTGACGCTGGCTGGACCTTTGCCCACGACAACGGCCGCAAGGCCATCGAGGCCAAGTTCGGCGACAAGATCAAGACCACCTTTGTCGAGAAGGTGCCCGAGGGCCCGGACGCCGAGCGCGTGATCCGCGACCTGGTGGCCCAGGGCAACAAGCTGATCTTCGCCACCAGCTTCGGCTTCGGTGACGCGATGGAGAAGGTCGCCAAGGACCACCCCGACGTCAAGTTCGAGCACGCCACCGGCTTCAAGACCGCGCCCAACCTGGCCGTGTACGAGGCGCGCTTCTACGAAGACGCCTACATGGCCGGCATCGTGGCCGGCGGCATGACCAAGTCCAACACCCTGGGCTTCGTCGGCAGCTTCCCCATCCCCGAGGTGATGCGCAACCTCAACGCCTACCTGCTGGGCGCGCAGAGCGTGAACCCCAAGACCAAGCTCAAGGTGGTGTGGGTCAACACCTGGTTCGATCCGCCGAAGGAAAGCGAAGCCGCCACCACGCTGATGAACGGCGGTGCCGACGTGCTGCTGCAGAACACCGACTCCACCGCCGTGCTGCAGGCTGCTGAGAAGGCCGGCAAGTTCGCCTTCGGCTGGGACAGCGACATGAGCGCCGCAGCGCCCAAGGCCCACCTGGGCTCGGCGGTGCTGAACTGGGGCGTCTATTACGAGAAGGTGGTGGGTGACGTGCTCGACAAGAAGTGGGCCACCGGCGTCACCAAGTGGGGCACCAAGGAAGGCATGAACGACTTCATCAAGACGCCCGACACCGTGCCCGAGCCCATCCGCGCCAAGGTCGACGCCGTCAAGGCCGGCCTGAAGGACGGCAGCTTCGCCGTCTTCAAGGGCCCACTGTCGGACAACACCGGCAAGGAAGTGCTGGCCAAGGACGTGGTGGGTGACGACGCCTGGAAGGGCGGCGTCAACTTCTTCGTCAAGGGCGTGGAAGGCAAGCCCCCGGCAGGCAAGTGATGGACGTGCCGGTCGAGCACCGGCACTGGCACCCGGTGGCCCTGGCCACCGCGGTGGGCACGGCGCCGCTGGCAGCGCAGTTGCTCGACCAGCCGCTGGTGCTGTGGCGTGACGCGGCTGACGCCGTGCACGCCTGGGTCGACCGCTGCCCGCACCGCGGCGCCAGGCTCAGCCTGGGCTGCGTGCGGGACGGGCAGCTGGAATGCCCGTACCACGGCTGGCGCTTTGCCGGCAGTGGGCCAGCGGTGGGCCAGGTGATGGTGGTGCCGGCGCTGCCCGACTTCATCCCGCCGCCCAGCCACCATGCCACCGTCTTCACCTGCACCGAGCGCTACGGCCTGGTGTGGGTGCGGTTGGCGGCCGGTGGCGAGGCGGCCCCACCAGTCTTCGCCGCTGAAGACGAACCCCGGCTGCGCAAGGTGAACTGCGGCCCGTACGACGTCGCCACCAGCGCGCCGCGCATCGTCGAGAACTTCCTCGACATGGCGCACTTCGGCTATGTGCATGAACACTGGCTGGGCGACCGCGCCCACACCGCCGTGCCGCCCTACCAGGTGCAGGCCACGCCGACCGGCTTCCTGGCCACGCAGTGCCTGGCCTGGCAACCCAAGAGCAGCGTGCACGCCCAGACCGGTGCGATGGTGGAGTACACCTACGAGGTGAACGCGCCCTACACGGCCGTGCTCACCAAGGTGCCCGACCAGACCACCGTGGCGCTGGCCGACTTCCGCGAGTCGATCGCGCTGTTCATCTGCCCGGTCACCCCTGAATCCAGCCGGGTCTGGTTCCGGCTGGCGATGAACGACTTCGACTCGCCCGACGACAAACTGCAGGCCTTCCAGCACACCATCTTCACCCAGGACCAGCCGGTGCTGGAGTCGCAGAGCCCGAAGCGCCTGCCGATCAGCGACACCGCGCCGGTGCAGGAACTGCACAGTGCCGCCGACCGCAGCGCCACCGCCTACCGGCGCCACCTGCGTGCCCTGGGCATCACCCACGGCGTGTGCTGAACCACGCGACCCACCACACCATGCCCCAGCCGAGCTTGCCCTCCCATCTGCCTGCCACGCTGCCGCGCGACCGCCTGCGGGCCCTGCTGCAGGCGGCGCCCAAGGCCGAGCTGCACATCCACATCGAGGGCTCGCTGGAGCCCGAGCTGATCTTCCAGCTGGCCCAGCGCAACCAGCTGCCGCTGGCTTACCCCAGCGTGGATGCGCTGCGCGCGGCCTATGCCTTCACCGACCTGCAGAGCTTCCTGGACATCTACTACGCCGGTGCCAGCGTCCTGCTGCACGAGGCCGACTTCTTCGACATGGCCTGGGCCTACTTTCTGCGCGCCCAGGCCGACAACGTGGTGCATGCCGAGCTGTTCTTCGACCCGCAGACCCACACCGAGCGCGGCGTGGACATCGGCGTGGTCATCAACGGCCTGCACCGCGCCTGCCAGCAGGCGCAGGCCGAGCTGCGCATCAGCGCCAGCCTGATCCTGTGCTTCCTGCGCCACCTGGACGAAGTCAGCGCGATGGCCACGCTGGCCGCGGCCATGCCCCACCGCAGCAAGTTCATCGGCGTGGGCCTGGACAGCAGCGAGCGCGGCCACCCGCCCGAGAAGTTTGCCCGCGTCTTTGCGCAAGCGAAGGCCGCCGGCCTGCACCTGGTGGCGCATGCCGGGGAAGAAGGCCCGCCAGCCTACATCGACAGCGCGCTGGACGTGCTGCAGGTCGAGCGCATCGACCACGGCGTGCGCTGCACCGACAGCCGCGCCCTGGTGCAGCGCCTGGCGGCCAGCCGCATGCCGCTGACGGTGTGCCCGCTGTCGAACGTGAAGCTGTGCGTCTTCAACACCATGGCC
The DNA here is from genome assembly GCA_040400895.1 of Aquabacterium sp. GTDB lineage: Bacteria > Pseudomonadota > Gammaproteobacteria > Burkholderiales > Burkholderiaceae_C > Pseudaquabacterium. Next base: position 49,183 of record JBBAPL010000014.1, read on the forward strand.
GACCACAACCTGCCGGCGCTGCTGGCGGCCGGCCTGTGCGCCACCATCAACAGCGATGACCCGGCGTACTTTGGCGGCTACATGAACGCCAACTTCCTGGCCACCTTCGATGCCCTGCCGCAGCTGGGCGTGGCCGATGCCTGGGCCCTGCTGCACAACAGCTTCGAGGCCAGTTTTGCACCGCCTGCGCTGAAGGCGGGCTGGGCCGCCAGGCTGGAAGCGGCCTTTGCCGCCGCCTGACCTGCTGGGCGTCGCGGGGTGCGCCCCGTGCGGCCGTCAGCCGGCGCCCAGGGCGGCGTGCACGGCGGCCGCCACCTGGTCCATGTCGACCGGCTTCGTCAGGTAGTCGGCAAAGCCGGCGGCGAGGCCACGGGCGATGGAGTCGGGCATGGCGTCGGCGCTGATCGCCACCGCCGGCACACCCCGGGTGCGCGGGTCGGCCCGCAGCAGCGCCAGCAATTCGAAGCCGTCCATGCCGGGCAGCTGGATGTCGAGCAGCAACAGCTGTGGCGGGTCGTCGGTCGCCATCTGCAGGCCCTGTTGCGGTGTGTTGGCCACCCGCAACTGCAGGCCCGGCAGGCGTTCGAACATGGCTTCCATCAACATCACATTGACCGGGTTGTCCTCGACGTAGAGCACCACCGACGTGCTGCCCGTGCGGCTGCTGGCGGACGCGGGCGGCGCCACAGGCTCCACCGGTGTGGGCAGCGCGGGCAGCGCTGCCGCCGCGGGCAGCAGCCGCAGCCAGAAGCTGCTGCCCACGCCCGGCTGGCTGTGCACACCGATGTCGCCACCCATGGCGCGCGCCAGACCACGGCTCAGCGCCAGGCCCAGGCCGGTGCCTTCCACCTGGGTGGTCTCGGCCCCCAGCCGCTCGAAGGCGCCGAACAACTGCGCCTGCTGCGCGGCGTCCAGCCCCGGCCCGGTGTCCTGCACGGTGATGCGCCAGCCGGCGCTGCCGGCGGCGGCACCGTTTTGCGCCAGGCCCTCGCAGCGCACCGTCACCGTGCCGTGTGGCCGGTTGTACTTGATGGCATTGCCCAGCAGGTTCAGCAGCACCTGTTTCAGGCGCACGGGGTCGGCCTGCACGGCAGCGCTGGCGCCAGCGGCGCCGTCCAGCCCCGCGGCGGCCGTCGGCAGCTGGATGCCGCGGTCGTGCGCCAGCGGCTGCAGCAGCGCCAGTGCATCGGCCAGCGCTGGCGCCAGCGGCACCGGCTGCAGCTGGATCGGCAGGCTGCCCGTCTCGACCACGGCCAGGTCGAGCACCTCGTTGATCAGCTGCAGCAGGTGGCGCGCGCCTTGCAGGATCTTGTCCATCTGCGCGCCCTGCGCTGCCGACAGCGGGTGCACCGTGTCGCTGGCCAGCAGGTGGCCAAAGCCGAGGATGGCATTGAGCGGCGTGCGCAGCTCGTGCGACATGCTCGACAAGAACTGGCTCTTGGCGCGGTTGGCGCGTTCGGCTTCGTCACGCGCCGCCAGCGCGGCCGCCTCGGCGGCCTTGCTGGCGCTGATGTCGATGGCGAAGGCATACATCCGGCGCTCGCCGGTGGCCCCGTCCTGCCCCATGGCATGGGTGGCTTGCAGGGTGATGCGGGGGCGCCACGGCGTGGCCGGGTAGTCGCTCTCGCGCGTCTGGGGCGCACCTGGCCTGACCTGGTCGACCGTGGCGATCACCTCCTGGAAGCGCGCCGGCCCCAGGACGTCGAACCCATGCTGGCCGATGATCGACGCCTGCGGGCGGCCGATCAGGTCGGCGAAGCGCTGGTTGGCATACAGGTAGCGGTGCGCCTGGTCGGTGACGACGATGTAGCCGGGGAATGCATCGAGCAGTTCACGCTGCTCCCGTTCACGCGCGGCCAGTGCACGCAGTGCGTCCACGTAGGCAGTCACATCGGCAAAGGTGCGCACCAGGCCGCCGTCTGCCAGGTGCCGGGTGCGCACTTCCACCAGCTGCCCCGTGCGGACGCGGCGCAGGTACAGGTCGGGCAGGTTGTCGAGATCGGCCGGCCTCTGCAGCGGGTTGCCCTGGCCGTCCAGCAGGTCGGCCGACTGGTCCACGTCGGCACGCCGGGCCTGGAAGTCGCGCAGGCTCTGCCGGGTGGTGCCCGGGCCGAACAGATCGGCGGGCAGGTCCAGCAACTCGCGCAGGCGCTGGTTGTGCGCCAGCAGCCTGCCGCCACTGTCGAAGCTGACGATGCCCTGGCTGATGCTGCCCAGGGTGTACTCCAGCGCCTGGCTCTTCTGGCGCAGCGCCTCGCTGGTGTCCTGCAGTTGGCGCTCGGCGCGCTTGCGCTCGCTGATGTCGGTCCACAGGCCGACCGAGCCCAAGCGGTGGCCGTCGGCGTCGACGATCGGCGTGGCCTGGTTGTAGCAGTCGACCAGGCTGCCGTCGGCGCGGCGCAGCGCGATCTCGTAGCCGGCGGTGCTGCCCGCGGCGCGGCGCGCCAGTTCACGCGCGAAGATGGCGCGGTTGTCGGCGTCGACGAAATCGAAGATGCTGCGCCCCAGCAGAGCCTCACGCGGCTGGCCCAGCATGTGACACATGGCGGGGTTGGCATCCACCGTGCGGGCCTGGTTGTCGATGAACCAGAAGCCCTCGCCGGTGTTCTCGATCAGCACCCGAAGCAGGTGGTTCTGCCGCTGCTCAGCCAGCCGCAGGGTGGCGTTCTCCTGCACCATGCGGTAAGCCCGGCGGCCGGTGAGGGCGAAGAAGCCCAGCGCCGCCAGCACGGCCACGCCCATCACGCCGGGCACACCGTGGTCGCCGGTCAGAAGGCGCAGGGCCAGTGCGCCCATGGTCGGCACGCCGAACAGCAGGGCCGCCGTCAGGTCGAAGGCGTTGAGGATGAAGTTGCTGGCGCAGATGCCGGCCAGCATCATCACCAGCAGGGCAAGCTGCATCGGGTCCTGCGTCTGAGTCGGCAGAAAGCTGGCGGTGGCCCACACCAGCCCATGGGCCAGGAAGTTGGCGCGGAACAGCTGCAGCCAGCGGCGATCGGGCGGCTGCTGGTCGGCCGTCTGGCGCCGCCGCCGCCAGACGGGCAGCGCTGCCCGTGCGGCCAACACGCCCACCAGGGCTGCCGCCCAGGCCAGCAGCGGCCCATGCGCCATGGTGGGCCATTGCAGGCCGACGAACAGCAGGCCCAGCAACAGCGCACCGGATGCCGACCAGGGCACGTTGCTGCCATGCATGCTGACCTGCTGCGCCAGCAGCATGCGGGCCGTCGCCTCGTCGTCGCGCAGTGTTGCGGCAGCGGTGTGCGGTGCGGCGGCTGGCGGCGGCTGCATGGCGGCTTCAGGCGCGGCGGACCAGGGACGCTGTCATCGCATTTGCACCCAACGCAGCTCCAGCGTGTCGTTCGGCCAGGGCTTGACCTGCACCCGGGCGGCCATGGCCCAGTTCAGCGTGCGGCGGTACAGCGGCAGCAGCGGCAGGTCGTCATGGATGAGCCGCAGTGCCACGCCCACACGGGCACGGCGGCGGGTCAGGTCGGGCTCGGTGCGCACCGCGTCGATCAGCGCGTCGAGCTGGGGGTTGCTGTAGCGTCCGGCGTTGAAGGTGCCGCCGCCGGCGGGGTCGAAGGTCCGGAACAGCCCGTTCAGCGTGCTCCAGGGGTCGGTCTGCGGCGACCAGCCGAATTCCATGAAGCTGGCCGTGCCCTGGCTGAGCTTGGGAAAGAACTGGTTGGTGGGTGAGCTGCGCAGCTGGGTGCGGATGCCCACCTGGCTGAGCATGGCGGCAGCTGCCTGGCACACCGCCTCGCGCCAGCTGATGTTGACGCAGTCGAGCGTGACGCTGAAACCGCCCGGGTAACCCGCCTCGGTCAGCAGGCTGCGTGCGCGGGCGGGGTCGAACGGCAGGCGGCGGTCCAGTTCGGGCAGGTGGCCGTCGACCAGCGGCGCAACAAAGCTGCCGGTGGGCGTGCCCTGACCCCGCAGCACCTTCTGCACGATCAGGTCGACGTTGATCGCATGGGCCACGGCCTGGCGCACGCGCCGGTCCTTGAAGGGGTTGCGGCCTTTCACGTCGCTGCCGGCCAGTTCGTCGCGGGCCTGGTCGAAGGCCAGGTACTGCGTGCCCAGGTCGGTGGTGGAGACCACGCGCAGCCGGGCATCGCGCTGCAGGCGGGTCACGTCCTGGAAGGGTGGGTCCAGCACCAGGTCGACCTCGCCCGAGGCCAGCGCCGCCAGGCGGGTGGCGTCGCTGCGGATGGTGAGGAAGGTGGCTGCGGTCACGTTGCCGTTGCGCGCATCTGCCCGGCCCCACCAGCCGTCATGCCGGGCCAGCTGCACCTGCATGTCGGGCTGGTAGGCCACCAGGCGGTACGGGCCGGTGCCGTTGGCGTGGCGCACCGCAAACGTCTCCTGCTTGCCGTTGAAGTCTTGCGCCTTCTCCACGCCGTGCTGGCGGCACCAGGCCTGGCTGACCATGGCCACCAGCAGCAGTTTTTCGGGCAGCACGGCATCCGGAGCATTCAGCTGGATGTCGATGGTCGTCGCGTCGACCTTCTTCAGCCCCGCAATCCCCTGCAGCGTGAAGGCGCGCTGCGAAGTCGGGCCCTGGGCGCGCTGGATCGAGAAGATCGCGTCGTCGGCGGTGAACGGGCTGCCGTCGTGGAACGTCACCCCGCTGCGCAAGCTGAAACGCCAGGTGGTGGGGCCGGTCATCTGCCAGCGCGTGGCCAGTGCGGGCTCCAGCTTGAAATCGGCATCGCGGTTGAGCAGCGCGTCGTGCACCTGGAAGGCGACGCGCGAGTGGTACAGCAGCGCCACCGCGTGCGGGTCCATGGTCTGCGGGTCGAAGGCGCTGGCAATGCGCAGCGCCCCCGCAGCGGGCCCGGCTGCCACGGCCGGCGCCGGCTGCAGCAAGGCGCACACCAGCGCCAGCAGCAGGGCAGTGGGCAGGTGCCAGCCCTTCAAGCGCTGCCAGACCCGTGGCCCCAACTGCGCCGCCCCGGATGCCCGGCAAGCGCCAAGCCGGCCATGCTGGTGGGTGTGTGCAGAGACAGCGCGCATGGCGGCAAGATGTTGGCAGCGGGTGTGCAGCGTGTGTGCATCGGTTGCGCCGTGGCGCGGGCACGCAAGCGCCGGGTGGTCGATTGTGGCCTGCGGCCGGCCTGCCGACCGCATCGCTGCAGTTGGCCGTTGGCGCACTGCTACGCTTGGCACATGGACTTGGACGCCCGCCTTCGTCTGCCGATGCTGCAGCGCCTGTGGCCTTGGGCAGCCACCGTGGGCCCTGCCACCTGGCGTGCCGATGCCTTGGCCGGCCTGCTGGGCGCACTGCTGGCGCTGCCGCAGGGCATTGCCTTCGCCGCCTTGGCCGGCCTGCCGCCCGCCATGGGCCTGGCAGCTGCAGCCTTGCCCTGCGCGGTGGCGGCGCTGGGGGGGGCCAGCCGCCATGTGATGTCGGGCCCGACCAACGCCACGTCGCTGGCCTTGGGGGCGATGCTGGTGCCGCTGGCCGCGGGCGACGCCAGCCTGCTGGTGCCGCTGGCCCTGGCGCTGACCTTGCTGGTCGGCCTGATGCAGGCCGGCCTGGCCGTGGCGCGGCTGGGCACGCTGGCCAACTTCATCTCGCCATCGGTGATGCTGGGGTTCACCACTGGCGCGGCCGGGCTGATCGCCTGGTATGCGGTCGCCGGCTTGATGGGTGCCGAAGGCCGCGTATTGCCGTTGCAGGCGGGGCAACAGGGCGTGTCGGCGTCGGCCCTGGTGGTGGGCGGCGTGACGCTGATGGTGGCGGTCGCCGGCCGGCGCTGGTGGCGGCGGGGCCCCTACCTGCTGCTGGCCTTGCTGGTGGGCATGGCGGCGGGCTGGTGGCTGACCCACCAGCCGTTGGCCGGGCCCTTGCCGCTGCGTGTGGGCAGCCCGCCGTCGGCCATGCCGCAGTGGCGCTGGCCCTGGGAGGACGCCAGCCGGTGGCTGCCGCTGGGGTCGCCCCTGCTGCAGGCCGCGTTGGCGCTGGCCATCGTGTCGCTGGGGCAGTCGATGGCGATTGCCAAGACGCTGTCGGCGCGCACGGGCGACCCACTGGACGCCAACCGTGAATGCCTGGGCCAGGGCCTGGGCAACCTGGCCGCCGCTTGCAGCGGTGGCATGGTGGTGTGCGGCTCGCTCAACCGGTCGCTGCCCAACCTGGAATCTGGCGCGCGCACGCCGTTGGCTGCGGTGTGTTCGGCGGCCATTCTGGTGGTGCTGGTCGCGGTGGCCGGGCCCGCGCTGGCCTGGATCCCCCTGGCCGCGGTCAGCGCGTTGTTGCTGGTCGTGGCTTGGTTCCTGCTCGACCAGCCGGCCTGGATGAACCTGTGGCGCCACGACCGCAGCGAACTGGCCGTCGCCCTGGCCACTGCAGCGGCCACGCTGACGGTGCGGCTGGAAATGGCGGTGCTGGCCGGCGTGATGCTGTCGCTGGTGGTCTACCTGTACCGCAGCGCCCGGCCGGCGCTGAGGACCATGGGCTTCGACCGCCAAGGCGCTGGCCGGCCGTTCGTGGTGCTGGGCGCCTTGGGTGAACACAAACCGCCGCCCGACGGTGCCATGCCCGAATGCCCTCAGCTCAAGCTGCTGCGCATGGAAGGGTCGGTGTGGTTTGGTGCCGTGTCCCATGTGGCCGACCGCCTGCGCGGCCTGCGTGAACTGGCCGCCGCCAGCCCCGAAGGCCAGCGCCATCTGCTGGTGATGGCCAAGAGCATGAACACCATCGATCTGGCCGCGGCCGAGCTGTGGGAAACCGAACGTGTGCGCCGCGCGGAACTGGGCGGCGCGCTGTACTTCCATCGCCCGCGGCCGCAAGTGCTGGCGCTGTGGCAGCGCATCGGGTTTCTGCAACGCCTGGGCGAGGACCATGTGTTCCCCGACAAGCGCCACGCCATCGCAGCGATCGTTCCGCAGTTGGACGACGCGGTCTGCCGCAGTTGCCGGCGCCGGGTGTTCGAGGAATGCGCCTGGCGGCCCGGGGCCGCGATCGACGCGGGCATCTGACACGCTGCTGCAGCGGGCCGGCATGGGACATGAAGGGGTCAGGTTGAAACCGAAACGGCTGGAACTTCCAGCAGTTCTTCGCAATCGGCCCGGGTCGATGGAATGGTGGGCCGCAGTATTTGATTTGACAATTGGTCCATTGCGGCAAAAACCTCCCCCCGGAGAAACACAACCACCAGTGCAAGCGCGGGAGCGCCGGTGGCGAAGCCGGGCCGGGCCAAGAACGCACGACCGACAGCAGCGCCCACTGAAGTTGCGAATGCGCCCTTGCGATAGACATTGAAAAACCCTCGGATGAATCGAGCGTCAAGGGATGTTTCGTGATCGAGCACAAGGCGTGGAATTCCGCCCATCAGAAAGTAGACTGTGGTGACGAGCAAGGCCACCGTCGAAAAAGTGCCGCGCAAACAGCAATCGACACCGATGGCTTGGCGCTTGTGATGCAGACCCTTTTGGTGTGGCGGAAGGGTCCGCACTCGGCGGGTTCAGGTGAAAGTTGACTGGCCCGTCGCGGTAGATGGGCGGCGGCAAGGTCTGAATTGGACGGCCTCTTGCCGCAGGCCGAACAGGGTCAGTTTGAACAATGGCTCAACCATCCGGGTTACCCTGGCGCGCTCGTGGTTTGACCACTCGGCTTTGCAGCGTTTTTTGCTGCTTACCGATTTGGAGCGGGCGGTATCTTGCTCATGCTGATCTGCTCTGCTCTTGAGTCCCCGTTCCTGCACCAGGCAAGTCTTCAACTCATCCCTGCTCATTGGGTTCGAAGGGGTGGTTTGCAC
>JBBAPL010000015.1:0-26612 GCA_040400895.1 Aquabacterium sp.
GGCCAGGCTGGCCCACCAGCCGATGCAGGTGGCGTTGTCGTGGGTGCCGGTGTAGACCACGCTGTGGTGCTTGTGGTTGTGCGGCAGGAACAGGTCGTTGGCGTCGCCGGCAAATCCGAACTGCAGGATGGCCATGCCTGGGAAGCCGGTGGCGGCCATCAGGTCCTTGACCGGCTGCGACAGCACACCCAGGTCTTCGGCGATCAGCGGCAGTGGGCCCAACGCGGCGCGGATGGCGTCGAACAGCGCCGCACCCGGCCCGGGCAGCCAGCGCCCGTGCACGGCCGTGGGTTCGGACGCCGGGATCTCCCAGTAGTCGGCAAAGCCGCGGAAGTGGTCGATGCGCACGATGTCCACCAGTTCCAGCGTGCGGCGCACCCGTTCGATCCACCAGGCATAGCCCTCGGCGGCATGGGCGTCCCAGCGGTACAGCGGGTTGCCCCAGCGCTGCCCGGTGGCGCTGAAGTAGTCGGGCGGCACACCCGCGACCACCGTGGGCTTGCCGGTGGCATCCAGTTCGAACAGATCCTGCCGCGCCCAGACCTCGGCGCTCTGGTGGGCGATGAAGATGGGTGCGTCGCCGATGATCTGTACGCCTTGGGCATGGGCATGGGCGCGCAGCGCGGCCCACTGGCGGAAGAAGCACCACTGGCAGAACTGCCAGAAGGCGATGGCGTCGGCATGGCGCCGCCGGGCAGCCGCCATCGCCTGGGGCGCGCGCTGGGCCAGGCCGTCGGCCCAGGTGGACCAGTCGGCCCAGCCGGTGGCCTCGCACTGGGCCATGAACAGCGCGTAGTCGTCCAGCCAGTTGGCCTGGCGCTGGCAGAAGGCGGTGAACTCGGCCCGTTCGGCGGCGTCGGTGCCGGCGGCAAAGGCCCGGGCGGCATCGGCCAGGCGCGCCATGCGCCAGGGCACCATGGTGGCGAAGTCGATGCGCCGCGGGTCCGCTGCCGGTGCCTTGGCCAGGGCGTCGGCTGCCAGCCAGCCACGCTGCTGCAGGTCGGCCAGGTCGATCAGCAGCACATTGCCGGCAAAGGCCGAACTGCTCATGTAGGGCGAGTTGCCCGGGCCGATGCCGCCCAGCGGTAGCGTCTGCCACAGGGTCTGGCCGGCGCTCTGCAGCCAGTCGACGAAGTGGTAGGCGGCGGGGCCCAGGTCACCGCTGCCATGCGGGCCGGGCAGGGAGGTGGGGTGCAGTAGCACCCCGCTGGCACGGGGCAGTCGCGAGGATGTCGGCATGGTGGTCAGGCGCTGGTGCGCAGTGGGGTGGCGGGGTGGGCCGGGCCGGCCAGCAGCACGACGCTGCGGGCCTGCAGCAGCGTGTCGCCGCGGCGCGGTGGGGCGGGGGTGGCGCCCACGGCCTCGTCGGCGGTGTCCAGCAGCGGCCGCCAGTCACCGGGTGGCAGGGTGAACCGGGTGTCGGCCGGCTCGGCATTGAACAGCAGCAGCAAGGGCTGGTTGCCGCGCCCGGGTGCACCGATGAAGGCGCCCAGCACGCGTGAGGCCGATTGGGTCCAGTCCCAGTCGTTCAGTGCGCCGCCGCCCCGGCGCAGCCAGCTCAGGTCATGCAGGCCACGCGCGTCGGCCAGGCCGGTGTACCACTGCGGGCGCAGCGGCAGCCACTGGCGGCGCAGCGCCAGCAGCCGGGCGGTGAACTGGCGCAGCGGCTCGTCGGCCTGCTGCCAGTCGATCCAGCTGATCGGGTTGTCCTGGCAGTAGGGGTTGTTGTTGCCTTGCTGGCTGTGGCCGATCTCGTCGCCGGCGGCCAGCATCGGCGTGCCCTGGCTGAGCAGCAGCGTGGCCAGCAGCGCGCGCTGCAGGCGCGCGCGCAGGCGCAGCACCTCGGGGTCGTCCGTCTCGCCCTCGATGCCGCAGTTCCAGCTGAGGTTGTGACCGTGGCCGTCGCGGTTGTGCTCGCCGTTGGCCTCGTTGTGGCGGAAGTCGTGGCTGACCAGGTCGCGCAGCGTGAAGCCGTCGTGCGAGATGATGTAGTTGACCGATTCCGACGGCCCGCGCCGGCGTGCCTGCAGCCGCTGCGACGACCCCGCCAGCGCCTGCGCAAATTGCCCGCGGGTCACCGCACCGCCCAGCCAGAAGGCGCGCACCGTGTCGCGGAAGCTGTCGTTCCATTCCAGCCAGCCGCGCGGGAAATTGCCCACCTGGTAGCCGTCGGGCCCCAGGTCCCAGGGCTCGGCGACCAGCTTGCCGGTGGCCAGCAGCGGTGCCAGTACCGGGTCTTGCGCCAGGGCCTGGAAGAACGGCCCGTCGCGCGCGAACCCGCCACCATCCCCAACCCCACCGCGGCCCAGCGCCGTGGCCAGGTCGAAGCGGAAGCCGTCGACATGCATGTCCTGCACCCAGAAGCGCAGGCTGTCGAGCACCAGGCGCAGCACCGCCGGCTGGCGCATGTCCAGCGTGTTGCCGCAGCCGCTGTAGTTGTCGTAGGCCGCACGCTGGTCGGGTGGCAGGCGGTAGCTGCCGGCGTTGTCGAGGCCGCGCCAGCTGAGCATGGGGCCGTGCTGGTCGCTTTCCGCCGTGTGGTTGAACACCACATCCAGCAACACCTCGAGGCCTGCGGCATGCAGCGCCTTGACCATGCTGCGGAATTCCTGCCGGGCATGGGCCGGGTCTGCCGCCAGACCCGGCGCCGGGCAGAAGAAGCCCAAGGTGTTGTAGCCCCAGTAGTTGCCCAGGCCCATGGCCACCAGGCGCTGCTCGTCCAGCCAGTGGTGGACTGGCAGCAGGCTCACCGCGGTGATGCCCAGGCCCTGCAGATGGCGCAGCACGGCGGGCTGGGCCAGGCCGGCATAGGTGCCGCGCAGCGCCTCGGGCACGCCGGGGTGCTGCCGCGTGTAGCCCTTGACGTGCAACTCGCACAACACCGTGTCGGCCAGCGGCGTGCGCGGCGGGCGGTCGTCGCCCCAGTCGAAGGGGTCGTGCACCACACGGGCCTTCAGCGCGGTGGCAGCGTTGTCGCGCGGGTCGGGCTGCAGCGGGTGGTCGCCGTCATGGCCGAAGTGCTCGGGGCCCCAGTCGAAGTCGCCGACGATCTGGCGCGCATACGGGTCGAGCAGCAGCTTGGCGCGGTTGAAGCGGTGGCCGCGGTCTGGCCGCCAGGACCCGTGCGCACGCAGGCCGTACAGCTGGCCCGGGTGCCCCAGGCTGCTGGCGGGATCGGCCCGCAGGTAGCCGTGCCACACGTCCAATGTGCGGGCGGGCAGGCTGGCGCGGTGGGTTTCCTGCCGGCCGCTGGCGTCGAACAGGCACAGCTCGATGCCCTGCGCCGTGCTGCTGGCCACCGCGATGTTCAGCCCGGCGCCGTCCCAGTGCACGCCCAGCGGCCAGGGCTGGCCGGCGTCCAGCACCAGCGGGGCGGGGCTCAGGCGGTCCATTCGTAGAACACGCAGGCCAGTGGGGGCAGGGTGATGCTGATCGACTGCGGCCGTCCGTGCGCGCCGATGGCCTCGGTCTGCGCCGCGCCCAGGGCCTGGCCGACATTGCTGCCGCCGTAGTGCGCGCTGTCGGTGTTCAACCGTTCGACCCAGGTGCCGGCGCGTGGCACGCCCAACCGCCAGCGGTGGTGCACCACCGGGGTGAAGTTGCAGACCACCAGCACCGGGCGGCTGCCATCGCCCCCGTGGCGCACGAAGGCCAGCACGCTGTGGGCGGCATCGTCATGGCTGATCCATTCGAAGCCGTCGGGCGTGAAGTCGCGCTGGTGCAGCGCCGGCAGGGTCTGGTGCAGGCGGTTCAGGTCGCGCACCAGGGTCTGCACGCCGGCATGGGCCGGGTCGGCGCCGGTCTGCAGCAGGTGCCAGTCGAGGCTGCTGTCGTGGTTCCACTCGCGGCCCTGGGCGAATTCGCAGCCCATGAACAGCAGCTTCTTGCCCGGGTGGCCCCACATGAAGCCGTAGTAGGCGCGCAGGTTGGCGAACCGTTGCCAGCCGTCGCCCGGCATCTTGGCGATCAGGCTGCCCTTGCCGTGCACCACCTCGTCGTGCGAGATCGGCAGCACGAAGTTCTCATTGAATGCATAGACCAGGCCGAAGCTCATCTCGCCCTGGTGGTGGGCGCGGTGGATCGGGTCCCTGGCCATGTAGGCCAGCGTGTCATGCATCCAGCCCATGTTCCATTTGTAGTGGAAGCCCAGGCCGCCCGCGTCGGTGGGTCGTGAGACGGCTGGGAAGGCGGTGGATTCTTCCGCCAGCGTGATGGCCTGGGGCCGCTCACCGCCCACCACCTCGTTCAGCCGGCGCAGGAAACTGATGGCTTCCAGGTTCTCGCGCCCGCCATGCACGTTGGGGATCCATTCGCCATGCTTGCGGCTGTAGTCGCGGTAGAGCATCGACGCCACCGCGTCCACCCGCAGGCCGTCGACGCCAAAGCGCTCCAGCCAGTACAGCGCGTTGCCGATCAGGAAGTTGCGCACCTCGGTGCGGCCCAGGTTGCAGATCAGCGTGTTCCAGTCGGGGTGGTAGCCCTCGCGCGGGTCGGCGTACTCGTACAGGTGGGTGCCGTCGAAGTTGGCCAGGCCGTGGGCGTCGGTGGGAAAGTGGGCCGGCACCCAGTCGAGGATCACGCCCAGGCCGGCTGCGTGCGCGGTTTGCATGAAGCGCTGGAAGCCGGCGCCGTCGCCGGACCGGGTGCCATCGGCGGCCGGCGCGCTGAAGCGCGCCGTGGGCGCGTACAGCCCCAGCGGCTGGTAGCCCCAGCTGCCGTCGAACGGGTGTTCGCTGATCGGCAGCAGCTCGATGTGGGTGAAGCCCAGGCCGGCGGCATAGGGCACCAGCTCAGCGGCCAGTTCGTCCCAGGTCAGCCAGCGGTTGCCGCCCTCGGCGCTGTTGTCAAGGACGCGCCGCCACGAGCCCGGGTGCACCTCGTAGATGCTGATCGGCGCGCCCAGCGCGTTGGCCGCCTGCCGCTGCGTGCTGGCCGGCACCTTGTCGGGCAGCGGCGCCACCACGCTGGCGGTGGCCGGGCGCAGCTCGGCGGCGCGGGCCATCGGGTCGGCCTTCTGCGGCAGCAGTTGGCCCTGCGGGCCCAGCAACTCGTACTTGTAGCGGGCACCGGCAGACACGCCAGGGATGAACAGCTCCCACACCCCGCACTCGCGGCGCAGGCGCATCGGGTGGCGGCGGCCGTCCCAGTGGTTGAAATCGCCGACCACGCTGGCCCGTGTGGCATTCGGCGCCCACACGGCGAAGCTGGTGCCCGGCACGCCGGCATGGTCACGGGGGGTGGCGCCCAGCACCTCGAACGGCCGCAGATGCGTGCCTTCGGCCAGCAGCCAGGCATCGAGCTCGCCCAGCACCGGGCCAAAGCGGTAGGGGTCGTCTTCGACCTGCACCGTGCCGTCGGCCGAGGTGATCTTCAGCCGGTAGGCAGTGCCGGTGCTGGCGGCCAATGCCGCCGGACCGGCCCACAGCCCGTCGGCATGCACTTGCTTCAGGCTGCCCAGCACCTGGTCCGTCGCTGCAGCCAGCACCACCACCGCGCGGGCACCCGGCAGAAAGGCACGCACCACCAGCCCGCCCGCGGCGTCGCGGTGCGGCCCCAGCACCGCAAAGGGGTCGCCGTGGCGGCCCTGGCAGACCAGGTCGAAATCGGCGGCTTGGGCCATCAGCGGGGTGTCTCGGTTGTTGTGGTCATGGCGGCCGCTGCGGCCAGGTCAGGCCTGCGGTGCCACGTGCCAGATCTGCGCAGCGTATTCGCGGATGGTGCGGTCGGCCGAGAACGGCCCCATGCCCGCCACGTTGGCAATCGCCTGGCGGGCCCAGGCGTCCGGGTCCTTGTACAGCGCGTCGACCCGGCCCTGGGCGGCGATGTAGCTCTCGTAATCGGCCAGCAGCAGGTAATGGTCGCCGCCCCACAGCAGGCTGTCGATCAGCGGCCGGTAGCGCGCCGGCTCGTCGGGCGAGAAGGCGCCGGCGGCGATGGAGTCGAGCACCGCCTTGAGCTGTGGGTTGCCTTCGTAGATGCGCAGTGGCTGGTAACCGGCGGCGCGGATGGCGGCCACCTCATGCGCCAGCTTGCCGAAGATGAAGATGTTGTCGTCGCCCACGTTCTGGCGGATCTCGATGTTGGCGCCGTCGTCGGTGCCGATGGTCAGCGCGCCGTTGAGCGCCAGCTTCATGTTGCCCGTGCCCGAGGCCTCGGTGCCCGCGGTGCTGATCTGCTCGGAGAGATCCGCCCCCGGCATGATGGTCTCGGCCACGCTCACGCCGTAGTTCGGGATGAACACCAGCCTGAGCTTGTCGCCGATGCGCACGTCGTTGTTGATCACCTGGCCGACGTCGTGGATCAGCCGGATGATGTTCTTGGCGGTGGTGTAGCTGCTGGCCGCCTTGCCGGCAAAGATGACGGTGCGCGGCACCCAGCCGGCGTTGGGCTGGGCCAGGATGGCGCGGTAGCGCGTCACCACATGCAGCACGTTCAGCAGCTGGCGCTTGTATTCATGGATGCGCTTGACCTGCACGTCGAACAGGCTGTCGGGGCGGACGGTGACGCCAGCGGCCTTGTGCACCAGGGCGGCCAGGCGTTGCTTGTTGTGGCCCTTGACGGCGCGGAATTCGGCGCGGAAGCCGGCGTCGTCGGCGTGCGCCACCAGGCCCCGCAGCAGATCCAGGTCACGCCGCCAGGCTTGCCCCAAGCGGCTGTCGATCAGTTGCGACAGGCCCGGGTTGGCTTGCGTGAGCCAGCGGCGCGGGGTGATGCCGTTGGTCATGTTGGTGAAGCGGTCGGGCCACAGTGCGGCAAAGTCCGAGAAGATGGTCTCCACCAGCAGGTCGCTGTGCAGCTTGCTCACACCGTTGACCTTGTGGCTGCCCACGATCGACAGATTGGCCATGCGCACCCGGCGCTCGCCGCCCTCGTCGATCAGGCTCAGCCGGCGCTGGAACTCCATGTCGCCCGGTCGCAGTTTCTGCGCCTGCACCAAAAATTCATGGTTGATGCGGAAGATGATCTCCAGGTGTCGCGGCAGCACCTGCTGCATCAGGCTGACCGGCCAGGTCTCCAGCGCCTCGGGCATCAGCGTGTGGTTGGTGTAGCTGAAGGTCTTCTGGGTCATCGCCCAGGCGGCGGCCCAGGTGAAGCCATGCTCATCGACCAGCAGGCGCACCAGTTCGGCCACGCCGATGGCCGGGTGCGTGTCGTTCAGGTGGATGGCCACCTTGTCGGGCAGGTTGGCCAGGCTGCCGTGCTCGGCCAGGTGGCGGGCCAGGATGTCCTGGATGCTGGCGCTGGTGAAGAAGTACTCCTGCCGCAGCCGCAGTTCGCGCCCGGCGGGCGTGCTGTCGTTCGGGTACAGCACCCAACTGATGTTCTCGAACTGGTTCTTGAACTCGGCGGCGCGGGCGTAGTCGCCTGAGTTGAAGGCGTGCAGGTCGATGTGGGCGGGCGCGGCGGCCTTCCACAGGCGCAGCGTGCTGACCCGGTCGGTGCCATGGCCGGGGATCACATGGTCATAGGCCTTGGCCGACACCTCACCGGCATGGCGCCAAACGGGCACCGCATCGGGGCTCTCCGCACGCTCGACCCAGCCGCCGAAGCGCACTGGGTAGTGGGTGCCGGGCCGCGGGAATTCCCAGGGCGTGCCGTCTTCCAGCCACGGGTCCGGGTGCTCGATCTGCCGGCCCTGCGAGATGCTCTGCGCGAACATGCCGAACTCATAGCGGATGCCGTAGCCGAAGCTGGGCAGGCCCACACTGGCCATGCTGTCGAGGAAGCAGGCGGCCAAGCGGCCCAGGCCGCCGTTGCCCAGCGCGGCGTCGGGTTCACGCGCCTGGATGTCTTCCAGCGTGCGGGCATGGTGGTCCACGCTGCCGGCGGCGGCGCTGTCCAGCCCCAGGGCGGCGAGCGCATTGCCCAGGCTGCGGCCGATCAGGAACTCCATCGACAGGTAGTACACCCGGCGGGCCTTGGCGGCGCGGTCGGCCGTGTCGCCGGCCACCCAGCGGCGCGACAGCTCGGCGCGCGCCACCTGCGAGACAGCGCTCATCAGGTCGACCGTGCCGGCCTCGGCCGGCGCCACGCCCACGTTGTAGAGCAGGTGGCGCTCGACGCGGGCGGCCAGGGAGTCGGGTGCGGCGCTGGGAATCTGGGGCGTGTGCATGGTTGTCCTGTTCTTGTTGCTGGGCGGGGCCCTCACAAGCTTGCAGCATTATTCATGCCTTGCCCTGCCGAATCTGCCAGTGAGGCATGGCACCATCCATCTTGTAACCACGTTGTTGCTGGCGACCGGAGCCCGTGGTGCGCCGGCGTCTTCAGGAGACAAGCAAACATGGCCAACAGTGATCTCGCATCCAATTTCGACCTGCCCAAGCGCACCGTGGCGCTGGTGCTGGCGGGCGGACGCGGCAGCCGCCTCAAGCAGCTGACCGACAGCCGTGCCAAGCCGGCGGTCTACTTCGGCGGCAAGTTCCGCATCGTCGACTTCGCGCTCAGCAATTGCCTGAACTCCGGCATCCGCCGCATCGGCGTGATCACCCAGTACAAGAGCCACAGCCTGCTGCGCCACCTGCAGCGGGGCTGGGCCTTCCTGAAGTCCGAGATGAACGAGTTCGTCGACCTGCTGCCGGCGCAGCAGCGGGTGGACGAGGAAAGCTGGTACCGCGGCACGGCCGACGCCGTGTACCAGAACCAGGACATCCTGGCGGCCTACGGTGCCGACTACATCGTGGTGCTGGCTGGCGACCACATCTACAAGATGAACTACGCCCTGATGCTGGCCGACCATGTGGCCCAGGGGCACGATTGCACCGTGGGCTGCATCGAGGTGCCGCGCGACGAGGCCCATGCCTTCGGCGTGATGGCCATCGACGAGCGCCGCCGCATCGTCGAGTTCGTCGAAAAGCCGCCCAACCCACCGGCCATGCCCGGCAAGCCCGACAAGAGCCTGGCCAGCATGGGCATCTACATCTTCAATGCCCGCTACCTGTACCGCGAACTGGAGCGTGACCTGGCCGACCCGAACAGCACGCACGACTTCGGCAAGGACATCATCCCGGCGGCTGTGCGCAACGGCAAGGCGGTGGCGCATCCGTTCGACATGAGCTGCGTGGGCACCAAGCCGGGTTCGCTGCCCTACTGGCGCGACGTGGGCACGATCGACGCCTACTGGGACGCCAACATCGACCTGACCGCCACCGACCCCGAGCTGAACCTGTACGACACCCGCTGGCCGATCTGGACGTACCAGCCGCAGCTGCCACCGGCCAAGTTCGTGCACAACCAGCCCGACCGCCGGGGCATGGCGGTGGAATCGATGGTCTCGGGCGGCTGCATTGTCTCGGGCGCGGTGTTCCGGTCGGTGCTGTTCTCCAGCGTGCGGGTGCACAGCCACGCCGCGGTGAACTGGAGCGTGCTGCTGCCCGAGGTGCAGGTGGGACGCGGCGCCCGGCTGACCAAGGTGGTGGTCGACCGCGGCTGCAACATCCCCGACGGCATGGTGATCGGTGAGGACGCCGAGGAAGACGCCCGCCGCTTCCACCGCAGCGAGCAGGGCGTGACCCTGGTCACCCGCGGCATGCTGCGGGCCCTGGAACTCGGCACCGCATGACGGAAGGGCCGACCGACGGACCCGTCGGGCGAAGGGCGATCATGAAGGTGTTGCATGTGGCGGCGGAGGTCTATCCGCTCGTCAAGACCGGGGGCCTGGCCGATGTGACGGCAGCGCTGCCCCCGGCGCTGGCCGAGGCTGGCGCCGACGTGCGCCTGCTGCTGCCGGGCCTGCCGGCGATCCTGGATGCGGTGCAGTCGGCCCGCACCGTGGTCGACATCGGTGCCTGCTTCGGTGCGCTGCGGGTGCGGCTGCTGCTGGGGCGCATGCCCGGCACCCAGTTGCCGGTGTACGTGGTGGACGCGCCCCACCTCTACCGCCGCCGTGGTGGCCCGTACCAGGCCGACGACGGCACCGAATGGCCCGACAACCTGCAGCGCTTTGCCCTGCTGGGCTGGGTGGCCGCCCATCTGGCCGCCGACGACGCCGACCCGGCCTGGGTGCCCGACATCGTGCACGCCCACGACTGGCATGCCGGCATGGCCTGTGCCTACCTGGCCGCGCATGCGGCCACGCCGGCTGCATCGGTCTTCACGGTTCATAACCTGGCGTTTCAGGGGCTGTTTCCGGCGCAGGACTGGGCCTTGCTCGGGCTGGGTTCGCGCTTCATGGCACCGTCGGGACTGGAATACCACGGCCAGTTGTCGTTCATGAAGGCGGGCCTGAAGTTTGCCGACAAGGTGACCACGGTCAGCCCCAGCTATGCGCGCGAGATCGCCACGCATGAGTTCGGCTGCGGGTTGGACGGCGTGGTGCGCGGGCGCGGGGCCGATGTCAGTGGCATCCTCAACGGCATCGACGAGGCGGTGTGGAGCCCCGCAGCCGACACCGCCATCGCCCGGCGCTACGACAGCGACCAACTGGCCGGCAAGCTGGCCTGCCGCCAGGCGTTGCAGGACAGCCTGGGCCTGGCGGTTGATCCAGATGCCCTGATCCTGACCGTGGTCAGCCGCCTCACGTCGCAGAAGGGCCTGGACCTGGTGCTGGACGCGCTGCCGGCGCTGGTGGCCGATGGCGTGCAGTTTGCGGTGCAGGGCACGGGCGAGCCGGCGCTGGAGGTGGCCTTGCGCATGGCGGCGCAGGCCCACCCGGGTCGGGTGGCGGTGCGCATCGGCTACGACGAGAACCGGGCCCACCAACTGGTGGCCGGGGCCGACGTGATCGCCGTGCCGTCCCGCTTCGAGCCCTGCGGGCTGACCCAGTTGTACGGTCTGCGCTATGGCACGCCGCCGGTGGTGCGCCGCGTCGGTGGCCTGGCCGACACGGTGGCCGATGGCGACCCTGACCACCAGACCGGTTTTGTGTTCGAGGCAGCCACGCCAGGTGCCTTTGAGGCCGCGGTGCGCCGAGCCCAGGCCCTGCGGCGCGACCCGGTGGCCTGGCAGGCGCTGATGCGGCGTGGCATGGCGCAGGACCTGTCCTGGGCCGGCCCGGCGCAGGCCTATCTGGCGCTGTACGGCCAGGCGCTGGCCGCCCGTGCCGCCGCGCCGCGCGGCCCCGGCGCGTGACGGCCCGCCGCTGACAAGTCACATCAGGGCCACGCCCTTGATCTGGGCGAACAGGGCATCCCCGGGTTGCAGCGCCAGCGTGTCGGCACTGCGCCGGGTGATGCGCGCCAGCAGCCACACCGGGGCGCCCGACGGCGCACCGGGTGACCCCAGGCGCAGCCGCAGCAGGGCGGTGCTGCGGTCCGTCTGCAGCGTCTCCAGGATTACCGGCAGCACATTGAGCACGCTGCTTTCCTGCGGCTGCTGGCGGGCCACGCTGACGTCGCGCGCCAGCACCCGGGCACGCACGGCGTCGCCCGGCGCGGCGGTGGTCTGGCCGACCCACAGCGCGCCGCCGTCGAAGGCCACGCGGGTCAGACCGTAGGCGGTGTCGTGCTGGTCGACCTGCGCGGCGATGACCACGCCGGCCTCGTCCTGGCGGGCCAGCGGCAGGTCGGGCTGACTCAGCAGGTCGGCCAGCGGGCCGGCGGCACGCACGCGGCCGGCGTCCAGCAGCACCAGGTGGTCAGCCAGGCGGGCCACTTCGTCCATCGCATGGGTCACATAAACGATGGGCAGGGCCAGCGCGCGGTGCAGCCGTTCCAGGTAGGGCAGGATCTCGGCCTTGCGCGGCGCGTCCAGCGCGGCCAGAGGCTCGTCCATCAGCAGCAGGCGCGGTGCGGTGGCCAGGGCGCGGGCGATGGCCACGCGCTGGCGCTCGCCGCCTGACAGCGTGGCGGGCCGGCGGTCCATCAGCGCGCCGATGCCCAGCAGCGCCACCACCGCATCCAGCGCAAAGGCTTGCGCCGCCGCGCCGGCGCGTTGGCGGCCGTAATCGAGGTTGGCCCGCACGCTGAGGTGCGGGAACAGCGCCGCCTCCTGGATCACATAGCCCAGCGGCCGCTGGTGCGGCGGCACGAAGCAGCGCCGGGTGTCGTCCTGCCACACCGCATCGCCCAGTGCCACCCGGCCGGTGGCGCGCTCCAGCCCGGCCAGCGCGCGCAGCAGCGTGGTCTTGCCGCAGCCCGACGGGCCGAACAGCGCGGTGATGCCCTGGCCGGGCAGTTGCAGGTCGACATCGAGCGTGAAGCTGCGCCGGGCCAGGTGCAGGCGTGCGTGGATCATCGCGCGGCACCCGGGTCGGACCGGTCCTCGCGCGGCGCGCGGTTGGCCAGGTACAGCGTGACCAGCACCACCAGCGCAAACACCACCATGCCGCCGGCCAGGCGGTGGGCGGCGGCGAATTCGGCCGCCTCCACCTGCTCGAACAGTGCGACCGACAGCACCCGGGTCTGCCCCGGGATGTTGCCGCCGATCATCAGCACCACGCCGAACTCGCCCACGGTGTGGGCGAAGCCCAGCACGCTGGCGGTGACGAAGCCCGGCCGCGCCAGCGGCACGGCCACGGTGAAGAAGCGGTCCAGCGGGCCGGCGCGCAGCGTGGCGGCGGCCTCCAGCGTGCGCTCGGGGATGGCCTCGAAGGCCTGCTGCAGCGGCTGCACCACGAAGGGCATCGACGCGATCACCGACGCCACCACCAGGCCGCCGAAGGTGAAGGGCAGCCGGCCCAGGCCCAGCCAGCCGGTGAACTGGCCCACCGGCCCGTGCGGGCCCATCAGCAGCAGCAGGTAGAAGCCGATCACCGACGGCGGCAGCACCAGCGGCATGGTCACCAGCGCCGCCAGCACCGGCTTGGCCGGCGACAGGGTGCGCGCCAGCCACCAGGCCAGCGGCGTGCCGATCAGCAGCAGCAGCACGGTCGACAGCCCCGCCAGCTGGGCGGTGAGCTGCACCACGGTCCAGGTGGCGGCGTCCATGCCGGGCCTAGCCGCCGTAGCCGTACGACTGCATCACCGCCCTGGCCGCTGGCGATCGGAGGTAGGCCAGCAGCGCGGCAGCGGCAGCGCTCTTCTCGCCGTTCTTCAGCAGCACCGCGTCCTGGCGGATCTCGCCGTGCAGGTTGGCCGGCACGCGCCAGTGCGAGCCGGTGACCGGCTTGCCCGGCACCACCACTTGCGACAGCGCCACGAAGCCCAGCTCGGCATTGCCGGTGACCACGAACTGGTAGGCCTGGGCGATGCTCTCGGCCGTCACCAGCTTGGGCGTGATGGCGGCGGTGAGGCCCCGCGCCTGGATCACCTGCAGCCCGGCCGCGCCATAGGGCGCCAGCTTGGGGTTGGCCACGGCCAGCTTGCCGAACCTGCCGCCGGCCAGCACGGCGCCCTGGTCGTCGACGAACCCCGGCTGGGCGCTCCACAGCACCAGCACGCCGATGGCATAGGTGAAGTTGCTGCCGGCCACGGCCTGGCCCTCGGCGATCAGCCGTTTCGGCGTCTCGTCGTCGGCGGCGAGCAGCACCTCGAACGGCGCACCATGGAGGATCTGGCTGTAGAACTTGCCGGTGGGCCCGGCCGAGGTCTTCAGCGTGTGGCCGGTGGCGGCGGAGAAACCTTCAGCGATTTTGGCCAGCGGGCCGGCAAAGTTGGCGGCCACCGCCACGGTCACTGCATCGGCATGGGCGGTGGGGCCCAGCAGCAGGGCGACAACGGCAGCTGCCGCTGCAAGGTGTGACAGGCGTCTGCGGCACATGGTCGGCTCGCTTCGGGTGCCCGGGCGTCAATCGAGCATGGCCAGGATCACGCTGGACGCCTTGAAGGCAGCGCAGGCGCGCACACCCTCGGCCAGGCCCAGGCTGTCCACCGACCCACGGGTGATGACAGCGGTGGCGCTGCGGCCAGCGCCCAGGTCCAGCGTCACCTCGGCATTCACTGGCCCGGTGACGATCCGGCTGACCGTGCCCCACAACCGGTTGCGGGCGCTGATGCGCAGCGCTTCGTCGGTCAGCAACAGCATCGATGACGACTTGACCAGCAGCAGTACCTGGCTGCCGGTGGCCAGGCCCAGGGTTTCGGCCGATGTGCGGGTGATGCTGGCGGCCAGCTGCAGCTGGTCGTCCAGCCGGACCACCACTTCCACGTCCACCGGGCCACCCCGCAATTCGCACACTGTGCCGGCAAACTGGTTGCGCGCGCTGGTGCGCACCGACAGCCGGCGCAGCAGGCGCTGGAAGCTGGGCAGGTCGCCCACTGGCGCGTCGGTCAACTGGCCGGCCAGCCGGTCCAGCGCCTGCTGGTGGTCGGATTCGACCGCGCGGTACATCGCCACCATGCGCCGGCCATGCTCGGTCAGCAGGGTGCCGCCGCCGGCGCGGCCGCCGGTGGTGCGCTGCACCAAGGGGTGGTCGGCCAGGTTGTTCATCGCGTCCACCGCGTCCCAGGCGGCCTTGTAAGACAGCGGTACATGCTTGGCGGCCTGCGAGATCGACCCGTGTTCTGCAATGGCTTCGAGCAGCCGCACGCGGGTGTCGCCCAGAAAGGCGCCCAGGTCGGTGCTGAGCTCCAGGCGGCCGGTCAGGCGTGTCGGCGGCGTGGCGGCGGGCTGGCGTCGGCGGGCGGTGGCCATGTCGGTTGAATGGTTGCGAGGCACAGGCGTTGTATTGTCAACGATATAACGCTGGCGCCCGCTGCCATCTGCTGGCCACGGCGCCAATGAAAAAGGGGGAGGCAAATTGCCACCCCCTTGTGATGTCGGCATGCGCCTGCACGCCGGGGCCACGGCGTCCGTCCGCCGGGCCCCTGGTGCGTCAGGCGTGGTCGTCGCGCTTCTTGGCGCCGAACGGGTAGGCGCCACCCCCCTTGCCCTTGGGCGGGATCTTCAGCGACAACACCATGGTCACCGCCAGCGTCACCGCGGTGAAGCCCAGCGAGAACGCCACCGGGATCTTGTAGACGTCGATCAGCAGCATCTTGGCGCCGATGAACACCAGCACGATCGCCAGGCCGTAGCTGAGCAGGTGGAAGCGCTCATGCATGTTGGCCAGCAGGAAGTACATGGCGCGCAGGCCCAGGATCGCGAACACGTTGGACGTGAGCACGATGAACGGGTCGGTGGTGATGGCGAAGATCGCCGGGATCGAATCAACCGCGAACACCAGATCGACGATGCCGATCAGCAGGATCACCACGAACAGCGGCGTGGCCATCTTCACACCATTGATCACGGTGAAGAACTTCTCGCCGTCATAGGTGGGCGCGATCTTGAAGCGGCTGCGCACCCACTTCAGTGCGGGGTTGTTGTCCAGGTCCGGCTCCTGGCCGGCGGCCCACCACATCTTGATGCCGGTGAACAGCAGGAAGGCGCCGAACAGGTACAGGATCCAGTGGAACTGGGCGATCAGCCAGGCACCGACCAGGATCATCACCGCCCGCAGCACCAGCGCGCCCAGGATGCCGATCATCAGCACGCGCTTCTGGAACTCGGCCGGCACGGCGAAGTAGGTGAACAACATCAGGAAGACGAAGATGTTGTCGACCGCCAGCGCCTTCTCGATCAGGTAGCCGGTCAGGAACTCCAGCGCCTTGGCGTTGGCCACGCTGCGGGCTGCCTCGTCGGCGCCGGTGCCGCCGAGGTACCACCACAGCGCGCCCATGAAGACGAACGACACGCCGACCCAGACCAGCGACCAGATCGCTGCCTCGCGGGTGCTGACGCGGTGCGCGCCCTGCTTGCTCATCGCGAAGAAGTCGACCAGCAGCGCGACGAGCACAAACGCCGCGAACACCGACCACATGAGAGGGGAACCAATGGATTGCATGACAGCCTTCTGAAGTGAGTTGCACCACGGCGCTCTGCGGTCCGCCGGGTGGCGAACGGCGGTTTGCCGTCAAGGACCCAAACCTGGTCTTGCCGTGCCGGCGGTTGCGCAGTCTGTCGACGGCAACCGTGGCCTGCAGTGCCGGGACCGGGTGCGGGGCACCACGACCGTATTGACGACACTGCATCGGGAGCACGCCGAAACCGTCAGGCGTCCACCGCTGGCTACTCCCCAGAAGAGCTGCGCAAGTCTAGCAGCGAGGGTTCCGCTGCTGGCCCGCCAAAGCTGCAGTGATCGCCGCAGTCTTGCTGCGGAAAGTCCGAAGCATGCGGCCAGAAGGTCGGTGCAGCGGGCCGGTCAGTTGTTGTCTGTCGGCTCTGCCGCCATGCGGGTCTGCGCCATCTCCCGCAACCGGTTGCGCTGAATCTTGGTGCCGTTGGCGCTGTTGACCACCGGAAAGCCGTCCAACCACCACAGCCGCGCCGGCACCTTGTAGGCGGCCAGGCGGGCGCGCACGGCGACGATCACGGCCTGGGCATCTGGTGCGCCGCCTTCTGAGGCCACGGCAAACGCCACCGCACGGGTCTTGCCGCCGATGTCCACCGCCACCACCTGCGCGGCGGCCACGCCGGGCTGGGCCTTGATCACCTCCTCGATCTCGGCCGGTGACGTGAGATAGCCACCCAGGCGGATGGCATCGCCCGCGCGGGTCAGGTAGACGAAGCTGCCGTCCGGCCGCAGGTGGCCGATGTCGCCGCTGCTGAACCAGCCGTCCGCGTCGATGGCGCTGGCCGTGGCCTCGGGGTTGTGCAGGTAGCCGGTGAAGTTGCTGGGCGACCGGAACTCCAGCAGGCCAGGCACGCCATGCGGCAGCAGCGCGCCGGTGTCAGCGTCACGCACGCGGATCCCGGCCGCCGGGTTGACGGGGGTGCCGCCGCCTTCCAGTCGCTCGGCCAGCGGTCGGCCCAGGTCCTGCATGGCGAACAGGGCGTGCACCTCGCTGGACCCATACAGCCCGGTCAGCGGCATGCCGCGCCGGATGCAGGCCTCGGCCACCGCCGCCGCGCCGGCGCGGAAGGCCGCAAACCCGCACAGCCGCAGCGTGGGGTAGGCCGGCACGGCCTGGGGGTCGGGCGCCTGCGCCAACAGCGCCTCGAACATCTCGTCGCTGCCAAAGCAATGGGTGATGCGTTGGGCCACCAGCAGCCGGGCGGCCTCGGCCGCGTCGAAGGTGTGTGTCAGCACCACCGGCCGGCCCGCGGCCAGCGCGGCCAGCATCGACACATAGCCGAAGGTGCCGGCGAACGGCAGCGCGGCCAGCAGGCGCACGCCGTCGTCGGTGTAGCCCATGGCCTGGGCGATGTGCTGCACATGCAGGCTGACGCTGCGCTGGGTGTGCACCACCAGCTTCGGGCCGCTGGTGGTGCCCGAGGTGGTGAACAGGATGGCGCGCGCATCGGGCGATGCCGCGTCCACCGGCGCCGCGACCCGCCGGTCGGTTGGCAGGCTGTGCAGGTCGAAGCGCCGCGCCGGCTTGCCCAGCAAGGTGGCGGGCAGGGGTTGCGCACCGGGGGCGCCGCTGGCGCCGGCATCGACCACCACCACCTGCTGCACGCTGGCGGCACTGGCCGGCGCCACCTCCTGCAGCAAGGCGGCAAAGTCGATGGTGCGGAAGTGCAGCTGCAGCACCAGCAGGCGCGGCTTCGACCGGTCCAGCAACTGGGCCACTTCGGCGCCGCGGTAACGGGTGTTGACCGTCATCACCGCCGCGCCCAGCCTGGCCAGCGCCAGATGCAGCACCAGCCAGTCCAGCCGGTTGACCAGCCACAGCGCCACGATGTCGCCCGCCACCACGCCCTGGTCCTGCAACCAGCCTGCGGCGCGGGCCACCAGGTCGTCCAGCTGGCGCCGGCTGATGTCGCGCTCGGCGCCGGTGTCGGGGTCGACCTCGGTGACGGCCGTGGCGTCGGGCTGGCGGGCCAGCGGGCGCGCCAGCAAGGCGTGCAGTGTGTCGGGCGGGGCTGCGATGGCCTGCAGCGCCTGGGCGATGGGGGCGGCGTTGCTCGGGCGCACCAGGCGCGCCTGCTCCTGGCCGTCGCGCAGAAACACCAGCGTGGGCCACAGCGTCACGCCGAAACTGCGGCCCAGCGCGCGGCCGGGACCGTCTTCCACCTGCACATGGCGCAGGCCGGGGTGGTCGGCCAGGGCGTCCTGCACCGCCGGCGCGGCTGCGCGGCAGTGGCCGCACCAGGCGGTGCCGAACTCCAGCAGCAGCGGGCCGCGGCTGGTGTCGATGTCGACCCGGCTGGGGGCGTCGGTGGGGCTCAGGTAGTGGGGCGCATGCATGCCGCCATTCTGGGCCTGCGCGGCGGCGGGATGTGCGGGCGATCCCGACCTGTGGGCGGCCGGGTGTGGCCGCAGAATCGCCGGGCGCTGCCGCTGGGCTGGCGCCACCATCCGCACACCCCACCCAGCAGGGAAGTGTGGCAACAGGGGCATCTGAACCTGGACGCCACGGTGGCGACCATCCTGCCCGAGTTCGCCCAACTGCAGGTGATGGACGGCTTCGATGGCGACCAACCGCGCCTGCGGGCTCCGGCCGGTCATGCCACGGTGCGCCAGCTGAAGACCCACACCGCTGGTCTGGGCTGTTTTTTCACCAGTGACACGCTGCTGCGCGACTTGGTGCAGACCGGCGCAGGCAGCCCGGAGTCGGGCGAGAAGCGCCGCCTATCGGTGCCGATGGTCAACGACCCCGGTAGGGCCTGGAACTCTGGCGTCAACACCGACTGGCCACAAAACTCCGATTTGCTTCGTCTTGCCCGCGGCAGGTTTGAGGCCGCCCCGCCTTGCCGCCTGCCGAGGCGTGCCCGCTGGCGCGGGGCCGACACCGTGTGCTTGTGTGCGGGTCCGACCGGCAGCTTCGGGGCGTCGAAATCGGGACAGCAGGCCAGGACAAACCGCGTTGCGATCAACTCCCGGCCCTCCGGCGCCCAATTTTCAACCGGGGGTCAACACCCGCATGTTCAGTCGTGCAGGGAGCCGCAAAACGTGCTCATATAGAGTTAAACTATTAAAAATCAGTAAAATATTTAAGATAATCTTTAATTGACAAGAAAGATTGTTCGCAGGTGTCGCCGATGTCGGCGCGGTTGCAGCGTTTCGACAAGCGCTTTGGTCAAAGCCTAAAAAGGAAACGCAAGTGGCATCCAAGCTCGTTGGCAAGAATCGGTCTGTCCGCAAAACGCGAGCGCGCGGTCGTGTCGAGCGGCTGGAGGATCGCATCCTGCTGTCGGCGCAGCCACTGCTGCAGGCGTCGGGCACCGACCCTGCTGGCGCGGTGGAGACCGTTGCGGTCAACCAGGTGCAGTTGCCGTCGACGCCGCAGTCCCAACTCGATGCCCTGGCCGGCTTTGCCACCTTCATCGACCTCGGTCGCGGCTTGGAGCAGAACCCGGCGCTGGTGGCTGACGCTGCCGACCCGTCGTTGTTGCTGCTCAACGACGAGTTGACAGCGCTGGTCATCGACCTGGGCAGTGGCGACAACGCCGCGGTGCTGTCGTCGGCCGGCGATGGCAAGCTGAGGCTGTCGGGCGCGAGCTTCAACGACATCGTGTTCAGCAGCCCGACGGTCTTGCTCGGCATTCGCGGCGGCAGCGGTGTCGACAGCCTGCTGATCGAAAGCGTGGACCTCGGATCGCTGGTGGTCGAGGCCGAAACCATCACCCTGGCCGCTGGGCAGACGCTGACCGCCAGCGAGGAAGTCACCCTCAGTGCCAGCGCTGCCGCGCAGCAGTCTCAGGGCACATCTGCCAAGGTCGACCTGCTGGCCCGCGTCAGCATCGAGGGCGCGATCCGCGCCGGTGCGCAGGTCACGCTCGACGCATCGGTGTTCACCGATGTCAAGCTTGCAGTCCAGGGCACGACCGCCAATGCGGCGATCAACGCCAGCACCGCAGCGCAAGCCGTGATCGGCGCCCAGGCCAGCGTCCAGGCAAGCGGTTTGAGCCTGACAGCACACACCCATGGCGACTTGCAGATCGTCGCCAGCGGTGCGACGTTCGGCACCGTCGCCATTGACGCCAGGCAGTCCACGGTGGCCGGCGTTCAAGGCGGGGCAGCGCTCATGGTCACCGGCCGCGGCGTTGGCGGTGCCGTCGACCTGCTGATCGAGGCCGTGGACCAGAGTCGCGTGGCCACCTCGATCACCACCAGCGACAGTCTGATCAGCAGCCTCACTGGGTTCGACCTCGCCTTTGGGCAGATCGGCCTGCAGCGCAACACGCTGGCCTACCTGGGTCAGGTCGTGGACAACGGCGGTGCGCGTGTCTCCCTCACCGGTCTGGACGGCGCCGCGGCGGGTCTGGTGCAGGTCAGTGCCGCCAGCCTGGATCTGCCCGACGGCGGTGTCCAGGGGCAGGTGGTCTCGGGACTGGTCGGTGTGCAGCGCAATGCCGTCGCCGACCAGGTGCAGGCGCTGATCGGCAGCGCAGACCTGAGCCTGAGCGGCTTGCGGGTCTATGCACTCAACGCATCCAGCCTGATGGCCGAGGCCAAGATTGCGGCCAACCGGGCCACGGGCGCCACCCGGGCGCTGGTCGCCGATTCGATCGTCAGCGCGCAGGACGATCTGCGTGTGCTGGCCACCGATCAGGCCAGCTTCCAGGCGACCAGCGCCGGGTTTGCCGCCAACCTGGGGCTGCTGCAGAGTGTGTCGGTCGGCATCGCCGCGGCCAGCAACGAGATCGACCGCAGCCTGTCGGCGAGCCTGACGGACTCGACCGTGCATGCCGGCGCCCTGCGCGTGGTCGCCCACAGCGCCGCAACGATCACGGCCCATGCCGAGGCCATGGCGGTCACCGGCGGCGCATCACTCGCACTGGGCTACCAGTTGGCCATGGGCGGCACCGCTGCCTGGAACCAGGTGCTGGGCACGGTCGAGGCCTCGGTCCAGGGCAGCCAGGTGACCGCGGATGGCCCAGGCGGCGTCCAGGTCACCGCGCGCAACACCACGGCGGTGTCGTCCGCTTCGGTTGCCGGGGCCACTGCGGCGGGCGGCGCAGCCTTGGGCGCATCGCTGGCTTTCAACGCGGTCGGCTGGCGCATGGACAACCTCGCGCTTGGCGCGATCAGCAGCCTGATCGGCTCGGACCTCGGCGCAACCGAGCAGCCGCTCGAGACCCGGGCCCTCGTCAGCGGGTCCGACCTGCGCGCCGCGGGGGCGGTGTCGGTGACGGCGCTCGACGCCATCGCGCTCGACGCCGTGATCGTCAACCGTGCCGATGCCTCCTCGTCGATGGGCGCGCTGGCCTTTGGCGCAGCGGCGGTGCTGGCGAGCAACCGGGTGCGCAGCGACACCCGGGCCGCCATCGAGCGCACCGTGGGCGGCGGCTCGGTCGTGGCGACCGGCTCGGTCAGTGTCAGCGCCCGCGACGAGGCCGCCATCACAGCGGACGTCGAAATGAGCGCGGTCGCGGTGGTTGCAGGCGCAGCCATGGCCGTGGGCGGGATCGTGGTCCGGAACGACGCGCGCGGCGCGGTCGCGGCAGACCTCGATGGGGTCGGCGTGACCGCCGGCGGCGACTTGCAGGTCGAGGCGCTGCAATCGGCCCGGATCGGTGCGACGCTGAGTGGCACCGTCCGGGCCGCTGGTGGCAGCGGCTTTGCCGGTCAACTCACGGGCGGCGGCCCGTCGCTGGCAGCCAATGCACTGGTCGCGACCAACCTGCTGCTCAGTGATGCCCAGGCGCATGTCATCGACAGCGCGCTGATCGTCGGCGGCAGCGCCGATGTGTCGGCCCGCAATGCCGCCACGATCGAGGCCGAGAACGCGGCCATCACCGAGAGTGGCGGCATCGCGGCCGGCGTGACGTTGGCCTTCAACACGGTGGGCTGGCGCGCGCAGAACGTGCTGTCCGCCGGCCTGGACGCTCTGCTGGGCAGCCGCCTGGGTGACGAGCAGCCGGCGACGGTGCTTGCTTCGGTGCTGGGCGGCTCGCTGCAGGCCGGTGGCGACGTCAGCGTCACTGCCGATGCCGACGAGACGCTGACCGCCACGGTCACCAACGAGGTGGCCTCCAGCGGCACCGGCGCCTCGGCCAGCTTCGTGCTGGCCAGCAACCTCATCAGCGCCAACGCGCAGGCCACTGTCGCCACGATGGCCGGCGCCACCCCCGCATCGACACTGGCCTGGTCGGCCGGTGGCGGTGTGACCGTGTCTGCCGCCGATCGCGCGGCGATCCAGGCCGACGTCCGCATGGGGTCGAGCAGCGCGGGCGGCGTGGCGGTCGGCGGCGTCGTGGTTCGCAATGACGTGCGCAGTGCGGTCGATGCCCGCATCGCTCAAGTCAGTCTGGTGGCCGGTGACGGGGTCTCGGTCCTGGCGCTCGAAGGCGCAGAGATCCGCTCCAGCGCCAGTGGCGACACGGTGTCCCAGGGGGAGGAGGCGGAGGAGCCTGCACCTGCACCTGCACCTGCACCTGCACCTGCACCTGCAACGTCCTCGGCACCCGCGCCTGCACCCGAAGCCGGTGAGAGCCCCTCCCAGTCGCTGGCCATCAACGCGCTGATCGCGACCAACCTGGTGCTCAGCAGCGCCAGCGCGTCGGTGATCGACAGCGCTCTGGTGGTGGGTGGCGACCTGACGGTGGTTGCGGATGCCGCCGCCACCATTGCGGCCGACAACAGCGCCACGATGTCGTCCGATGGCGTCGCCGTCGGCCTGACACTGGCCTTCAACACCATCGGCTGGCAAGCCCAGAACCTGTTGTTCAACGCCGTCGACGCGCTGATCGGCACCGACATCGGCACCGAGCAACCCGCGTCGGTCAGCGCCACGGTGGTCCACACCGGGCTGGCCGTGGGCGGCAATGTGACGGTGCGTGCGGGCGGCCAGGCTGACGATGCCGCGCCCGGCACGCCGCACGGTGCGCGCCTGTCGGCCACGATCCTCAACGAGGTTGCTGCCACGGCCGACAATGCTGCCGTCAGCTTGCTGCTGGCCAGCAACCGGGTCAGCTCGCGCGCCCGGGCCTGGATCAGCCCGCTGGCCGACCGGACTGCCGCATCGGTGCCCCTGGTGGGCGCGCTGGGTTCGATGGCGGTCGATGGCTCGGTCCACGTCTCAGCGGTCGACGACGCCCGGATCGGCGCCGATGTCAGCCTGGGGACGAGCAGCGGCGGCGGCGCTGCCGTGGGCGGCGTGGTCGTTCGCAACGACGTGCGCAGCGCCGTCGACGCCGGCCTGGACCGGGTCGCGCTGAACGCGGGTGGTGACGTGTCCGTCGTCGCCCTGGAGGCGGCGCAGATCAACGCGGCGCTCAGCGGCAAAGCCCAGACCGCCGGCGAGGCGGCTGAGCCGGCAGAGGCGGATGGCACCACGGACGGATCGGGCACCAGCGGGTCCGGGGCTGGCGGATCGGCGACCGGCGGGTCCACCACCGGCGGGTCCACCACAGGCGGATCCGGCACCGGCGGGTCATCCACCGGTGGCGCCGGCAGCGGCGGAACGGCCACCACCGAACCCGCGGCGAGCAAGTCGATGCCCCCCGTGGCGGCCAACGGCCTGATTGCCAACAATCTGGTGCTCAGCAGCAGCGTCGCCAGCCTGACCCTCAGCGAGGTGCAGGCCGGTGGCAGCCTGCTGGTGCAGGCCCACAACACATCGGGCATCGCGGCCGCCAACACCGCGGTGATCGAGTCCGGCGGCGTGGCCGTGGGCGTGACCCTGGCCTTCAACACCATCGGCTGGCAGCCGCAGAACATCTTTGCCCAATCGATCGACGCCTTGCTGGGCACCCAGTTGGGCAGCGAGACGCCGGCCGTGGCCCGCGCATCGGTCGAGAACAGCGCCGTCGAGGCCGGAGGCGACCTGACGGTGGACGCGGCGGTCGAGGCCGTTGTCACCGCCAGCACCAGCAACGAAGCCAGTTCGGTGGGCGCCAGTGCCGCGGCCAGCCTCGTGCTGGCCACCAACTTTGTCAGCACTTCGGCCGAGTCCGTCATCGCCGAGCCGGCGAACGTGTCGAAGAAGATCCTGGCCGGCGGTGCGCTGTCGGTCACGGCGATCGACGCGCCCAGCGTGGTGGCCGAGACCACGATCGTCGCGTCGTCGACGGCGGGTGCGGAGGAAGAAGCCGATGACGCGTATGCGCGGGTCGACTTCCGCAGCGAGGATGGCGAGCAGACGGTCCGCTTCGGCAGTCAGGTGCTGCTGGCCGAGGACCACGAGCAAGGCGGCACAGGCGGGCTCATCTACCGCTACATGGGCGGTGCGCCGTGCTTGCTCGACCTGTCGGCCGTGGACTACACCGACGCCGGCTACTGGTACGAGCTCATTCCCACCGAAGGCAAGGCCGGTGAATTGCTGGACCTGGTCGATCAGGCCAAGAAGCTGGTCAACACCGGCCTGGATGCCGTCACCGGCAACGGTAGTGGCACCGATGCCACCACGCCGGCCGACCCCTCGCTGGACTGGACGGCGGTCGACCGCATCGACACCGGGACGCCAGCCCGGTCCGAATCCCAGACCGTGACCCTGCCGGCTGATGGGCGCGAGGGCGACCATTTCGCGCTGGCACTCGGACGCACCAAGACCGATCCGATCGACCTGCTGCTGCTGTGCGTGCCCACCGACGAACTGCAGCGCCTGACGGTGCTGCCCGGCGCCGGTGCGGCCGGCCAGGCCTACACGCTGACGATGGGCGACGGGCGTTCGACCACGCTGGTCTATGCCGGCAACGCCGCCATGGATGCGGCGCGGCTCCAGGCGGCGATCGAGGCCTGGGTCGGTGCGGGCCATGTCGGCGTCACTGCCGACGCCGACGCGCGTGCTGGCGTGTCGTTCGACATCCGGTTCCAGGCCGCGGCAGGCGGCACCGACCAGGCCCAGGTCGCCGCCCTCGCGGCGGCTGCGCCCGGCGCGGCGCCGGCCCCGCTGTCGTTCCACAGCCGCACCGTGACCCAAGGCGGTGCCGGGGCGACGGTGCAGGACCAGGCGACACGGATCGCCGACGCCCTGGACGCGGCCCTGGGCGCGGGTGCCGTCCAGGTGGTCTGGCAATCGACCGAGTCGGGCCAGACCACCTACCGCATCGACTTCACTGGCGACGATCTGGTCGATCGAGACCTGCCGACGATGCGCGTGGTCGACAAGTCGGCGGGCCTGACCGCATCAGTCGCGACCGCCCTGCAAGGCGCGGTCGCGCGTGGCGACCGCTTCGCGCTCGGTCGCTACGACCCGGCCAGCACCGACACCTTCGACCTCGAGATCACCCTCGACGGCGTGGCCTATCTGGCCACCGACATGCCCGACAAGGCCACCGATGCCGCCGTCGCCGCGGCGATCGAGGCCGCTCTGTCGCCCGAGGACGCCACGCTGGCGGACGCCGGCATCACCGTCACCGTGACCCTGGCAGCACAGGAGGACGGCAGCAAGGCCTGGGAGATCACCTTCGGCGGCGAGATCGCCGGCCATGTCATCGACGGCGTCCAGGTCCGCACCAGCCCGCCCGCAGAGGGCGCGGACGAGGGCGCTCTGGAGGGCGGCGAGCCCACGATGGGCGCGATGGCCGTCGGCGGCGTGGTCGTGCGCAACGACGTGCGTGGCCTGGCGCGTGCCCAGGTGCTGCGCGCCGATGTCACCGCGGGGTCGGTGCGCGTCGAAGCCAGCGACGAAGCGGTGATCGAAGCCAAGCTCGACAGCACCGCCACAGCCACCGGTGGCGACGGGGCGGGCCTGGCGGTCGGCGGCGTCATTGCCACCAACCTGGTGCTGAGCCAGGTGGATGCCGACATCACCGACAGCCAGGTCGGCACCACCGAGGGCGGTGTCGAGGTCCTGGGCCTCGGCAGTGCGCACATCGTGGCCCGCAACCAGAGCGCGATGACGTCCGACGGCACGAGCATCGGCGTCACGCTGGCCTTCAACACCGTGGGCTGGGCGGCGCAGAACCTGCTGTTTTCGGCCGTGGATGCGCTGGTCGGCAGCAACATCGGCACGGAGCAGCCGGCACGGGTGCTGGCACACATCAGCAATTCGGACGTGGACGCGGCGGGCAGCGTGGCGGTCCAGGCCGAGTCCGAGGCCTACATCCACGCCGACATCCGCAATGAGACCTCGTCGGTGCTGGCGGCCGCCGAGGGTGGCGACGATGCGGACGGTGCTGCAGAAGGCACACCGGCCACAGGTGGCACGGGCAGCACGGGCAGCACGGGCTCGACAGGCGGCACAGGCGGCACAGGCGCCACAGGCGGAACGGGCGCAGCGGCAGGCTCTGCCGCCACGTCCCCCTCCGGCCTGTCGGCTGGCTTTGTGCTGGCCAGCAATCTGGTCAGCAGCGCAGCCCGGGCCTGGATCGACGGTGCCGGCCGAGGTGTCAGCACCCAGGACGGCGGCTTGTCCGTCGATGCGACGGACAACGCCAGCATCGAATCCAATGTGGAACTGTCGTCGGTGGCCGCGGCGGGCGAGGAAAGTGACGCCAGCCTGGCGATCAAGGCGCTGGCCAACCATTTCGGGCTCAACTACACCGACCGGTCGGGTGAGCAAGCCCTCCGGTCTGGCGACCGGGTGCGGCTGGCGGATGCCGCCTATGGCCAATTCGACCGGCCCGCGGAACTGCTGGCGGGTGACCGCGTGGCGCTGACCACCAGCGTGGGCGGCGGTGCGGCCGGCCAGGTCTACGAGTACATCGGCACGCAGCCGCTGGAAAACGCCGCCCTCGACACCCAGAACTACCGTGACACCGCGCTGTGGCGGGCGATCAAGGGCCAGGCCGGCAAGACCTACATCTTCATCGGCGCTTCGGTAGCCAGCGATCTGGCCCGCGAAAACTACGCTGACACCTCGCGCTGGCTGCAGGTCGACATCGAAAAGCTGGCCGAACTGGGGTCGGCCGTGGCCGAGGCCTTG
>JBBAPL010000015.1:26622-56834 GCA_040400895.1 Aquabacterium sp.
AGCGCCTCGGCCTTTGGTGGCTTGGTGGTGCGCAACGACGTGCGCAGCGACGTCGCGGCGTGGGTCGATGGCCAGCAGTTGCATGCCGCGGGTGATCTGTCGATCACTGCGACAGAGTCCGCGGTGATCCTGTCCAATGACAACAGCACGGTGTCGGCCGCCACGGTCGGCGTCAATGTGGTGATCGCGACCAACACCGTGCTGGCGTCGGCGCGTGCCTGGGCCGAGGACAGCGACATCACCACGCTTGCCGGTGGCGCAGTGACGGTGTCGGCGGACAACCGGTCCCAGATTTCCGCCCACATCGACAGTTCGGTCGAGGCCTCGACCTCGGTCGGCGTGGTGCTGGCCTTCAACACCATCGGCTTTGCGCCGCAGAACCTGCTGTTCAACCTGGTCGACGGCCTGCTGGGCACGTCGATCGGCGACCAGACGCCCGCGCGCACCCAGGCCTGGACCCAGAACACCGGCATCGATGCCGCCGGCGCCGTGTCGGTGACAGCGCTGTGGGACGGCGTGGTCGATGCGGTCATCGTCAACTCGGCCACCGCGGTCAGTGTCGACACCGCGAAGGCCAAGCCGGGTGAAGACGATTCAAAGGCTGGCCAGATGGCCATCACCGTCGCGCCGGTGGTGGCGATGAACAAGATCAGCGCCGAGGTGTCCGCCCACGTCGACCAGCCGACCGGCATCACCGCGCTCGGCGATGTCGTGGTCCAGGCGACCGGTGCGAGCACGGTGCACTCCAAGGTCGCGGCCAGCGCGGTCTCGATCGCCGCTGGTGCCAAGGGCAGCACGCGGGCGGTCTCGGTCGGCCTGAGTCTGTCGCGCAACGTGGTGGCCAGCGACGTGGACGCGTGGATGCTCGGCGTGGCCGGCACGCCGGCACGGGTGGCGGCCACCGGCGACATCGTGATTGCAACCCAGCGCCAGGCCACGATCGTGGCCGACGGCTCGGCATCGGCGGTGGCCGTGGCAGCCAGCCCCAAGGGTGGGCCCGCGGTCGCCGGTGGCGGCACGCTGGCCTTCAACATGATCGACGGCGACAGCCAGGCCTTTGCAGAGAACCTGCGCCTGGAGGCCTCGGCAACGCCGGCCAGCGCGGGCGATGTGCGCATCACCGCCGAGGACACCTCGGTGATCGACGCCCACCTGCGCTCGGTCGCGGTGGCGGTGTCGATTGCCGGCAAGCCGGCGCCGGCGGTGGCGCTGGGCATGTCGGTGGCGCGCAATTTCATCGGCAAGTCTGCGCGGGCTGTGCCGGCCACCGACTTCACCGCTTCGCAATACCGTGGCGTCGCCTGGGACCATCTGAGCGACGATGGCAAGACCAAGATCGCCGTCGGCGACCGCGTGCGGGTCGAGGCGTCCACGCTCGCCACCCCGGTCGCGGGCGTTGTCGCCGGGCAGGTCTTCCAGGCGATCAGCGCAACGTTTGACGACCGCAGCGATGCGGGCAAGACCGACCTGAGCGTGGGCGAGCGGGTGCGCATGGTGTCCGGCGACCACAAGGACACGGTCTATGAATTCCTCGGCAGTGCCGACGGCGGCGCGGTCTTGGGCGTCGACCTGGGCGCCGAGGACTACAGCGATGCCAAACGCTGGCGGTCTGTCGGCAAGTTCAACACCTTCGGCGAGATCGACCTGGGGACCGAGAACTACGCCGACGCCACCCGCTGGCGCAGCCTGGGCGTCGACAAGAGCCTGACCTCGCTCGCGACGGGCCAGACCGTGCTCGATGACACCGCGGCGTTCGGCAGCCAGGCCTACCGCTATGTCGGGGATCCGATCAAGAGCGACAAGGGTGTCGACCTGGCGGGGCAGAACTACGGCGACGAGAGCAGTTGGAACCTGATCGGCTGGGAATCGACGGTCGCACAGACCATGGCCCGGCTGACCGACACGGCGGTGACCGCCAGCGGTGAATTCAAGCTCGATGCGCAGGCGCATGCCGGCATCCACGCGGCGGTGCTGGCGGGCGCGGCGGCGGTGGGCGCCACCTCGTCGGGCGCAGCGGTTGCGGTCAGCGCGGCCGGCGTCTTTGCCGAGAACCGCATCGCCAGCAGCGTCACCGCCATCGCCGAGAGCCGCCAGGCTCAGCCGGTGACGGTGCAGGCCGGCGAGGCCACCTTGCAGGCCCGCGACCGTTCGAGCATCGACGCGATCGCCGGCGCGGCGGCCCTGTCGGCCTCGCTGGCCGGTGCGGGCAACAGCGTTGCGGTGTCGATCGGCCTGGCCATCGCACTCAACAGCATCGACACCGATGTGCTGGCCACGGCGCGCGGCATCGACCTGCGCACCACGCTTGGTGACGCCCGGGTGTCGGCGTCTTCGGCGGCGGAGGACCTGTTCGCGATCGACTGGTCGGCGCTGTCCTTCGACGCGGCGGCGATGGACGCCGCCGCCAATGCCGGCCGCAAGGCCAGCCGCATCAGCGCCGAAGGCCAGGTCTGGGACTACCGCAGCGACGAGGGATCGACCGTCATGCGGTCGGACGACAAGGTCATCATTGCTGCCAGCACGCTGGCCACGGCTGGCGCGACCAGCCTGCAGGCCGGCGAGGTCTACAAGTACCGCGGCGAAGCCGGCAAGACGGTCAACCTCGGCGACACCACGGTGTATTCGGGTCCGGACTGGCAGCGCGTGGACATCGCAAAGCAGGATCTGCAGTCGGGCTACACCGTGCAGGTCTCCGAGGGGCACAGCCATGGCGGCACCGCCGGCAGGGTCTACCGCTTCATCGGTGTCGAGGCGGACTACTCCACCGAGGATGGCAAGACGGCGCTGGCCAAGGGCGATGTGGTCAGCGTCGGCAGCAACCACGCGAAGGGCAACAAGCTCAAGGGCCAGGCCTTCGAGTACCTGGGCTCGGCCGGCGAGGTCGACCTCGCTGACACGAACTTTGGCGACGGTGACCTGTGGAAACGGGTCGACACCCAAGAAAGCGTGGCGCTGTGGAAGGAGAACTACGCCGACACCCTGCGCTGGAAGCTGGCTGACGACTTCGCCGACCCCCAGACCGTGCTCGACCTTGCCCAGGCCCTGGTGGCCCAAGGCCTGGTGTTGACCAGCGTCGACACGCTCCACGCCGATGCCCTGTACACCACCGCCGATGGCGTGGCCTGGAACTTTGTCAGCGACACCGGCAAGCAGGATCTGGTGAAGGACAAGCGGGTGGGCATCGCCGACGCGGCCACCGGGATGACTGCGGGCTCGGCAGGCCACCAGGCCGGCGTGGTAGGCGGCCAGATCTACCGCTTCAAGGCGGCCGACCAGAAGCAGGTCGACCTCGCGCTGGAGGATTACACCGACACCAGGCGCTGGCAGCTGGTCACCGACAACACCCGTGAGCTCTTCCGGGGCAACACCGTCCGGCTGGACGCGGACCACGCCTTCGGCGGCCAGGGGGGCCGGGTCTACCGCTTCATCGGCAAGAACCACAGCGCGGTGGCGCTGGCGACCGAGGACTACAGCGACGCCCGCCGGTGGGAGCTGGTGCAACCGCCGCTGCGGGTCTCGGTGGTCGAGGCCGGGCAGCGCTGGCAAGTCATCGACGCCAGCGGCCAGACCTGGCAGTTGCGCAACGCGGGCGGCCAGCTCAGCGCGTCGCGCTCGAGCATCAGCTCGGTCGTGGTGGCCGCGT
Organism: Aquabacterium sp.; assembly: GCA_040400895.1. Classification (GTDB taxonomy): domain Bacteria; phylum Pseudomonadota; class Gammaproteobacteria; order Burkholderiales; family Burkholderiaceae_C; genus Pseudaquabacterium. The sequence continues at coordinate 30,266 of JBBAPL010000015.1, forward strand.
CGATGGGCGCCGGCCTGAGCCTGAGCGGCACTGGCGTGGCCGTCAGCGGCGCGGGCGCGTTGGCGCTCAATGCCGTCCGCGGTTCGACCGTGGCGCTGATCGAGCGCAGCACCGTCCGCACGGCGGGCGACCTCGAGATCGATGCCAACAGCAGCGCGAGCATCACCGCCACGGTGGCTGCGGCCGCGTTGGCGCTGGGTGCGGGCGTCTCCAATGGCGTGGGCGTGGCGATCGGCGTCGCTGTGGCACGCAACCTGATCGGTCAGCCGGGCTATGGCGCCGCCGACGGCGGGCGCTCGGTCGTGAGCGCGCTGATCGAGGCCTCGACGGTCGACACTGCCGGCAGCCTGACGCTGCGCGCCGATGCCGAGCAGACCATCCACGCCCTGGTGCTGGCGGCGTCGGCGGCGATCGCTGCGGCGGGCAACGCCGGCGTGGCGGTCAGCGGTTCAGGCGTCTGGGCCGAGAACCTGATCGGCGTGCAGGTCCATGCGGGCATCGATTCGCACACCCTTGCGGGTGACAGTCTGGTGCTCAGCCACATCCACGCCGGCAGTGTGCGCGTGGTCGCTGTGGACCGCGCCGCGATCAGCTCGGTGGCTGCCGCCGCGTCGATCACCGCGGCGCTGGCGGGCACCACCGCGGTGGCGGTGTCCATCGGCGTGTCGCTGGCGCGCAATGTGATCGACAACCACGTCAGCGCCACCCTGCGGCAGGCCCAGGCCGATGTCGCCGGGGGCGTGACCCTGAGTGCGACGTCTGAAGCCAGCATCAGCGTGGTGTCTGCCGCAGCGGCCGCCGCAGTGGCCATTGGCGGCGGTGGCGTGGGCGTGGGCGTGGCCGGTGCCGGTGCCAGCGCAGAGAACGTCATCCTCGGCCAAGTGGTGGCCCAAGTGGCCGACAGCGACCTGAAGATCGGGGCCCCGCTGGACCTGACGGCGCGCAACGCCGCCCGGATCAAGGCCGTCATCGTCTCGGCCTCGCTGGGCGTGGGCGTGGGCGGCGGCGCCGCCGGCGTGGGTGCGTCGATCGGCCTGTCGCTGGCGCGCAATTACATCGGCTACGACCCCAAGGCGTGGAGCGGCACCGCCACGTTCGACGCCCGCACCGACAAGCCCGCGCTCATCCGCAAGAACGACATCGTCCGGCTGGCATCGAACTCCGGCGTGCGTGCCAACGACGTCTACCAGTACATCGGCGACGACGAGCTCAAGCCCGAGGACAAGAACAAGGACGGCAAGCCCGACAACCTGTTGTTGACCCAGGACTACAGCGACGACAAGCGCTGGGTGCAGCTGACCCAGGGCGCGGCCAACCGGATCCAGGCCACGGTGGACCGCTCGTCCGTCGTCGGCCGCCAGTCGGCCGGTAGCATGCCGGCCGGCCTGAGCGTGCGCGCGCTCGACGACCAGGCCATCAAGGCCCTGGTGATGGCCGGCTCGGCCGCGGCGTCGGCCAGCGTGGGCACGGCTGTTTCGATCAGCGGCGCCGGCGCCAGCGCGGTGAACCGGATCGGCACCGAGGTGCTGGCCCGCGTCAGCGCGACCCGCCAGGCCGGCATCGACCTGGACGGCGCGGTGCTGATCGAGGCCCTGGACCGCTCGACCATCGACGCCAATGTGATGGCGATGTCGGTGGCCGCGTCGATCAGCGAATTCGGTGGCTCGGTGTCGCTGGCGATCTCGGTGGCCGACAACCAGATTTCCAACACTGTGCAGGCCCAGGTCGAGCAGGCCGTCCTCCGTGCCGGTGGCGATGTGGTGATCAACGCCAGCGAGCAGGCGGCGATCAAGGCCACGTCCACCGCGGTGTCGGTGACGGTGGACGTCAGCATCGGCGTGTCCCTGGCCGGTGGTGGCGCGAAGTCGGTCAACACCATCCTGACCCGCACCGCGGCCACGATCGACGCAGCCGCAGGCCACCGGTCATCGGTGACCACGCCCCAGGCCTTGCGGTTGGCAGCCACCAGCGTGGCGACCACCGACAGCCTGGTGGTCGCTGCGGCCGCCAGCTTCGGCGCCATCGGCGTGGCCACCGCCGGCACGGTGGCCGACAACATCCTCAAGCCCGAGACCCGTGCCAGCATCGGCCACAGCGACATTGACGCGGCCGAGGTCGAGATCAAGGCGCTGGGCCAGCAGACCGGGCTGAGCAGGACCGCGGCGCTGACCGTGAGCACGGCAGTGTCGGTGGGCATGGCCAAGTCGTCGGCATTGAGCGACGCCGCCGTGCAGGCCCGCATTGGCGACGACGTCGACCTGGTCGCCCGCACGCTGCGGGTGAACGCCCGCAGCGTCGACGCGCTCGACCTCAAGGCCCTGGCCGCCAGCGGCGGTGCGCACGTCGGCATCGCCGGTGCGTACACCAAGCTCACGATCGACGGCACGACGGCCGCGGGCATCGGCGACCGCAGCCGGCTGGTCGCGGACACGGTGGACATCCGCGCCGCGCGCGATCAAGTCTTCGACGCCGCCTCGTTGAACCTGGCGATTGGTGAATTCGCAGGCAGCGGCGCGCTCATCGACACCAGCGTCGGCAGCACCGCCGCGGTGCAGATCGGTCAGAACACTGAGGTGCAGGCGGGCACGCTGCTGATCAGCGCGCAAAACCTCGCCGACAAGCAGCGCTACGCCGGCAAGGACAACCTGCGCTCGGGATCTGCCGGCGTGGTCAGCATCAGCGCGATGAAGTCGGCCACCGACATCGGCACCGCCAGCAACCCCTTCGCCTCCACCGTCACCATCGGCAGCGGCACGCTCCTGAACGTGGCGTCGGTTGCCGGCTCGCCCGGCCTCCTGCGCATCGAGACCCTGGTCGACGTGGCCGCCGTCGACAAGGTCCGCGTCGAGGGCGTCGCGGGCCTGGGCGTGAGCATCGCCAAGGTCAACCTCAGCACGAACACGGTCTCCAGCATCGAGGTCGCCGGTGCCATGCTGCGCAACCAGAGCGGCGACGTGACCATCAGCGCCCGCACCGACACCGACCTCACGCCCGCGGCCAACACCTTCTCTGCCGGGTTGATCAACGGGGCCGGAGCCTTCGCCCTCGGCACGATCGTTGCCACCAACCTGATCGATGTGCATTCGGCACCGGTCCAGGGTGGCTCGGTGGCCGCCGGCATCACCGGCATGGAGGTGAACCTGCTGGCCGGCCGCGATGCGTTCGGTGTCTCCAACCAGTTGCTCGGATCTGCCCACGCCGACATGGCGCTGGCCTCGCTGACGGGTCTCGGCCTGCCGGTGGCGACGATGACCATCGTCGAGAACAACGTCATCCACGTCGGCGACCAGGTCGCGCTGCGGGCCGTGCAGGACATCAACCTGATCGCCGAGCCCGGCCTGGGCGGTCAGGCCCGCGCCAAGACCGACGGCATGGTGCTCAAGATCGGCGGCACGCCCTATGTGGCGTTTGCGCTCGATGGCGCCACGGTCATCAGCCGCAACCTGGTCGATGTCGATGTCAGCGCCACGATGGAGGCTGGCGTCAACTACCGCACCCAGGTGCAACTGCTGCCGTTCACAGTGGATGGCGAGCGGCAGCTGGCCGACGGCCGCCTCGGCACCGACCTGACCGACGCCGAAAAGAGCCAGCTCGGCCTGGATGCCGCACAGCGCTACGAGTACGCGGCACTCGACCTCGAAGATGTGGCGCTGACCCTGTCGACCGGCACCATCGTCCAGGTGGTAGCCGGCGCCAACTTCGGCGGCGGGGCGGTGGGTCAGGCCTACCGCTTCACCCCGGCCGATGGCAACGACCAGGCCATGGTGCTGGAAAAGGAGAACTACCTCGACACCACCCGGTGGACCGCGGTGGCGCCCGACCACGTGCTCACCGGCACCGAGACGGCCCTGCGCGTGGCCACAGGCGAGACCGTGCGCTCGGCCAGCGGCCGGTGGTACAGCCGCACCGGTGCGGCGCTCTCGGTCAACGCGCAGACCGAGTCCTTCGACGAGTCGGGCTGGAAGGCGCTCACCGTCTTCGACAGCAGCAAGGGCCTGGACTTCGCGTTTGCGCTCAGCGGCAAGTTCTATGTGGTCAAGCCCAAGGACCTGGCCCTGCCGACGCTGGTGTACGCCAACGTCGCCAACCAGCTCTTCGACGAGCGCAACAAGGTGGTGGGCTGGATGGCCAGCCACGCCGGCAATGCCGAGGCGATCACGCGCTACCAGGCGCTGCTGGAGAGCATCGACCAGCGGTTGAAGAAGCTCGGCCTGACCGAGACTGCGCCGGACGGCACGACGCTGGTGCCCAAGTCGCAGTTCGACCAGTTCTTCCTCAAGCTGCCCTCGATCGTCTCGGCGCCGGGCTCGATCTTCATCAGCGCCGACACCGGCACCGAGGCCGCCAAGACCGTGGTGCTCGCCGGGCTGAACGGCCGTCTGCGGGCCCACGGCGATGCGCAGATCACGGTCGTCAACAACACCGTGTTCGGCCTGCAGGTCAACGACATCTCCATCGCCAAGAACAGCCGCGTCGACGTGGTGAACGGCGAGTTGGTGACCTTGCCCGCCGGATCGGTGTATTTCAACAAGCAGGCCATCGTCGGGGCCGGTGGCGCCGGCGCGGCCGGCGACAGCGTGATCCGCATCGTGCAGGACGCCTACCCGGCGGAGTACTACGACCTGGGCGCGTTCAAGGTGCCCGATGCGCCGCAGGACCTGTCGGTGTTCGGCCGCATCCTCAACGACGACGGCGCGCTGATCCTGACCAACAAGGAAGGCAGCATCAACGTCAGCGGCGAGATCCGCGCCGGCACGGTCACGCTGTCGGCCGCGGGCGACTTCAACCTCGCCACCGACGACTGGTACCAGGTCGGCAGCGATCCGCGCCAGTACATCGACTTCACCAGGACCTTCGGCGCCCAGGTCTACAACGCCGAGGGCGCGCCGAAGTTGCTGTCGATCGCCGACCTGAGCGCACCGCAGCTGCTGGCGCTGCACGAGGCGATCCAGGCGCCGGCCTCCAGCGTGTTCGCGATGGGCACGATCAACATCAACGCCCGGTACCTCAACCTCAACGGGTTGATCCAGAGCGGGCTCGACAGCATCACGCTCAAGATCGACAAGAACTTCAACCCGGGCAAGTCGGTGAACTTCACCGACGAACTGGGCCGGGTGCGCCAGGGCATCAGCTTCGGGGCCGACGGACGGGCCGCGGTCGACGGCTTCTTCGACGCCGACAAGGGCGTGATCGTGCTCGACCCGATCGTGCCCCTGGGTGGGCAGATCAACATCACCGGCCAGATCCTGAGCACCGGCAACGGCAAGCTCCGCGTGGCCAGCGGGTACACCGCCGTCCACATCAGCAACGAGACGGCATTCGACCTGGCGGTCGACACCATCGACGTCTCGACCAACCGCGTGGGCCTGATCACGATCACCGACAGCGTCTCCTTGCGGCGCGAGGAGTACCGGGTCGCAGATGGCAAGGTCGACCACAGCGTCAAGCAAGGGGTCTTGAGTCAGGTGGACGGCCTGTCGTCGATCCGCTATGACCTGGTCCGCCAGCGGACGGGTCTGGATGCGGCCGCAGCCTTTGCCTACCTGCCGACCCCAGGCATGTATTACGTCTGGACCGAAGGCCAGTCCAAGACGCGCACCACGCTCAACATCTTCGAGCAGAAGAGTTTCAACCTGCTGGGCTTCGACTGGGACGGGCTGGTGCCCGACACCGCAGCCGCACACACGTCCACCGCCTTCACCGACGGCGCGCCGCTGCTGGAGTCCGAGCTGGCCCTGCAACTGGGCGAGTCGGGCGCGTTCTTCGCCGTCTATGCGCAAAAGCGCAACCTCGCGGTCGACCTGGTCAAGAGCGTGTCGCTGGTGCGCGACGTCTACACCAACCGGCTCTACGACTACATCGGCGCCAGCGGCAAGGTGGTCTTCCCGGTGGTCGACTTCTCGGATGCCACGCTGTGGAAGCTGCGCGAGCAGCTCAGCGGCGGGGTGTCGACCCCGGTGATCCACGCCGACCTTTCGGTCGACGTGATGACCAAGCCGTCGACCGGCTCGCCGATCAAGGGCGCGATCGGCGACTGGAAACAGAACCGCAGCCTCAACCGTTTCGACAGCGATTTCGAGAACCAGGAAATCCTCGTCGATGGCCCCACCACGACCGGCGGTGGCTGGCTGCGGGTCAAGACCATCACGACCAAGGTGACCACGATCACCGGCCTGAAGGACTTCTACTCCTACGGCCTGCGCGCCGACTATGCGGTCGCGATCGACTTCCCGGCCGGCCCGAAGGCGCCGGTGATCGACATCGAGACGCCAGGCAAGATGCTGCTGCGCGGGAATATCGCCTTTGGCGCCCCGGTGGGCGCGGCCAACGAGGCCGACGACGAGACCTTCCGGCCCATCCAGCTGTCGTCTGACGCGCTGGTGGTCTCGGGCGACGTGGTGATCTCGGGCGCGCTGCCCGACATCGTCAGCCAGGGCAACGTCAGCATCACGGTCGAGAACGGCCGTGGCAAGCTCAATGTGCAGTCCACCGGCGACATCACGGTCCGGGTGCTGGCTGGCAAGACGCCCGCGCCGCTGCGGATCGGCCAGATCATCGCGGCGCAGTACGACAGTGACTTCCGGGTCATCGCCGCCGCCGATGTGACGATCCAGTCGGCCAACGGCATCCTGGGCACGGCGTCGAGCTCACGCATCGTCGGCGAGCATGTGCAGCTCGACGCCGGCAACGGTTTGATCTACGCCCGCGTCGACAGCGACGTGCGCGGCGCCGGCGGCCTGAGCGCCAAGGCGCTGGGCAGCATCACGGTGCAGGAGACCCAGGGCGACCTGAAGCTGCTGGCGTCGACGGCCTGGACCGGCAGCGTGTCGGTGCAGTCCACCCTCGGCGACATCCAGCTGGAAGCCTCGCACGGCGCCATCCTGGACGCCGCCCAGGAAAACCGCCGTCCGGATGCGCAGGCCTTGCAGACCGTGTTGGCTGACGCCCGCTTCACGGCCGCGCAGCAGGCCGAGGCCGCCAAGGCCTTGCCGCCATCGCTGATGGCCCGGCTCTACCCCCATGCCGAGGTGATGGGGCAGGGCGCTTCGGCCAATGCCGAGGCCTTGAACATTGCAGGTCGCAACCTGACCCTGATGGCCAGTGGCGGCGTGGGTCGTGCCACGGGTCGCCTGGTCATGGGCGATCCAGCAGCCCTGTCGGCGGCCGACCTGCAGACGCTGGCCCTGGCCCGGGCCGGCGATGTGATCGACGTCCGGTATGCGCTGTTCCGCTGGATCGGGCCGGACGCGACCGTCAACCTCGCCGACGAAGCCACCTACAAAAACCCGTCGTTCTGGGCGCCTGTGTCGGCCTCCGACACCGCGCCGGCCGGCCTGGCCATCCTCGACAGCCGGGTCGGCGTGGCCGACCTGCACCAGGGTCAGTGGGTGGCCAACCAGTTCGTCGTCACCGGCTTCACGCTGCAGATCTGGGACGACATCAACCTGCAGGCGACCGGCACGCTGGCAATTGCCAGCGCCGGCGATGTGGTGGTGCAGGCCCAGGGCAACGTGCAGGTCAGCGACGGCACTGGCCTGGCCGAGGCCGTCCAGGGCATCGCGGCCACGGGCCGGATGCGCCTGCAGGCCGAAGGCAGCCTGTCCGGGCTGGGCACGGGCAGCGACGCCATGCTGCGCAGCGGCAGCGACATGGTGCTGCTGGCCAGCGGCGGCAGCATCGACAGCCATGCGGTGCGCAGCGACATCAACAACGGTGCGATGCGCATCACCGCCGGCGGCACGTTCAGTGCCCTGGCGCGCGACGACATCCACCTCGTCGCCACCGCTGGCGACATGCGCCTGAACCAGGTGGCGTCGTCGCAGGGCAACGTCACGCTCGCCACCCCGGCGGGCAGCATCCTGAACGCTGGCGGCGCTGAACCCAACGTGGTGGGCGACCTGGTCACCTTGACCGCGGGCAGCAGCACGGCCAGCGGCAGCAGCACCAACATCGGCAGCCTGGCCGCGGCGCTTGGCTTGCAGGCCCAGCGCCTGCAGGCCCAGACCATCACCTACAACCGCTCGATCATTGCCATCGACAACGCCGGCGATCTGCGCGTGGAAGGCGCACAGGTCGGTTCCGAAGGCACGCTGCTGCTGCGGGCCGCCGGGTCCATGGACCTGGCCGCCGCTGTCGGCGTCGGCAGCAAGGGATTGATCCGCCTGGAAGCGCAGTCCGGAACCCTGCGCCTGGCCCAAAACGTCACCACCGCCGAAGGCAGCATCTCACTGCTGGCGCAAGGCGATGTGCTCCAGGCGGCCGACTCCACCGTCTCCAACCGCGGCGGCGGCATCGATGTCGAGTCGTTTGGTGGCCGGGTGGTGCAGGCCGATGGCGCGCTGATGAGCGCAGCCTCCAGCGCTGCCGGCAACCTCCGCATCGCGGCGCAGGGCGACATCGTCGTCGCCGGTCTGCAGACGGGCAGCGGCACGGTGGCATTGCGGTCCGCGCGGGGCCATGTGCTGGACGCCGGCGACGGCGTGGCGGGCGACCTCGACCGCTTGCCGGTGGACATCGCTGCCGCAGGGTTGCTGATCGAGGCAGCAGGCTCGATCGGCACGCTGGGCCGCGATGGCAATGCGATTGAGATCGCGGTCGATGCCCTGGCCGCGCGCAGCGGCGGCGACATCGCGCTGTCGGCCAGCCGGGCGTTGACCGTCGGCAGCCTCAGCGCCACGTTCTCGCGCGTCAGCGCGATCAATCCCGCGCTGGCCGGGGTCGACGGCCTGGGCGGTCAACTCACCAGCGCTGCCACGGCGCTGGCGGGCATCCTGGCCGATGCGCCGGCGCTGAGCACCGCAGGCGCGGTGCCGGGCGCGGCGTCGATCGTGTTGCGCACCAGCAGCGGCCCGCTCACGGTGAATGCGGGCATCGCCTCGCTGGATGCCGGCAACCTGTTGTTGCAGACCACCGGCTCAGCGGCCGCAATCCGTCTGAATGCCGACCTGGCGACGGCGGGTGGCCACCTGTCGGTGCTGTCGGCCGGGGCGCTGTCGGTGGCGGCCGCAGTGCGGGTTGGCAGTGCAGGTGGCAGCCTCGACTTGCAGGCTGGCAACGGTGATCTGACGATGGCCGCGGCCAGCCAGGTCCGCAGCGCCAACGGCGACAGCGGCGGCACGCTGCGCCTGGCGGCCAGCGGCCATGTGGTGGTGGCCGCGGTGGATGCGGGTGCCGGTGGCCTCAGCATCGTCGCCAACACGGGCGGCATCACCCGCGCCGATGCGAGCAGCCTGCTCAAGTCGTCGGCGCTGCGCCTGCAGGCTGGCACCGGCATCGGTGCCAGCGGTGCGGTGCTGCGCACCGAGACCGCGCTGCTCTCGGCCAGCAGCGGCAGCGGCGGCCTGTACCTGCAGGACAGCGATGCGCTCAGCGTCGACCGGGTCGACGACCTGGTGCTGGCGCGGGTCGACACCCGCGGCTTGACCAGCGCCTGGATCGATGTCGAACAGAGCGGCGTGTCGAGCAGTGGCACGGTCGAACTGGCGACGCTGGCCGGCAGCCTGACGCTGCGCGGCACGCCCGCGCTGGACGATGGCGTGGCCATCCGGGCCGGCAGCGGCGGGATCTCGCTCACGGCCGGTGGCACCGCCTCGGACTTGCTGATCGACGGCGATGTCACGGCCCAGGGCGGCGCGATCTTTTTGACCGCCGGACGCCACATCACGCAGGCCGTGGGCAGCCGCATCGACAGCGGCGGTGCGGCGATCAGCCTCAGCGCTGGCGGTGATGCCACGCTGGCCAGCGTGCGTGCCGGCACCTGGCTCAGCCGTTACGCCGATGCGCTGGCCGCAGGCGGCGGCGTGACCGCGGCGGGCAACCTCAGCATCACCGCGGCCGGTGCGGTGCGCGCGGCCGATGCCGCCGCCGGCCCGGTGCTGGTGGCCCATGTGCTCAACATCGGCGCCAACCGGATCGGCCGCCTGGACATCGCAGCCAATGGCTTGCTGGCCACGGCCACCACCGGCGACCTGGACTTCAGCGACACCGATGGCTTCGGCGAGAAGACGCCAGGCCTGGTCCTGACCCAGTTGTCGGCAGCCGCCGGCAACATCAGCGTCAGCGCGCAGGGCGACCTGACGGTGGTCAGCCTCCAGGCCCAGGCCGAAGGTCTTGTCAGCCTCACCAGCGTCGATGAAGACGTGCTGCTGTCCGCGTCCACGATCAGGGCCGTCAGCGGCGTGCTCAGTTCGCTCGCGCTGTTCGCCGGTGGCCTGATCACCGGCAGCCCCGGCACCAACACCGCCAGGTCCACGACCAAGACCAACACCCGGACCGCCAAGAACGTCGACACCAACCGGACCTATGTCGTCGAGGGCACTTCCGGGCACATCGACTGGGACGGCCCGTGGTGGGGCGACGACTACAAGACCGTGGTGACCGGCAACTTCGCGGTCACCGGCGTCACCTTGACGGCGACGCAGATCACGGTGGCCTATGCCTACACCCAGCAGACCTTCTACTACGACAACGGCAAGTACCACCACAAGGACTCTGCCAATCCCCGGAGTGACAGCTACGCGTACACCTGGTCGAGTCTGTTCGGCGCCGACTACGCCAGCAAGCCATTGGTGCTGCAGACAGCGGGCGCCATCACCGTCAACGGTGTCGCGGCAGGCCTGGACCTGCGGCTGGTCTCGGGCACCAGCATCGTGTTGGGCCAGGCCGTCAGTGCCGAGGCCGTCACCTTGCGTGCGCCGTCGATCGACGTGCGTGCGGCGATCACGGCCGGCACGATCGACCTGGCTGCCACCGGGGCCCTGACGCTGGGCGCGGGCTTGAGCAGCACCCAGGCCATCGCCATCCGCACCGGCGGGGCATTGACCCTCGGCCAGGCCATCGCGGCGCCCGACATCGACGTGCAGGTCGGTGGCAAGCTGAGCTTGCAGAGCACGGTGACCGGCGTGCAGGTGGCGCTCGATGGCCAGGCCGGCATCGCGCAAGGCCTGGATGCCGCGCGCATCCAGGCCACGGCGCTGACCCTGGTCACGGGCAATGGCACGGTCGGCGACAGCACGCGTGCGCTGGCGATCGATCTCGACGGCAGCGACGCCTGGCTGGACCTGCGCGCGGTCGGCGATGTCTTCCTGCGCGAGGTGGCGGGAGATCTGCGCCTGGGCGCCGTGGTGGCTGCCGGCAAGACGGTGACGCTGGCCACGGCCAGTGGCGCCATCATCGCCGCCCAGGCCGGCGCTGCCGCGCAGGTGCAGGCAGCCAATGTCGTGTTGAACGCCACCGGTGGTGGCATCGGCGTCGGCGCCAGCGGATCAGCTGCGGGCACCGCACTGCTGACCAAGGCCAGCGCCTTGCAGGCCGCGGCCTCGCTGGGTGATCTGCTGATCGCCAACCAGGGATCGGTGACCGTTGGCGACGTGACCCACAACGGCTCGGGCAGCGTGTTGCTGCAGTCCAGCCGCCATCTCACCCTCAACGGTGACCTGGTGTCGCAGGGTGGCCCGGTGTCGCTGCTGGCGCGCGGTGACCTGGCCCTGGGCGCTGCGGCGGACTTGCGCAGCAACGGTGGATCGATCGACATCGCATCGGCCAGCGGCAGCTTCAGCCAGGCCACGGGCAGCACCATCGTGTCGACCGCCGGCGTGAGCGCTGGCGCCGCCGGCGGCGCAGACGGTGCAGTGCGCATTGCCGCTGCGACCGACGTGACGCTGGCCCGTGTCGTTGCTGGTGGCGCTGGCGCTGCGCTGCTGTCGGCGGCCGGCTCGCTGCAAGATCGTGTCAACAGCGCGGCTGCGCTGGTTGCCGGACAGGCCTGGCTGCAGGCTGGCGAGGCCATTGGCAGCGCCGCCAATCCGCTGGACCTGCAGGTCGACGTGCTGGGTGCGCGTGCGGCCGGTCGCATCGACCTGCAGGAGGCCGACGCACTGCGCATCGGCGCGGTGGCCGTGTCGCTGGACCGCGTCGGTGCGGCGCCGGCGCTGGCCAGGATCGACACCGCCGGCAGTGGCATCGCCACCGTCGACCGCAGCCCGATCAGCCTGCTGACGACCAGTGGCACGCTCACACTCGACGTTGGGGCGGCAGTCAGCGCCGCAGGCAGCGGCGCTGTGCGGCTGGAGGCCCAGGGCAGCGCCGCACGGTTGGTGATCGCCGGGGATGTGCTGTCGGCGAGTGGCGACATCGGCCTGCTGGCGACCCAGAGCATTGACAAGACGGCATCCGCGCGCATCGCCACGCTGGGCGGGGTGAGCTTCAGCGCTGCCAACGGCCTGCACATCGTTGATGGCAACAATGCGGCTGCTGCCGGCGTGTTCGGCCGCGACTGGTCGCCCGGGCTGGTCCATGTCCAGGGCAACCAGAGCTTCAACGCCGGCCAGACCTTCATGGTGGGCCTGGGCGGCAGCACGCCGGTCAGCGCGCACGACCAGTGGACGGTCAGCGGCACAGCGACCCTCGCGGGGACGCTGGATCTGGTGCTCCACCCGTTGTTCACGCCCAAGCTGGGTGATGAGTTCGTGATCCTGACCGCGCAATCGCTGGTCGGTCACTTCGACACTGCGCTGGACCTGTTCGGCTTCGGTGACGGCAGCCTGTACCTCCAGGTGGTGCAGACCGCGCAGAGCCTGAAGCTGGTGGTGGCCCAGCGCCCCTTGGCCGACGACCTGCGCATCACCCAGCACAGCACCGCCGATGCCGACAAGCTCGGCATGTTCTTCAACAGCACCTACTTCGGTGACCAGTCTTACGACGTGGGCATGGCGCTGGCGGTGAGTGACTTCCTCTTCGTCGACGGCAATTTCCACCTCGGTAGCGCGGCCGTCACGGCCAAGTTGTCGAACGGCAGCGCGGCAGATGCCCGGCGCTGGACGATCGGCGGCGCGGGTCTGAATGCCTTCGTGGGTCTGAACGGCCCGGCGCGCACCGACACCAATCTCGACGGCCAGCTCACGGCCGCAGATGCGCTCGATCCGGCTGCGGCTGGCTTCGAACTGAGCGGGCTCGACCTCGGTCTGGCCCTGTACCTGGAGCAGCCGGGCACGCCACTGGTCGCAGACGCTGCGCCGCGCACCTGGCTGAGCCTGGCTGCCACCGCGCAGACGGCCACGCCGGTGGGTCTGGGCCAGCTGCAGGTCTCCGCCACCGGACTGTCAGTGGCGATCAACACCGGCAGCGACGGGTTGGTGGTCGACTACGGCAACAGCCCGTTGGCCGTGTCCACCGGCGCAACCGATGCTGCGGGCGCCGCGCAGTCGATCGCGCTGGACTTCCAGGGCAGCGCAGGCACGTTGCTGCGCGCGGCCGGCCAGATCGACCTGACGGTGGGCAGCTTCTTCCATGTCGATGGCGCGCTGAGTTTCGAGAAATCCAGCACCTGGGTCACCCTGGCCGACGGCAGCAGCGTGCAGGCCGACATGCTGAACGTGGGCGGCAATGGCCTGAATGCCTTCGTCGGCGTGGGCTATGGCGGCCCGTCCGCCACGGGCCTGGCCCTGGGCGATGTCAGCTTCGGGCTGGCCTTGTTCACTGCCAGGTCGCAGGCCGCTGCCGGGCTGCAGTGGACAGCGCTCAAGGCCCATGCCGGCAGCGTGGCGCTGGTTGGCGTCACCGATCTCACGCTGGAGGTCACGAACCTGTCGGTCGAGATCAATCTGGTCAGCGGGGTCGCGCCCGCATTCGATCCTGCGAACAAGGTGATCGACTTCAGCGGCGCGCATGGCCTGGACGTGGCCACCGGCAACGGCGCCGCGCTCCGGCTGGACATGGCCGGTAGCGCCGGGCAGCTGCACCGCGCCAGCGGCACCGGCCACCTGTCGATCGGCGGCTTCTTCGATGTCAGCGGCAACCTGGGGTTCGAGCGCGCCAGCCAGACTGTCACGCTGGCCGATGGCCAGGTGGTCAACACCGAGATGATGACGGTGGGCGGCACCGGTCTGGCGGCTTTTGCCGGCGTGGGCGGCCCGTATTGGAGCGACCGCAATGCCAATGCGATGGTCGATGCCGGTGAAACCAATGCCGCCGCGCGCGGCTTGTCGGTCAGCGGTGTGGACTTCGGGCTGGCGCTGCTGGTCGCCAAGCCCGGTCAGGAACACGGCGGGCAAAGCCTGGACGGCGCACGCTGGACCGCGCTGAAGGCCACCATCGGTGCGGTCGATGCACTGGTCGGCCTGCCGCCCGATGTCAGCGTCCATCCGCATGACCTGTCGGTGCAGATCAACTTGGCCAGCGGCGTGGCCGCCCCCCAGGTGATCGATTTCAGTGGTGACCACGCCTTGGCCGTGGTCGCCGGCACGGGCCAATCGTTCACGCTCGACATGGATGGCCGTCTGGGCGAACTGCTGCGGGTGGCGGGCAGCTTCGAGGTGGCGCTGGGGGGCTTCTTCCAGGTCAGCGGTTCGATGGCGTTCGAGAAGTCCTCGCGCGCCGTGGTGCTTGCCGATGGCACGGCCCTGACGGCCAATGTGCTGACCCTGGGTGGCACGGGGCTGGAGGCCTTCGTCGGTGTCAATGGTCCGTACCGCAGCGACAGCAATGGCGATGGCCGCATCGACAACCTGGACGCGGTCGACACCACGGCGACCGGCTTGTCGGTCTCGGGCGTCGAGTTCGGCCTGGCGATGCTGTTCGACCCGGGCCAAACTGACCAGTCGGGCCTGAGCTGGACGGCGCTGCAGGCCACGGCGGCCAGCGTCGCCTTGGTGGGCGTGCAAGGCGTCACTGCGTCCGCCAGCGATCTGCTGGTGCAGATCAACCAGGTCAGTGGCACTGGCGCCTCCGACGCCAAGGTGATCGACTTTGCCGGCGCCCACACGATGACGGTGGCCACAGGCTCCACCAGCACGGTGCACTTGACGATGGCGGGCAGCCAAGGCCGCTTGCTGCGCGCCTCCGGCCACTTTGAGTTGGGCGTGGCCGGGTTTGTCCACGTCAGCGGCGCCCTGGGGTTCGAAAAATCCCATGCCGATGTGACGCTGGCCGACGGAACCGCGGTCACGGTCGACACGCTCACCGTGGGCGGCACCGGTCTGGATGGCTTTGTGGGTGTTGGCGGGCCGGACCCGCGCAGCCCTGGCGCGATCGGCCTGTCGCTGCGCAACGCCGAATTTGCGCTGGCGCTGATGCGTCCCAGCGATCCGGTGCAGCGTGGCGTGCAGTGGACGGCGCTGTCGCTCAGTGCCGACGAACTGGCCTTCGTCGGCGTGCCGGCGGTCGAGATGGCCGCCCGCCATCTGCTGGTGGAGGTCAACCAGGTCAACGGTTTGGGCCAGGACCAGCGCACGCAGGACAAGGTGGTCAACCTCGCCGCCACGCCGCTGCGCGTGGTCACCGGCACGGGCACCACCCGCCTGCTGGATGTGACGGGCAGCCGGGGTGAACTGCTGCGCGCCAGCGCCGATGTCACGCTGTCGGTGGGCGGCTTCTTCCGGGTGCAGGGCTCGCTGGGTTTCGAGACATCGTCGCAGCGCATCACGCTGGCCGATGGCAGCGCGTTGCAGGCCGACATGCTGATGGTCGGTGGGCGCAATCTGCAGGCGTTCGCCGGCATCGGTGGCGGGA
This sequence comes from Aquabacterium sp., assembly GCA_040400895.1. GTDB lineage: Bacteria > Pseudomonadota > Gammaproteobacteria > Burkholderiales > Burkholderiaceae_C > Pseudaquabacterium. The sequence continues at coordinate 45,773 of JBBAPL010000015.1, forward strand.
CGGACGGCACGCTGGACGCAGGTGCGGTCGGCGTGGCGCTCGAGGGCGTGGACTTCGCGCTGGTGATGGCCGGCAGCGCTGGCGTGCAGCGCACGGCGCTCGAGGCCAGCGCACGCTCGGCGCGTTTTGTCGGGCTGAACGATCTGACGCTGACGGTGGACAACGTGGCCGTGTCGGTCAACCTCGTCAGCGGGGTTGACCCGGCGCTGGCGGACCGCCAGGTCATCGACTTCGACCTCACCGAGGTCGATGTGCCCACCGGCACCGGCCGCAGCCACCGCATGACGATGTCTGGCGACAGCGGTGAACTGCTGCAACTGTCGGCCGATGTGCAACTGGTCATCGCCGACAACCTGTTCGTCAACGGCAGCATGGCCTTTGAGAAGTCGACCCACGACTTCACCCTGGCCGATGGCACGGTGCTGGACAACGCCGATGTGCTGACCGTGGGTGCCAGCGGGCTGAACGCCTTTGTCGGCATCAACGGGCCTTACCTCGTCGACAGCAACCGTGATGGCGTGATCGATGCGGACGACACACCCAATGCTGCGGCGTCGGGCTTCTCGCTCGGCGATCTGAGCCTGGCGCTGCTGTTGGCCACCGATGGCGGCAGTGCGCGGCAATGGACCGCGCTGAAGGCGTCGGCCGGATCGGTGGCCGTGGTCGGCCTGCCGGGCCTGACGCTGTCGGCCGGCAACCTGGCCTTCGAGGTCAACCGTGTCAGCGGTCTGGCCAGTGGCGTCAGCCCGGACAGCCAGGTGCTCGATTTCGGCGCTGGCAAGTCCTACGGAGTTCTGGTGGGCACCGCCAGCACCCTGGATCTGGACATGGCCGGGTCGCAAGGGCAGTTGCTGCGCCTGGCCGGTGACATCAGCGTGCGCGTGGGCGATTCCCTCAGCCTGAGCGGCCGGGTGGGCATTGAACAATCGGTGCGCCAGGTCCGCCTGGATGACGGCACGCAGCTGGACACCCGGATGCTGGTGCTGAGCGGCACCGACCTGGGCCTGCGCGTGGCCACCGGTTCTGACGCCAGCGCGCTGGGGTTTGCGCTGCAGGGTGTCGACCTGGTGATGGCCTTCGCGCAGAGCGCGGCCAGCGGCGACGCACGCAGCTGGACCGCCGTGCGCGCCAGCGCGGACGCGGTGACCTTGCTGGGCACGGCGGCCTATGGTGTGACGCTGCAGGGCAGTGCGGTGAGCCTGGCCACCAACCAGGGCCAGGGCAGCCGGGGCAATGTGGCCAACACGACAACGATCGACTGGTCGGCAGCGCCCGTGTCGGTGCGCGCCAGCGACGGCAGTGTGTCCACGCTGGACTTCGCCGGCACGGCCTTCAGCCTGGGCGCGACCGCCACCATCGTGGTCGCAGGCACGCTGCAGGCCAGCGGCAGCGTGGCTGTCAGCCGGCAGACGGTGCAGGCCGACGTGGCAGGCAAGGCCATTGAGCTCGACGGGCTGCTGATTGGCGCGACCGATCTGTCGGCCAATCTGCGCGGTGTGCAGGTCACGGGGTTGAACCTGGCGTTGGCGCTGATGCGCCCCACCCAGGCCAATGTGGCCGATGGCCGCAGCTGGATGGCGCTGCGTGCCAGCGCCGAAGCTGTCGATCTGTCGTCGTTTGGTCTGGCGATGGACGGTCTGACGCTCGATGTCAGGCGCATCGGGGTCGAACTGAACCAGGGCTTGGGCAGGCAGGGCGGCACCGACAACCAATCGGTGGTGGACCTGGCGGGCGCACGGGCGCTGACCGTGGCGACCTCCGCCGGATCGATCGCACTGGACTTCGCCGGCAGCCGTGGTGAGATCCTCAGCGTGGTGGCCGACGTCGACATCGCCGTCGGCGGTGTGCTGTCGCTGTCGGGCACGGTCGGGCTGTCGCAGTTGTCCGAGCGTTATGTCGCGCTCGACAACGGCGCGGTGCGGCGCATGTCGGGCACCCTGCTGGCGGGCGAGCACTTCTCGATGCGCTTCGGCACGGCATCGGTGGCGCTGGCCGCCAGCGATGTCAGCTTTGCCATGGCGCTGCTGAAGGACACGGCCAGCGCCAGCAGTTTCCTCGGGCTGTCGGTGAGCGCCGGCCAGGTGGACTTGCTGGGTGTTCCCAGCGTCGGGCTTTCGGGTTCGGGCATCTCGGTCGAGGTCAACCGCGGCCCGGGCAACGGCGTGCTGGCCGGCCGGGTGGTGGACTTCAATGCCAGTGATGTGGATGGCGACGGCCGCAGCGGCACGACGATCTCGCTGCGCGGCGCGGTTCCACAGCGCCTGGCCATGGCCCGGCCCACGCTGATGGCAGCCGGCCACCTGGGGCTGGCCTTGGGTGGCGATGGGGATGCGCCCGCGCTGTTCACCGGCGAGGGTGACCTGCGCTTCGAGGTGCTGGACGGTCGGATGGTGATTGCCGGCGCCGGGCTGAGCGCTGCGATCGAGGTCGCCGGCCAGTCGGCCCAGCTGGTGGACGGCAACATGGTGGTCGTGCTGCCCGATGCCGGCGGTTTTGCGCTGTCGCTCGACGGCCATGTCCGGGTTCCGGTGGCGATTCCAGGCGCCGATGGTCTGGCGCTGATGAGCGAGTTCAGCCTGGGTCTGAACCGCAGCGCAATGGCGGTCCAGGAGTCGGTCACCGTCAACGGCCAGGTGGTCGGGCTGGACCTGGCGTCCGGCGCCACGGCGATCCACTTCGGCAATCTCGATGTCACCCTCGACAACGTCCTGGGCACCAAGATGTATGCGCTGGCGGGCGATCTGATCGATCTGCGCACCAAGTTGCTGACAGCCGACCCCTTGCCTCTGCTCGGCAAGACGGTTGACGAACTGGTCGGGTTGTCGCCCGTGCTGGCCATGGGCCTGTATGTCCAGGCCTACCTCCACCCGGCCCTGCACCTGCTGGGCAAGCCTGGCAACCTGCCTGCACCGGTCTACACCTACGGCGCGCCGACGCTGCGCGGCCTGAACGCCTACCTGGCGGCGAACTGGCAATCGGGTGCGACCAGCGGCGCCGGCCTGAAGGTCTCGCTCGACGAGAACGGCCTGGGCCTGGACCTGGCCGCCTCGCTGAAGCTCGACACCAAAGTCGCGGTCGATTTCGGTGCCGCGCTGGACGGCACGGGCCTGTCGCTGCAGGGCGAGATGGCTGTCGCGGCCCATGTCGACGCTGGCCTGGACCTGGGGCTCAAGCTCGACTGGCACCAGGGATTGCAGGCCAGCTTCGACCTGCGCAGGCTGGACTTCGCCATCGACCTGGCGGTCGATGATGCGGTGCTGGCGGCCACGATCGGGCCATTGAACCTGAGTGTGGGACGTGCAGGCGCAGGCAGCGAACGCGCCAGCCTGAGCGGCCGCCTGTCAGCGGGCATGACCTTCGTGAACGGTCAACTCGCGTTTGCCAACCCGGTGAGCCTGGTCAAGGCCAACCTGCCCATCTACGCGGATCTGGCCGGTATCGACCTCTCCAAGCCAGGGGCACAGCCACGCCTGCGGCTCGACGCCGACCTGTTCGCCAACCACTACGCCATCACCACCGAGCACTTCGACGAACTGGCCAGTTTCGACAAGCTCACTGTGGAGGACCTGATCCTGGCGCTGCCATTGATCCTCGAGTACCTCAACACGATCGACACCTCCAACACGGTGCTGGCGCGGCTGCCCTTCATCCAGCAGTCGGTCGACGATCTGCTCGATGTGGCGTCGATCTTCAAGGCCCAGGTGGTCGACCGGATCGACTTCAACCGGCCGCTGGTGGTGTGGACACCGCCGCAGGGCGCCACCCAGTCGGCGACCGGCACGGCTGCCACCGTGGCTGGCAGTGCGGTCATGACGGGCGCTGCGGGCCAGTTCTCCGCGGCGATGGAGGGCCTGTTCGTGCGCATCGACGGCGTCAGCCAGCGGATCGCCACCGTTGCACTGGACGGTGCCAGCATGACGCTGGACGGCGCCTGGCGTGTCTCGGCCGACCAGGACCGGTACGTCATCCACCAAAAATTCGAGCGGATCCAGACGTTCCAGGAGTTCATCACCGCCATCAATGCGTCGGGCGTGCTGGGCGATGAAGTCGCTTCCTATGACGCGGCCACATCCGACCTGCGCCTGCCGATCCGCTTCGCCAAGCAACTGCTCGGTGTGCAAAGCCAGATCGATCTGGGCTTCGACCTCGGCAAGCTCAAGCTCACCACCGCATCCGTCGCCAGCTTCGATGTCGACATCGCGGGCGGGCTCGACCTGATCCTGCATCTGGGCGGTGCAGCCGGGTTCGAGATTGCCGTCTACGATGTCAACGCGTCGGCATCGGTCCATCTCGCGGTCGACGATCTGCTGGTGGGCTTGAACTACGGCTTCCTCGGACTGTCGGCCGGTGGTGTTGGCACGGGGTCGGGGCTGAGCCTGGATGCCACGGTCGGCCTGGCGCTCGATGCGACGCCGAATGCGCCCGGTGGCTCGCGCTTCACCCTGGGCCAATTGCTGGGTGGTCAAGGGTTGTCGGCGTTCAACTTCAGCGCCACCGGCGAGGCCTCGGCACGCCTGCGTGGCCTCACGCTGCAGGGTGGCAGTGCCAGCCTGCCGATTGCGCCCGACCTGGAAGTGGCGCTCTATGTGCAGGACCTGTTCGACTATTCGCATGCCGTCGTGATCCAGGATCCGGGCTTCCAGCTCGGGGACTGGCTGCGCGACGGCAAGCTCACCGGCCACGAGGTCGTGGCGGTGCTGCCCGACCTGAACGGCTTGCTCGACATCGGCAACCTGGGCTTTGGCGACATCCTGGCGGCTGTGCAGTTCGGCCTCGATGGCCTGATCGAGGGCTTGAAGGACCAGGCGTTCTATAACCAGAACCTGCCCATCGTCGACCGGTCGATCGGGGAGATGCTGAGCCTGACGAGCCGCTTCATCGACGGGGTGCAGGCCTCGGGCGCCACACCCGCGGCCTTCTTCGGACAGACCGCGCAGGCGCTGTCCACGGCCTTCGGGCTGACCGATCCGAACGCCCTGACACTGGCCTTCGATCCCAGCAGCCATGGACTGACGCTGTCGCTGAACCTGCGGGTCGACACCGCCCAGCAACTCGATCTCGACTTCGACCTGGCCGCACTGCTCCAGCAGGCCGGCCTGGACAGCTCGGCGCTGCAGGCACTGGCCCAACTGGCCGATGTCAACGGTGGCGCCAAGATCGACCTGGCTGCCTATGCGAAGCTGCTGCTGGTGGTGCACATCCCGCTGCCGGGTGGCCAGACAGGCGCTGGCGGCTTGAGCCTGCTGGGCAGCAAGATCGAACTCGGTGCGTCGGTGTACGGGCAGAACCTGTCGCTGGTGGTGGGCGCTGGCGCGGTGCAAATCGGCGTCCAAGGCGGCGCGGTCACGCTCGATGGCGATGCCCTGCAGGGCCGCGATGGTGCGGCCAGGCTGGTCATCGAGAACACCGCCCAGGGCTGGACGGGCGCGCTCATCGGCGGCTTCGACATCCGGCTGCCGCTGTCCCTCACCCTGAACAAGCGCAGCTATGAGCTGGGCGTGCTGACGCTCGCCACCAACCCGGCCAACGGCGCGCAGGGGCTGGCGCAATGGATCCGCAAGATCACGGGCCAGGCTGGTGCGGGCGACCTGCCTGCCCTGGTGTTCCAGACCCCTGACTTTGAAGGCTTGGACTCACGCGGCGCGCTGTTGATGGAACTGATCAACGATCCGTCCATCGTTCTGGACGGGGTCGACTTCGGTCTGGGCGCCGTGCAAGACCTGTTCGAGAGCAGCCTGGCCAGCAACATCCCGCTGGTCGGCGACAAGCTGCGTGCGACCGGCGAGATGATCGGCGACTTGCGCGGCGGCCTGCTGCTGGACTTGCGCGAGAAGCTGCAGGGCGACGGCAAGATGGTCGAGATGGTGCGCAGTTCGTTGTTCAGCACCTTCAGCCACATGGGCATCCTGCAGGATGGCAACCACGACGGCGTGGTCACGCTGGCCGACATCGACATTGCCTACTTCGATGCCCAGGGCCACCGACTGGCGAGCTGGGTGGCCGGGGCGGCGCCGCCGAAGGGCGTCGACGCGCTCGAAATCAACATGGACCTGGGCGGTCACCTGGTCACCGGCGGCGTGGACATTCCGCTCGACTTCGCACTGCCCGGAGTGGAGTTCTCGGTCGATGGCGGCTTTGCCTATGACATCGCCTGGCACTATGCCTTTGGCTTCGGCGTGTCGCAGAGCGACCGCTTCTACCTGGTCACCGCCGCGGACAGCCGGCCGGAGCTGAGCTTCCTGGCCACGCTGTACCTCGATGGCAGCCCGAAGGATCCGAACGCCGTCACACCGCTCAGCGCCGACGGCCAACTGCTGTTCCTCGACGCCAAGATCATGGACCGCGACACCCGCCTGGACCTGGCCGGTTTCCAGCCCAGTGGCATCGTGGCCGGACTGACCGTGGACCTGATCGGCAATGCCGGGAACCGACTGCTGCTGAGCGACTTGCTGTCCAACCCGAAGGGATCACTGCAGGCCGAACTCGACGTGCACGCCGACATGCGCCTCGGGCTCGAACTGAGCATGGGGTCGGTGGGCTGGATGCCCAAGCTGCGCGGCGACCTGGTGATGGACTGGGACTGGACCATGGGCAGCACGTCGTCGGCCGCTTCGGCGGCTCCGTCCTTGTCGATCGAGAACCTGCGCATCGACGTGCAGTCCTTCATGCAGGACTTCCTCGCGCCGATTGCCAAACAGGTGTCTGCCACGCTGGAACCGGTGCGCCCGATCATCGAGACGCTGACCAAGCCCATCAACGGGTTGGACGACCTCCTGGCCGACCCGACGCTGCGGGGCCTGATCAACAAGGTCATCAGTCTCCAGGGCGGCAGGGCGATCAACTGGGCCTTCCTCGAAGCGGCCAAGACAGCGCTCGAATTGCCTCGGCTCATCGCCCAGACTTCCGCCAACGGTGGCGAGATCCTGCTGGGCAGCATCCGCGGGCTGGGCACGTCCAAGGTCAGCTACAACATCGCGACGATGCAGGACCTGCTGGGCCTGGGGTCGAGCAGCGCATCGCTCGGCCTGGACCCGGTTCTGAGCGACAAGCTGCTGGCGATCGAGCGCGCTTCGAATGGTGGCGTGGTGTCGGGTTCCTCCAGCGTGGCGAGATCTGGCTTCCAGTGGCGTCCTTACATCCTCGATCTGGGCAACTGGGCGCAGATCTTCAGCGGTGGCAGCGCCACGCTGTTCACCTACGAGATGCCGCTGCTGACATTCTCGACCGGCTTTGATGTCACGCTGGCCAGGATTCCGATGGGCCCGGCCATGGTCAAGGTGGCCGCCTTCGGCTCGGCCTCGGCCAACATCGATCTGGCGTTCGGTTATGACACCTATGGCATCCAGAAGTCGGTCAGCACCGGCAACTACCTGAACGTGCTGGACGGCTTCTACGTCAGCGACTTCTCGCTGCCGCAGTTCATCAACGGCAAACCGGTGCCCAACACCGGTGGTGTGGACAAGCCCGAGGTGGCGTTCAACCTCGCGGTCGGTCTGCGCGCCGGGATCGACCTGTGGGTTGTCGAGGCCGGCCTGACCGGCCAGGTGAATGCCACGATCAGCATCGACTTCAACGACATCCCGACCGCCAAGATCAGCCGTGACAGCGCTGGCCAGGTCACCAAGGTGGACTGGATCACCGACGGCAAGGTGCGGGGCTCCGAGATCGCGACGATGCTGGCCTACAAGCCCAGCACCACAGACACCTTCGGCAGACTGTTCGGCGCGGTCGCCAACCTGTTCGATGTGCGGGCCACGGCCGACCTGGTCGCCAAGGCCTATGTCGACTTGCCGTTCAAGGACCCCAAGTACTACACGCTCTTCAAGGCCAACTTGCTGGATTGGTCGCATGCCGCACCGGACGTCCAGCCCGTGCTGGGCAAGGTCTCGGGCGGCGTGTTGACCTTGCACGCCGGCGCGCTCGCTGGCAACCGGCTCTACCTCGACACCGTCGACGCCGGCGAGTCCTTCATCCTGAGCGGCAGAAACGGCGTCGTCGATGTGCAGTTCGGCGGCTATTACAACCAGTTCAGGGGCGTGACGTCGGTGGTGGTCAACCTGGGTCTGGGCGACGACACGCTGGACGCCAGCGCGCTGGGCCAGGTCAAGGTCACCGCCCGTGGTGGCGAGGGCAACGACAAGATCCTGCTGGGCGAGGCTGGCGGCAGCGCCGATGGTGACGCAGGTGATGACACTTTGAGTGCGCTCACGTCCAGCCTGGCACCGGTCACCCTGGCTGGCGGCAGCGGCCAGAACCGGCTCACTGGCGGCAAGGGCGAGGACATCTACCGGTTCCAGGGCACGCTGGGCAACGACACCTTGGTCGACAGCGCTGGCGTGAACCTCGACTTCAGCGGGATGCCGGGCGTCACGGCGTATGCCAATGGCACCACGGTCGAAGTCTTCGACGCGCTGGGCACCAACCTGCGGCTCGGCGGCATCGCCCCCGGGTCGATCAAGCTCAGTGGTGGCGACGATGTGCTTCGGCTGGCCAGGCTGCGGGCGGCGCCGACGGTCATCTGGAGCACGGCGGGCCAGGACCAGATCACGCTGGAGATGGGCAACACCGTGGTGGCGGCGGGTCAGCTGGCCACGCTGCAACTGCGTGACACCGCGGCCAATGCCGGCAGCGATGAGCTGGTGCTGCAACTGGCCAACCCGGCCAAGACAGCAGCGGGCAACCTGATCCAGCTCGGTGCCGGGCGCATTGTCAGCGGCGCAGAACAGGTGCTCTACGACGCCGGGCTGAACCAGATCACCATCGTGGGCGACGTGGTCCAGCTGCAGCCCCAGGCCGGCGCCACGGCGATCGATCTGGGGACCACCAGCCTGCGCGTGGTCGCCAACACCCTGCGCATCGACAGCGCGCTCAGCGCCGACCGCATCAATCTGGTGGTGCGCGACCAGATCTTCCTGGGCGGCGCGCTGAAGATCAAGCAGTTTGGCGGGCTGACGATCGCCGACAACGGCGTCACGGTGATCCAGTCCTTCGTGGTGTCAGGCAGCCTCTCAGCCAGCGACCTCAGCGCGATGGCCGATGCCGGTCGGTCACTCGAGTTGCGCACGGCCAGCGCCACGGCAGCGATCACGCTCGGCGGCAGCGGCAGTGCCGCGGCTGGCGGGCTGGCCATCGGCGGCAACGCGCTGGCCTCGCTCAAGTCGTCCACGCTGGTGATTGGCAGTGACAGTGGCGCCAACCCGATCAGCATCCAGGGCGGCAGCACCGGGCTCAAGCTCGACGCGGCCTTGGTCGTCAAGTCGCCCTCGTCCGGTGGCAAGGTGAACGTTTCCGGCCAGCTGTCGGCCGGCGCGCTCACGGTCAAGGGCTCAGGCCACACCCTGACGCTGGACGGGGCGGACCTGTCGATGCAGTCCTCCATCGTCATCGACGATGCGGTCCGCGTCAGCGGCGCGTCGTCGCTGACGGCGGGCGCCTCCGGTCTGGGCGGCAGCATTGAAGTGACGGGCTACACCGACGGCGCTGCCGGCGCTGCCGACGTGCTGAACCTGACGGCGGACGGTGACATCACGTTTGATGGCCGGGTCGGCGGCGGCATCGGCCAGTTCGGCCAGCTTCTGGGTGGGTCGGGCTACAGCGACGGTGCGTACACGGAAGTCCCTTTGCTGGGCGGCAACGGTGCAGGGGCCTTGGCCACCATCGTGGTCACAGGGGGGGCGGTCTCCTCGGTCACACTGACCGGCACTGGTGCCGGTTACCGCAGCGGTGACCTGCTCAGCGCCCCGAGCTACATGCTGGGCAGCGCAGGGCGCGCGGTGCAGGCGTTCTCGATCGCCGTGGCGCAGACCACCGAGCTCGAAGCCTTGCGCATCGACGCGGCGCATGACGTGACCTTCCTGCAAGCCGTCACGGTCGACGGCGACCTGGAGATCCACGCCGATGGCGTGGTGCGCTTCGACAACAGCCTGACCCTGCTGCATGGCGGGCGGCTGACCATCCGTGGCGCCAGCCAGGTGGTGTTTGACGGTGATGTCACGCTGGCCGGCGGCGATGTGTGGATCGATGCCACGGGGGCAATCGTGGTCGGCGCTGCCTTGGATGCCGGCAGCGGCAACATCCACCTGGTGGCCGCCACCGATGTCACGCTGGGCAGCGTGCAGACCAGCGCCAACGTTGAGGTCACCGCACTGGCGGGGTCCATCCTGGACGGCAATGGCAGCGCGCGCAATGTCCACGCCGCCGGCCTCAAGCTGTTCAGTGGCAACGGGGTCGGGTTGTTGGGTGCCGACGCTGACGCGATCGAAATCCAAGTCGACACCTTGAGTGCGCGTGCGGGTGCCGGCGGCATCTTCCTGGTCGAGGCCGACGCCTTGACGCTGGGTGCAGTGCGGGTCGGTGACGCCGCTTCCGACCTCACGCAGTCCGGTGTGGCCACGGTGGACGGTGGCAGCATCGTGTTGCGCACTCTGGCGGGCAGCCTCACGGTCGCGGCAGGCAGCGGCGTGCAGAACACGGCGGCCGTGCAGGCCGACGGGCAGGGCCGCATCCTGTTGATGGCGCTGGATCCTGCCAGCGACATCACGCTGCGCGCCGACGTGCGCAGTGGCAGCGGTGCTGTCAGCCTGCTGGCCGGCGGCAACCTGCGCCTGGACGACGGGGTTGGCGTGCGCACATCCCAGGCCGGGTCGATCGACCTGGTGGCCGGCAGCGGGCAGCTCAAGCTGGCGGCAACCAGCCAGCTTGCCAGCGGCAGCGGCGACATCCTGCTGCAGGCGGCTGGCAGCATCGAACGCGCGACTGCTGCGGTTCTGACCACCGGCGTGGTCACCGTGCAGCCGCAGACCAGCCTGACGCTCGACGACCTCGACCATGCGCCGAGCCTGGTCTCTGGCGGCACGGCGGCTCCGGTCGACGAGAACAGCGGCTCCAGCCAGATCGTCTACACGGTTCGGTCGACCGACATCGCGGACCTCCGTGCGGCAGTCCGCTACAGCCTGAAGGGTGGCGGCGACGCGGCCGCCTTCAGCATCGAGGCCACGACCGGCGAGCTCAAGCTGACGGCCGATCCGGACTTCGAGACTCAGTCGAGTTTTGTGTTCACTGT
>JBBAPL010000016.1:0-28316 GCA_040400895.1 Aquabacterium sp.
CCAGGCCGGGGTTGGCGGCCGCCAGCGTGTCGTAGCCCAGGCCCCATTTCTCCAGCGTGCCGGGCTTGAAGTTCTCGATCAGCACGTCGCATTCGGCCGCCAGCGCGGCCGCGTCGGCGCGGCCCTCGGCGGTGCGCAGGTCCAGCACCACGCTGCGCTTGTTGCGGCTCTGCACCTGCCACCACACGCTGGTGCCCTGGTGCAGCAGCCGCCACAGGCGCAGCGGGTCGCCGTCGCCGGGCGGCTCGACCTTGATCACGTCGGCGCCGAAGTCGCCCAGCGTCTTGCCGGCAAACGGGCCGGCGATCAGCTGGCCCAGTTCCAGCACACGCAGCCCGGCCAGCGGGCCGGTGTTCGGGGGAGAGGGAGGCGTGGCGTGCATGGCGCCGGATTGTCGCGGCAGCGCGCCCGCCTGGGCGACAGACGGCGCTGCCGCGACACAGTACCCTGCGCGTCATGACGACCCTTTACGACCCCATCCAGCTCGGCGGCATCGCCCTGGCCAACCGCATCGTGATGGCGCCGCTGACGCGCAACCGCGCCCCGCAGCAGTTGCCCAACGCGCTGATGTGCGAGTACTACCGCCAGCGCGGCAACCCGGCCACCGGCGCCGGCCTGATCATCACCGAGGCCACCCAGGTCTGCCCCATGGGCCAGGGCTACCTCGACACGCCCGGCATCCACAGCGCCGAGCAGGTGGCCGCCTGGCGCACCATCACCGACGCGGTGCATGCCGAGGGCGGCAAGATCGTGGTGCAGTTGTGGCACGTGGGCCGCATCTCGCACAGCAGCCTGCTGCCGGGCGGCGCCGCGCCGGTGTCGTCGACCAACCAGGCGGCCAAGGGCAAGACCTTCACCAAGGACGGCTTCGTCGACTGTTCGGCCCCGCGTTTGCTGCGGACGGACGAGATCCCGGCGCTGATCAACGACTACCGCCAGGCCGCCCGCCACGCCATCGACGCCGGCTTCGATGGCGTGGAAGTGCACGGCGCCAACGGCTACCTGTTGGAGCAGTTCCTGCGCGACAGCATCAACGACCGCGCCGACGCTTACGGCGGCAGCATCGCCAACCGCGCGCGCCTGATGGTCGAGGTACTGCAGGCCATCACCGCCGAGATCGGCGGCGGCCGCACCGGCATCCGGCTGTCGCCGATCACGCCGGTCAACGACGCCGGCCAGGACAGCGACGCCCAGGCGCTGTATGAACACGTGGTGGCGCAGCTGGCCCCGTTGGGCCTGGCGTTCCTGCACATCATCGAAGGCCAGACCGGCGGCGCGCGCGACCTCACCGCCAAGGGCGTGAAGCCGTTCGACTACGCCGCGCTGCGCGCGCTCTACAACGGCCCGTGGATGCTGAACAACGGCTACAGCCGCCAGATGGCGCTGGACGCGGTGGCCACCGGCGCGGCCGATCTGGTCGCCTTCGGCAAGCCCTTCATCAGCAACCCCGACCTGGGCGCCCGCATCCGCGCCGATGCGCCGTGGCAGCCGCTGGTGCAGGCCACGCTGTACGGCGGCGGCGCGACGGGCTACACCGACTACCCCACGCTCGGCGCCGCCGCCTGAGCGTGGCCCGCTGGACCACCGGCCCGCGGATGGCCGGGCTGCGCGTTGCCGGCACCTCGCTGCTGGCCGCGGTTGCGGGTGCGGCGGCGCAGGCCCTGCACTGGCCGCTGCCCTGGGTGATCGGCCCGCTGCTGGTCACCGCGCTGGGCAGTGCGGCCGGGCTGCCGCTGGCGGCCTCGCACCGGCTGCGCAATGGCGGCCAGTGGGTCATCGGCACCGCGCTGGGCCTGTACTTCACGCCCGCCGTGGTGGCGGTGGTGGCCGGGCTGGCGCCGGCCATCGCGCTGGGCGTGGCCTGGGCGCTGCTGCTGGGCCATGGCTTCTACCGCTTCCTGTGGCGGCTGTCGCCGCCGGGCACGGTGCAGCCGGCGTCGGCCTACTTTGCGGCAGCCATCGGCGGCGCGTCCGAGATGGCGTTGCTGGCCGAGCGTGAACGTGCCCAGGTCGACCGGGTGGCATCGGCCCATTCGCTGCGGGTGCTCATCGTGGTGGTGTTGATCCCGTTCACCTACCAGGCGCTGGGCGTGCATGGCGCCGACCAGGCGCTGAAGGCCACAGGCCTGGTGCAGCCGGCCGGCCTGGCCATGCTGCTGGCCGCCACCGCCGCGGGTGGCGCGGTGATGCACCTGCTGCGCGTGCCCAACCCCTGGGTGCTGGGCGCGCTGGCGGTGTGCATGGTGCTGACCGGCAGCGGCGTCAGCTGGTCGGCGCTGCCGCGGCCGCTGGCCGACGCGGCGCAGCTGGCGATTGCGGTGACGCTGGGCGTGCGCTTCACGCCCGAATCGGTGCGCGCGGCGCCGCGCTGGCTGGGCGCGGTGGCGGCGGGCACCCTGGTGATGATCGTGCTGTCGGCCGGCTTCGCCGCCCTGCTGGCCTGGGGCTGGGGGCTGCACCCGGCCACCGCGCTGCTGGCCACGTCCCCCGGCGGCATGGCCGAGATGGCCATCACCGCCAGCGTGCTGGGGCTGGGCGTGCCGGTGGTCACCGCCTTCCACGTGGTGCGCTATGCGGCGGTGCTGGTGCTGACCGGGCCGCTGTGGCGGCTGGAGTCGGCGCGGCTGGCGCGCCGCGCGGCCGCTGACCCCGTCAGGTGAAGGTGCGCCGGCCAGGCCGTTGGCGCGACAGGAACAGCTCGCGCAGGTTCACCTCGCGCGGGCCGGGCACCACGGTGAAGGTCTCGCCGGCCTGCAGCGTGCCCGGGTGCAGCACCGCCAGATACGCGCCGCAGTAGCCGCTCTGGTTCATCAGGCTGCTGGCCTGCGGGAAGCCCATCACCGCGTTGAACTTGAAGCAGGGGTTGCGCGGCTCGCTCACCACCAGGGTGCAGCCGGGGCCCTGCAGCTGGTCGCCGATCCACAGCTGCGATTCATCCAGCCCGGCCACGGTGAGGTTCTCGCCGAACAGGCCGGGCCGCAGTGGCGTGTCGGGCTGTGCCACGCCGGCCTGGGCACGCACCGTCTGCCAGAACGGGTGGTGGGCCACCGGGTACAGGTACACCGCCTTGCTCTGGCCGCCGTGCACGCTGGGGTCGGCCTGCTCGTCGCCGGCCAGCCCCAGCGGGCCCACCGCCACGGGGCCGGCCACCGGCTGTTTGCCGATGGCGGTGGTGATGGAACGGCCCTGGATCAGCCGCGGCGCGGCGCTGGCGGTGTTGACGCTGAGGATCTTCATGGTGTGGCGTGGGCGGCTGGGGTTGCCGGATTCTCGGCGCCACCGGACGCCAGCGGTTCGTCCCGCTCCACCCGGCCGTCCACCAGTTCGATCACCCGGTCGCAGCGTGCGGCCAGGCGCGGGTCGTGGGTGACGATCAGGAAGGCGGTGTTCAGCGTGGCATGCATGTGGCGCATCAGCTTGAACACCTCGTCGGACGATGCGGTGTCGAGGTTGCCGGTGGGCTCGTCGGCCAGCACCAGCGGCGGCTGCAGCACCAGCGCGCGGGCGATGGCCACCCGCTGCTGCATGCCGCCCGACAGCTCGCCCGGCCGCTTGGCGGCGGCTTGTTCCAGGCCCACGGCCTGCAGCATCGCCATGGCCTGGGCGCGCCGCGCGGCGCTGACGGCGCCGTCGCGCATCAGCGCCGGCAAGGTCACGTTCTCCAGCGCGCTGAAGGCCGGCAGCAGGTGGTGGAACTGGAACACGAAGCCCAGCGTGGCGCGCCGCCGCACTGTCAGGGTGGCATCGTCCAGGCCCGCCACTTCTTCACCCTGCAGTTGGTAGCTGCCGGTCGTCAGCGGCTCCAGCAGGCCGAGGATGTTGAGCAACGTGCTCTTGCCCGAGCCCGACGGCCCGATCAGCGCGACGAACTCGCCCGGCTGCAGCGTCAGCGACACGCCGCGCAGCACCTCGGCCTCGTTCGGCCGGCCGATGTTGTAGCGCTTGCGCACGTCGGCCAGCTGCAGCAGCGGCGCGGTCATAGCCTGATGGCCTGCGCGGGATCGAGCTTCGCCGCACGCCGCGCCGGCGCCACCGCCGCCAGCACGCCGCACAGCGTGGCGATGGCGGCGATGCGCAGCGCCAGCCCCGGCGCCAGCGTGATGTTGAACAGTGGCAGGCCGTCGGACCCCCGCACGAAGGTGGTGAAGGCCCAGATCAGCCCCACGGCCAGCAGCACGCCCAGGGCCGACCCCAGCGCCCCGACGATCGCGCCCTGCAGCAGGAAGATGCGCAGCACCTGGCCGCGGGTGGCACCCATGGCCCGCAGGATGCCGATCTCGCGCTGCTTCTGCACCACGCTGACCACCAGCACGCTGGCGATGCCCAGCACCACCACCACCATCACCACCGCGCGGATCAGGCTGGTGCTGACGGATT
The DNA here is from genome assembly GCA_040400895.1 of Aquabacterium sp. Lineage (GTDB taxonomy): Bacteria > Pseudomonadota > Gammaproteobacteria > Burkholderiales > Burkholderiaceae_C > Pseudaquabacterium. The sequence goes on from JBBAPL010000016.1 coordinate 4,378, forward strand.
GCGCATTCAGCGCCGACACCAGTGGCGCATTGGTGTCCTGCCAGCTTTCCACCTTGTAGGGCCAGCGCCGGGCCAGGCTGGTGGCGATGGCCGGCGCGGCCCACACGTCGGTCAGCACCAGGTCGAGGTTGGTGGCGCCGCCGGGCAGGCCCACCAGGCTCTGCGCCGCGCGCAGCGGCACGATGACGGTGCGGCGGTTCAGCTCACGCACGCCCAGGTCGACCAGGGCGGTGACGCGCACTGCTTCGCGGGTGTTGCCGTCGGTGCTGCCTGCGTTGCCGGCGCCGCCGCTGGTGACCAGGCTGACCCGGTCGCCCACCCGCACGCCCAGGTCGGCGGCCAGGTCGCGGCCCAGGATCGCCTCGCCCGGCCCCAGGCGCGCGCTGCCGGCCACCACCTTGCGGCGCAGGTTGACGATGCGGTCATAGCGGTCCAGGTCCACGCCCACCAGGGCGATCGACTTGCTGGCCTCGCCGCGCTGCGCCAGCCCGGCGCCGGCCACCATCGGCGACACGCCGGCCACGCCGGGCAGGGCTTCGAGCACCGGCACCAGCGCGGCCCAGTTGGCCACCGAGCGCGGCCGCTGCGCGCGTGGCTGGGTCTGCTGCAGCGCAGCGGTGCCGGCAGGCGGCGTGGCGGCGGCCACCACATCGTCCAGCGGGCTCAGTGTGACGTGCGGCTGCGCGCCCAGGGTCTTCTCCAGCGTGTTGGCCTGCAGGCCGGCGATCAGCGCCGAGATGTAGGCCACCACCGCCACGCCGGCGGCCACGCCCACGATGATCAGCAGGCTCTGCATGCGGCCTTCGCGCAGGAAGCGCAGCGCCACGCGGCGCTCGAAGCCCAGCCAGATCCCCATGGCAGCGGGTCAGCGGCCCATGGTGTTGCCCAGCGCCGCGCCGGATTCGCCGCTGGCCTTGGCGCCGGTGGCCGATGCCGCGGCGGTGTCGGCCTGGGCGCGCTTGCCTGGGGACGGGCTGGCACCCAGCAGCACCACCTCGCCGGCGGTCAGGCCACCGAGCACTTCGGCGCCGTCCAGCGTGCGCAGGCCCAGGCGCAGCGTGCGCGCCTCCACCCGGCCGCCGCGCAGCACATGCACCTGGGCGTTGTCACCGGCCGATGCGCCCACCAGCGCGACGGTGGGCACCACCAGGGCCTGGGTGCGCCGGCCGGTTTCCACCTCGACCGACAGCGTCATGTCTTCGCGCAGAAACGCCGGCGGCGCTTGCGGCAGGGTCAACTTCACCTCCACCGCGCCGCGCTGGGTGTCGACCAGCGGTGCAATCCACTGCACCTGCGCGGCAAAGCGCTGGCCGGGATAGGCATCGGCCACCACGCTGGCGGCCTGGCCGGGTTGCAGCTGGCCGAGGTAGCGCTCATCCACCTGGCCGACCAGCTGCACCGGGCCCTGCAGCGCCAGCGCCAGCAGCGCGCGGCCGGGCTGCACGATCTGGCCGGGCTCGACCAGGCGCTGCAGCACCCGGGCATCGGCCGGCGCCAGCAGTTGGGCCTGGGCCAGGCGGGCGGCGGCGGCGTCCACCGCGGCCTGGGCCAGCGCCAGCTGGGCGGTGGCCTGGGCCACGTCGCTGCCCTGGTCGGCCACGGCGGCGCGCTGGGCGCCGGCGCCATCGCGCTGGGCCTGGGCCACCGCCACCGCGCGCTGGGCGTCGTCCAGCCGGGCCTGGCTGAGAAAGCCCTGCGCCACCAGGTCCTGGGTGCGGCGCAGGTCGGCCTGGGCAGCCAGCAGGGTGGAATCAGACTGCGCCACCGTGGCCTGGGCGGCGCTGCGGCCGGTGCTGCGCAGCCCGGCCAGGCGGGCTGCGGCCTGCTGCGCGCTGGCCTGGGCCTGCGCCAGGGCGGCGCGCAACTCGGCGTCTTCCAACTGCACCAGTGGCTGGCCGGCGCGTACGCTGGCGCCTTCGGCCGCCAGCACGGCGGTGACCCGGCCGGTGACGGTGGCGCCCAGGTCCACCCTCTGGGGCGCGGCCACCCGTGCAGCGAAGAGCAGGGTACGCACCAGCGGCGCCGCCTGCACCACCATCGCAGGGACCCGCGGAGCGCGGGTGGTCCACCATGCGGCGGCACCGGCCAGCAGCGCTGACCCGACCAGCAGCGCAATCAGCAGGCGGCGTGACATCGCACCATTGTTTCACCTGCCCAGCCTTGCCAGGGCAGGTCGCAGACCGTGCATCACTTCATACGGAATCTGCATGACCCCCATGGACCCGGTGGTTACGGGCCTATTACACTCATTTGACAATGCACCAGCCGCGTATCGCGCGGCGTGGTGGCCCGGCCTCGAAGTCACCGCTTCGTGATCGTCATTGGCGGCCCCCGGCACCATTCTTGGCCCCGACCGCCCGCAAGGACCACCACCACCTCCCCCCTCCCAGACGCGGCATTGCATGAGCCTCGGTGGCTGCGCCCACGGCGAGCCTCCTGCAATTCCGTCTTTCAAACCTCAGCCTGATTGGAGCTTTCGATGAACCAGCCCGCGATGGAAGGCCTGCGCCTGAACGTCCCTGTCTATGTGAAACATGCCCGCCTGGTGGCGTGGGTGGCCGACATGGCCGCCCTGACCGAGGCCAGCGAGGTGTACTGGTGCGACGGCAGCCAGGCCGAGTACGACCGCCTCTGCCAGCAACTGGTGGATGCCGGCACCTTCAAGAAGCTCAATCCCGCCAAGCGCCCCAACAGCTTCCTGGCGCTGAGCGACCCGAGCGACGTGGCCCGGGTCGAAGACCGCACCTTCATCTGCAGTGCCAACAAGGACGACGCCGGCCCCACCAACAACTGGATGGCCCCGGCCGAGATGCGCACGCTGTTGCAGACCGGCGACAAGGCGCTGTTCAAGGGCTGCATGCGCGGCCGGACGATGTTCGTCGTGCCGTTCAGCATGGGCCCGCTGGGCTCGCCCATCGCCCACATCGGCGTGGAACTGAGCGACAGCCCCTATGTGGCAGTGAACATGCGCATCATGACCCGCATGGGCCGCGCGGTGTTCGACGCGCTGGGCGACGACGGCATCTTCGTGCCCTGCATGCACACCGTGGGCGCGCCGCTGCAAGCCGGCGAAGCCAGCGCCGCCTGGCCCTGCAACAAGACCAAGTACATCGTGCACTACCCCGAGACCAGCGAGATCTGGTCCTACGGCTCGGGCTACGGCGGCAACGCGCTGCTGGGCAAGAAGTGCTTCGCGCTGCGCATCGCCAGCACCATGGGCCGCGACCAGGGCTGGTTGGCCGAGCACATGCTGATCCTGGGTGTCACCAGCCCGGCCGGCAAGAAGTACCACGTGGCCGCCGCCTTCCCCAGCGCCTGCGGCAAGACCAACTTCGCGATGCTGGTGCCGCCGCAGGGCCTGGACGGCTGGAAGGTCACCACCATCGGGGACGACATCGCCTGGATCAAGCCCGACGCCAACGGTCGCCTGCAGGCAATCAACCCCGAGGCCGGCTACTTCGGCGTGGCTCCTGGCACCAACTACAAGACGAATCCCAACTGCATGGATTCGCTCAAGACCAATGTCATCTTCACCAACGTGGCCCTCACCGACGACGGCGACGTGTGGTGGGAAGGCATGGACGGCGAGACGCCGGCCCATCTGATCGACTGGCAAGGCAAGGACTGGACGCCGCAGATTGCCCGGGAAACCGGTGCCAAGGCTGCGCACCCGAACTCGCGCTTCACCGTGGCTGCGACCAACAATCCGGCGCTGGACGCCGAGTGGGACAACGCCGCCGGCGTGCCGATCGACGCCTTCATCTTCGGCGGCCGCCGCAGCACCACCGTGCCGCTGGTGACCGAAGCGCGCAGCTGGGCCGAGGGCGTGTACATGGCCGCCACCATGGGCAGCGAGACGACCGCCGCCGCCGCCGGCCAGCAGGGCGTGGTGCGCCGCGACCCGTTTGCCATGCTGCCGTTCATGGGCTACCACATGGGCGATTACTTCGGCCACTGGCTGAAGCTGGGCCAGACCGTGGCCGCCACCGGCGCCCAACTGCCCAAGATCTATTGCGTCAACTGGTTCCGCAAGGGCGACGACGGCAAGTTCGTCTGGCCCGGCTACGGCGACAACATGCGCGTGCTGAAGTGGATGCTCGAGCGCGTGGAAGGAACGGCCGGCGGCGACGACAGCTTCTTCGGCACCAGCCCCAGCTACGGCGACCTGACCTGGACCGGCCTGGACTTCAGCCAGGCGCAGTACCAGTCGGTGATTTCGGTCGACCGCGCTGCCTGGGCCACCGAGATCGGCCTGCATGGCGAGCTGTTCCAGCAGTTGTCCAGCCGGCTGCCGGCGCAGTTGCTGGCGATCAAGTCCAGCTTCGAGGCCAAGCTGGCCGCCTGACCCAGGGTGATGGCAGCCGCAGGCGGGCCGAGCGCCGGGCCGCTCCCAAGCCGGCCCGCCATCCCCGCGGGGGATCGGCCGACGTACGCGTCGGCCGAGGGGCGCAAGTGATGCGGCTTCAGCTGTTTTCAGACCTCCACCTTGAGTCGGAGGAATTCACCCCCCAGCCCCTGCCCGGAGCCGAGCTGCTGGTGCTCGCCGGCGACATCGACAGTGGCTGGGACGCCCTGGCGCGCTTCGCCAATTGGCCGGTGCCGGTGCTGATGGTTGCCGGCAACCATGAGTTCGACCACCGCGACCTTCGCCACAGCTGGGCTGACCTGCGCGCCTTTGCCGCCAGCCACGGCATCCGCCTGATCGAGCGCGAGAGCCTGGTCATCACCAGTGCCGCCGGGCTGCGGGTGCGCTTTGTCGGCACCGTGCGCTGGTCGGACTTCGACTTGTTCGGTGAGGCCGGGCGTGACCGGGCCCAGCGCGCCGCGGCCTACTTCCTGCAATTGATGGGCTCCACGATCGACGGTGCGCCGCTCACGCCCGAGTTGCTGCGCGACGAGTCATTGGCCTGCCGGGCCTGGCTGGCGGCCGAGCTGCAGCGGCCCAACCCGGGTGCTGCACCCGGTGGCTGGGACACCACCGTCGCCATCACCCACTTCGCGCCCAGCCTGCGCAGTGCCGACCCGCGCTTCGGCAAGCAGCCCGGCACCGCCAGCTTCTGCAATGCCGACGACGACCTGATCCCATGGGCTGACGTGTGGCTGCATGGCCACCTGCACTGCCGGCACGACTACACCGTGCCGCGGCCCGGGCGCGCACCCACCCGCGTGATCAGTCAGGCCATGGGCCTGGTGCGCAAGGGCGAGGCCGAAGGCTTCGATCCGCAGAAGCCCATCGATCTGCTGCCGCGGGCTTGATCAAGGGCAAGGTCATGCCCCGCCGCGGTGCGACACTGGCGGCACAGCACCCATCCATCCAGGAGCCCGGTCATGAAGATTCTCGTCCCCGTCGACGGCAGCCCGTTCACCAAGCGCATGCTGGCCTACCTGGCTGCCCATGACGAATGGCTGGGGGATGCCCACCGCTACACCTTGTTGCACGTGACGCCAGCCGTGCCGCCCCGTGCGGCGGCTGCACTTGAAAAATCGTTGCTGCAGGAGCACTACGCCGAGCAGAGCGACAAGGTGTTCAAGCCCATCCGCAGCTTCTTTGCGAAGCAGAAGATCCATGCCGAGTACGTGGCCAAGGTCGGCCCGGCGGCCGACACCATCGCTGCGCTGGCCACTAAGGGCAAGTACGACCTGCTGATGATGGGCTCGCACGGCCACGGCCTGCTCGGCAACCTGGTGCTGGGCTCGGTCACCACCAAGGTGATGGCCCAGTGCAGCGTGCCGCTGCTGATCGTCAGGTAACCGCGGGTCGGCCGCTCAGGCCGTCGAAGCAGGTGAGCATGACCCAGTCGACGATCTGCGCGTCACTGTGGCTGCCCCCGGCCTTCAGGAAGCCCAGCACCGGGTCGCAGGCGCGGGCAAACACGGTGTAGAGCACGGCCTCGGGCGGCAGGCTGCGGTTCACTGTGCCGTCGGCCTGGGCCTGCACGATCCAGGCGCCCAACTGCTCGCTCAGCTGCATCAGGCCGTCCATGTAGCCCTTGTGCGCGATCAGCGCATTGCGCAGCGATGAGTTCTCGGCCGGCAGGGTGGGCATCTCGCCGGCCAACTGGGTCTGCAGCGTCCAGCGGGTGATGCCCTTGAGCTTGTCGATCGCGCTGGCGCCGGGCTGGTTGTCCTGCGCCTGTGCCTGCTGCAGCGCCAGGTCCATCATCTGCACCATCGCCGCGGCGGCCAGCGCTTCCTTCGACGCAAAGTGCTTGTACAGGCTGGCCTTGGCGATGCCGACATCGGCTGCCACCTCGTCGACCGTCATCAGGTCGAAGCCTTTTTCAGCCAGCAGGCGCTTGACCGTGCCGACGATGGCGTCCTCGCGGGCGAGGTGGACTTTTTGGCGGAAGCTCAGGCGCGACACTCGCCGATTGTAGACGCCAGGTGCAAAAACAGACTGATCAGGTCAAGTGGTGACTCGGCGGTGTGCCGAATCCGCCACAGCCGTGCATCAGCGGGGGCTGTTGACCTGCAGCCAGCGCGGCAGCCAGGAGCGGCGCACCGGCGGGCGACCGGCGGGCAGCCCGCCGTGGTCGCGTTCGTCCAGCCACTGTTCCATGCCGAACGCCGTGCCCATGTCGGCCGGCTCGGGCTGGCGCAGCGTGCGCGGGCGGCGCCGGGTGAGGCGGGCAATCAGGCTGGGCGTGGCAGTGGATGGCATGGACGTCTCTCGGCGGTCGACGCTGGGGAACCCGTGGCGCGTTGGTGCAGACCATTGGATCTGTTGTTCCCCCCCGCTGTGCGGGCAATATTCACACCTGCACAGCCGCCGTGCATCCTGCATGTGAAGGAATTGCACGGCCCTTCTTCGTGGACCGGTCAATCCGGTTCCAGGGGTGTGAACAAGTTCACAGGATTGCGCCGCAACTTGCCACAGCCTGCCGGCAGCCGGCGCGCCTACGCTGGCCGCATGCTCCGTCGTTCCCCCGCTGCCCTGCCGCTTGACCCGTCGGCCTCTGCTGCCGGCGTTGGGGTGCCGCGGCGCCTGGCCAGCTTCCAGGCCACTCGCCCGGTCGAGCCTGCGCTGCAGGACTGGCTGCAACCCAGCCGCGATGCGCTGTTCCGTTGGACCATGGCCATGGCCACCAGTGCCGACGGCCGCCGCGCCATCGCCGAGATGGCGGTGTCGATCCAGCGGCTGCGCGGGCCCGATGCCTTCGGCCTGTGGTTGTACGGGGCGGCGCTGCAGGCGGCGCAGCACCAGATCGGCGGCCTGCCGGAGGCGTCGCTGGCCGGTCTGCCACCGGAAGTGCGGGCGTTGCTGCGGCTGGTGGCCCGGCGAGAACTGCGGCGCGAGGAGGCCATGGCCCTGCTGCCCCAGCGCATGGACTTTGTGCGCAGCCGCCTGGTGCAGACGCGGCTGGCCAGCCGCAGCGCGCCGGCACCGCTGGAAGGGCAGGCCAGCCACCTCAAAGAATCAGTTTGACTGATGAATATTGAATTTCATGAATGAAGCTTCATGAATGGGGCCTGACTGCCGACAATCTCGGCAAGGGCGCTGTGCCCGCAGGAGCTTCCCATGCAGGTCATCGTTCTCGGCGCCGGCATCATCGGCGTGTCCACCGCCTGGCATCTGCTGAACGGGGGCCATGAGGTCACGGTGGTTGACCGCCAGCCCGATGCGGCGCTGGAGACCAGCTTCGCCAACGGCGCGCAGATCTCGGTGAGCTTCTGCGAGCCCTGGGCCAATGCGGGCGCGCCGTTCAAGGTGGCGAAGTGGCTGCTGCGCGACGACTCGCCGCTGCTGTTCCGCCCCAAGCTCGACCCGCACCAGTGGCGCTGGGGTCTGTCGTTCCTGACGCAGTGCAACGACGCCGCCTTCGAGCGCAATGTGCGCCAGCTGGTGGCGCTGGGTCGCTACAGCCACGAATCGCTGAAGGGCGTGGTGGCCACCACCGGCATCCAGTACGACCGGCTGGAGCGCGGCATCCTGCACTTCTTCTCGTCGCAGGCCGACTTCGAGGCCGGCGCCGCCGGGGCCGAGTTGATGCGCAAGTACGGCGTCGACCGCCGGGTGATGGACCGCGCTGAGGTGCTGCAGGTGGAGCCTGCGCTGGCCGCCTTCGGCCCCAACATCCACGGCGGCACCTTCACGCCCAGCGACGAGTCGGGCGACGCCCAGGTGTTCACCCAGAAGCTGGCAGCGCTGTGCCGCGCGCGCGGCGCCACCTTCCTGCACAGCACCGCCATCGAGCGCATCGACACCCTGGGCGGGCAGATCAGCGGCGTGCGCGTGCGCAGCCTGGCGGGTGTTGCAACAGACGGCCCGAAGGCCGCGGTGCGCAGCCTGGTGGCCGACCAGTACGTGGCGGCAATGGGCAGCTACACCGCGCCGATGCTGCGGCAGCTGGGCATCTGGCTGAACATCTACCCGGCCAAGGGCTACTCGGCCACGCTGAAGTTGAAGCGCCCGCAGGACGCGAGCACCGTCAGCCTGCTCGACGACACCCGCAAGATTGCGATCAGCCGGCTGGGCGACCACATCCGCATCGCCGGCACGGCCGAGCTGGCGGGCTACGACACCAGCCTGGACGGCGCCACCGCGCAGAAGCGCTGCGCGGCCCTGGTGCGGCGCTACGAAGCGCTGTTCCCCGGCGTGGCTGACACCACGCAGCCCAACTACTGGACCGGCCTGCGGCCCAGCACGCCGACCAACATCCCGTACATCGGCCGCAGCCGCCTGCCCAACCTGTGGCTGAACGCCGGCCACGGCACGCTGGGCTGGACCCACGGCGCCGGCTCGGGCCAGGCCCTGGCCGAGCTGATCAGCGGCAAGCGGCCGGGCTTGAGCTTCGGTTTCTGCGGCGAGGCGCTGCCGGCGGCCCGGCCGTTCGTGCCGGTGCAGCGGCAACCTGGCTGACGGGATGTCAGTGCAGTCGTGGCGCGCCGACCCGCAGTTCGGCCGCCAGCCCCGGCGCGGCCGGCGCACGCGCCTGCCAGCGGGCCACCCAGTCGCAGAACTCGCCCACCGGCAGCGGCTTGCTCATGTGGTAACCCTGGCCCTCGTCGCACTGCAGGGCATGCAGCAGGGCCAGCACGGCGGCGTTCTCCACGCCTTCGGCCACCACCGTTAGGCCCAGGTTGTGGGCCAGGTCGACGGTGCTGCGCACGATCTTGGCGTCGCCGGCGTCCTGCTCCATCGCCATCACGAAGCTCTTGTCGATCTTCAGCTCGTGCACCGGCAGCTTCTTCAGATAGGCCAGTGACGAGTAACCGGTGCCGAAGTCATCGATCGACAGCTTGTCGCCGCGCTCGGCCAGCCGGTTGAGGGTGGATTCGGCGCGCTGCGGGTCGTCCATGATCGCGCTCTCGGTGATCTCCAGGCAGAAGCCCTCGGCCAGCGCCCTGTGGCGGCGCAGGATGGCGTCCAGCTTCTCCGGCAGTTCCAGGTCGAGCAGGTCGCGGGTCGACAGGTTCACAGACACCCGGCGCACGCCCAGCACCGCCAGGGCCACCTGCTCGGCGGCCGCGCGCTCGAAGATCCACAGCGTCAGCTGGCGGATGAAGCCGGTCTGCTCGGCAAACGGGATGAACTGCAACGGTGGCACCAGGCCACGCGTGGGGTGCTGCCAGCGCACCAGCGCCTCGGCGCCACAGACGCTGCCGTCGCGGATGGCGATCTTGGGCTGCAGGAACAGCCGCAGCTCGTGGTGGCCGACCGCCCGCCGCAGCTCGCTCAGCAGCGACAGGTTCAGCGCGCTGGCGGTGTCGACCGCCGGGTCGTAGACCTGGGCGCCGGCGGTGCGGCGCTTGGCGGCGTACATCGCCACCTCGGCGCGGCTGAGCAGGGCGTCGGCGTCGGTGGCATGGGTGGGCCAGGCGGCGATGCCCAGCCCGGCGCTCAGGTCCACGGTGTGGTCGTCCAGCAGCAGGGGCTGCTCGAAGGCGGTGGTGATGCGCTGGGCCACCGTCACCGCCAGGTTGGTGTCGGCGTCGTGCATCAGCAATGCAAACTCGTCACCGCCCAGCCGGGCCACGACGTCGCCATCGCGCACCACCTGCTGCAGCCGCGCGGCCACGCCCTCCAGCAGCCGGTCGCCCGAGGCATAGCCCAGCACGTCGTTCACATGCTTGAAGCGGTCGAGGTCGAGCATCACCACCGCGATGTGGTCGCGCGCCGGGTCGGCCTGGGCGATGGCGCGCTGGATGTCCTCGCGGAACTGCAGGCGGTTGGGCAGGCCGGTGAGGCGGTCGCGGTAGGCCAGGCTGCGGATCTGTTCGCGCTGCGCGCCCACGTTGATGCGCATGTGGTCGAAGGCGCGTGCCAGCTCGCCGATCTCGTCACCGCGGCCGTCCTGGGCCACCGGCTCGTCGTACTGGCCACGGCCCAGGCGCTCGCTGGCACGCACCAGGCGGCGCAGCGGCTGGGTCACGCGGCGGGCTGTCCACACGCTGCCGGCACCAAACAGCCCCACCCCCAGCAGCGTGATGATCGCCAGCATCCACTGCAGGCTGCGGTAGGGCGCCACCGCGGCGGCGATGGAGCCGGCCAGCCGCAGGGTGATGCGGCCCTCGGGCCCGCTGGCCACCGCGGTGGTGGCCACCAGGTGCGGTTGCGCGTCCAGCGCCAGGTCGCCGTCGGCCAGCTGCGTGGCCAGCGGGCTGGCGTCGGCGGGCGGCTGCAGGCTGTGCACCAGCACCAGCACCAGCGGGGCGCCGTGCATCGGTTGCGCCACCAGCGCGGCATGCACGCCTGAGACCGCCTGCATGTCGTCGACCAGCGCCTGGTCGAGCGGAAAGCCCATCACCACCCAGCCGATCAGGGCCGGCGCGCGCATTGGCACCATCACGAACTGGTCAGGCCGGTCGGCCAGCAGGGCGACGACGCCGCTGCCCGGATGCTGCGCCAGCTGCGGCGCCAGGCGCGCCAGCGCCGGCGCGATGGCGGGGTCGCCCTGCTCGCCCACCGCCTGCACGGCCAGGCCAGTGTCCAGCAGCGCAGCCACGCTGGCGCCGATGCGCGCGCCGTGGTTGTCCAGCGCCGAGCGCACGGTCTCCAGGTCGCCGGTGCCCACGGCCTCGCGCATGCCGTAGTCGGCCGCCAGCAGCGCGGCACCCTGGTTCAGCTTGGCGGCGCGCTGGTCGAGCAGGCGCTGCCAGACGCGCGCGGCCACCGCGAGGTGGTCAGCCAGCTGGGTGTGCGCATTGCGGTCGATGCTCTGTCCGATCACCACGAAGCCGGCCGCCTGCACCACCAGCAGCAGGGCCAGCGACACCAGCACGATGCGGCCCGACAAGCGCAGCGGCGGCATCTGCCATCGATCCAGCCAGCGGTGCAGCCCGCCTGGCGGCCGCGCTGGCGCCGTGGGTGGCGTGTCGGGTGACATCAGGGCGCCATGCCGGCCAGCTTCACGGCGACGGCTGTTGTGCCGGCGGCGGGCACCTGCAGGGCCTGGTCCAGCGCAGGCGCGCCCGGTGGCAGGCCGGGGTGCCAGGCGCGCAGGCGGTAGGCGCCGGGCGACATGTTGGGCAAGTTCAGCTTGCCGTCGGCGCCGGTCAGGCCGTGGTGGGGGGTGTCGACCACCACCATCCAGGCGGCCATGGTGGCGTGGATGTTGCAGCCCAGCACGGCGATGCCCGGGCGGTCGAACACCACGGGCGCGGTGGGTGTGCCCACGTAGAGCTTGATCTCGAACTTCTTGACCGGCGAGAACGAATCGACATGGTGGCGCACCGTGTCGCGGTTCGGGAAGCTGGCCGCCGTGCCCGCCGTCACCACCGACACCATCGGCTGGAACTGGCGGTTGGCCTGCACCACCTCCACCACCGGCTGCGGGCGGGCGGCGGCACGGGCGTCCCTCGACTCCAGGAACACCGCCGCGCCCGCGAGCGGCTTGCCGGCGCCATCGCTCACCTGCACGCCCACCACGGCGGCACGGGCGGCAGGCAGTACGCAACCCGCGGCGGCAACAAGGCAGAGGAGGGGCAGCAGGCGTGGCATTGGTCGGGGCGTCCAGAACCGGACGGCCACGCGCGAACGCGCCATCCCTGCCGGCCCATCGACTGCCGCAGGCCCCGACTTGCGCGCTGTGGGTCAGCCGCCGGCGCTGGCCGAGGCGATGACGCCGCCGCCCAGGCACACCTCGCCCTGGTACAGCACCGCCGACTGCCCGGGCGTGACGGCCCACTGTGGGCTGTCGAAGGCCAGCGCAAACCGGCCACCGCCCTGGTCCGCCAGGTGGCAGGCGGCGTCGGCCTGGCGATAGCGGGTCTTGGCGGCCAGGGTGCCATCGGCGGGCGCGATGCCGGCCACCCAGCTGGCATCGTCGAACACCAGGGCCGGCGACTGCAGCCAGGGGTGGTCGTGCCCCTGCACGGCCACCAGGGCGTTGCGTGCCAGGTCCTTGCGGGCCACGAACCAGGGCGCATGGTCGCCGGCGCCGCGGGCGGCGCCTTTCTCCTTCACCCCGCCGATGCCCAGCCCCTGGCGCTGGCCCAGGGTGTAGAAGCTCAGGCCCAGGTGGTCGCCGATGCGCCGCCCGCGCTCGTCGACGATGGGGCCGGGCTGGTGGTTGAGGTAGCGGTTGAGGAATTCGCGGAACGGCCGCTCGCCGATGAAGCAGATGCCGGTGGAATCCTTCTTCTTCGCGTTGGGCAGCCCGGCCTCGGCGGCGATGCGGCGCACCTCGGTCTTGGGCAGCTCGCCCACCGGGAACAGCGTTTTCGACAGCTGCGCCTGGGTGAGGCGGTGCAGGAAGTAGCTCTGGTCCTTCAGCGGGTCCAGGCCCTTGAGCAGCTCGAAGCTGCCGTGCGCCGTCTCGCGCACCCGCGCGTAGTGGCCGGTGGCGATCTTCTCGGCGCCCAGGCGCATGGCGTGGTCGAGGAAGGCCTTGAACTTGATCTCGGCGTTGCACAGCACGTCGGGGTTGGGCGTGCGGCCGGCCTGGTATTCACGCAGGAACTCGGCGAACACCCGGTCCTTGTAGTCGGCGGCGAAATTGACGTGCTCGATCTCGATGCCGATCACGTCGGCCACCGCCGCGGCGTCGACGAAGTCGATGTTCGACGAACAGTAGTCGCTGTCGTCGTCGTCTTCCCAGTTCTTCATGAAGATGCCGATCACCTCGTGCCCCTGCTGCTTGAGCAGCCAGGCGGTGACGGCCGAATCGACGCCGCCGGACAGGCCGACGACCACGCGTTGGGGTTTCATGGGCGGGATTGTCCGCAGTTCGTGCGCAGAATGCCGGGCATGACGCTGACCCACCGCCCCGCCGTGCCGGACGACGCACCCGCCTGCATCACTCTGCGCGGCCGCACCCGCCATAACGCTGTGCCTGCCGACCGGCTGGCAGCCTATGGCATCACCGCCGACAGCTGGGCCGATGGCATCCGCAACGGCACCACGCCTGGCCATGTGGCCTGGCAGGGCGACGTGCTGGTCGGCTACTGCTTCGGCGACCGCACCACGGGCGAGGTGCTGGTGCTGGCGTTGCTGCCGGCATGGGAAGGCCAGGGCCTGGGCCGCGACCTGCTGGCGCGGGTGGTGCAGGATCTGGCCGCCGCCGGTTGGGGCCGGCTGTACCTGGGCTGCAGCACCGACCCCGCCAGCCGCTCCCACGGCTTCTACCGCCATCTGGGCTGGCAGCCCACCGGCCAGCTGGACGGGCATGGCGACGAGATCCTGGAGCTGCACCTGCCCCTGCCGGGCTGACGGGCCGCCGCGGGCGGTTGCAGATCAGACCAGCCGGAAGGTGGCGCTGGCGCGTGCGGCCAGTTCGCCGTCGGCCAGCACATGGCATTCGGTGAAGGCCAGCGTGCGGCCGTGGCGCAGCACGACAGGGCGGAATTCCAGCCACTGCCCGATGTTGGCGCTGGCCATGAAGTCGAGCGCCAGGCTGACCGTCACCGCGCCGCCCGGCGCCGCCCGCCCCTGGGCCGCAGCCGCGGCGCGGGCGGCAGCCACCGCTGACAGGCCCATCGCGTTGTCGGCCAGGGCGCTGATCAGCCCGCCATGGGCAAAGCCGCGCCCGTTGCAGTGCGCCTCCACCACCCGGATGGCCAGTGCCACGGCGGGTTCGCGCCCGTCGGCTGCGGCCAGGGCCTGGGTGTGGATCGGCTCCCAGGGGCGCGTCAACGGGCTGCTGCGGGTGTGCATGGCCCAGCCGGGCGGCGTAGTGGCGGGTGCGGCAGGCGCGGCGGGTGCGGCCGGCGCGGCTGTGGGTCCGGGCGATGATGGTGTGGCCATGGCGGGATCCTCAGGCGGCGGCGTGGTCGAGCCGCGCATGGTGCGCCGTGGCGAGCAAGCTGGCACACAGCCGCGCCTCGCCCTGGGCATCGATGCTCAGCACGTCGGCCTGGCACACCGTGCTGCGTGCGCCGGCGTGCACCACCCGGCCCGCCGCCCGCAGGCGTTCACCCATGGCAGGGGCCACCAGCTTGAGGGTGGTGTCGGTGGTGCTGGTGGCCGCATCCGGCTGCAGCAAGGCGGCGGCGGCCACGGCGGCAAAGTCGGCCACGGCAAACACCGCCGTGGCCTGCCGCTGGCCTGGGCGCAAGCACAGCCCCGGCTGCATTGGCAGCTCGACCACGACGCTGCCGTTGGTGACGTCGCAGACCTGCGCGTCGGGGTTGCTGTCGGGGGCGTGGTTCGGGTGCGTCATCGGCGTGGTTTGGTGGTTGGGCTGGATGGTGTGCCGGGCTTTGCGGCGGCCCGTGGTGCCACGGTGGGCCTCGGCCTGGCGGTCGCGGGCCCAGGTGATGTGGTCGGCGGTGCGCCGCCGCAAGTCCTGCAGTCGGGCGATGTCGCGGTCGATGTCGCCCAGCCGCTGCTGCAGGCCGTCGATCAGCTGGCCGTCGCGCAGGCGCCCGGCGCGGGAGGCCGGCACCCAGTCGCTGATCTGCGCCAGCGACAGCCCGAGCGCGCGCGACATGCGGATGAAGACCAGCACCCGCACATCGGCCTCGGTGACGCTGCGGTAGCCGGCGTCGGTGCGCGCTGCCGCAGGCCGCTGCCGGCTCACGCCAGGGCGAAGCGGCCGTCGTCCTGCTGCTGCACCCGGCCGTCGGCCTGCAGTTCGTCCAGGTGCATCTGGATGCTGCGGCGCTCGACGAAGTCGACCCACAGCGCGTCATGCTCGGGCGGGTACAGCAGGCGTTGGCGCACCAGGTCGTCCATGGGCTGCGGGCCGGGTGCCAGCATCGCCAGCAGGCGGGCCTCGCGCTCGTCGAGCTTGGCAGTGAAGGCGGCCAGCTGGTCGAGGAACGCCGCCCGGTCGGTGATCACGGCGCGGTGGTGCGAGGTGACCCACACCCGTGCATCGAGCGTGGCCACTGCTGCCAGGCTGCGGCGAAAGTCGGCCAGGTTGGACGTGGCGTCGCCGTAGTACGGGCCGAAGCCCGACAGGTCGATGTCGCCGATGAAGGCCACGCCCTGGCTCTGCTCGATCAGCGCGCAGTGGCCGGCGGTGTGGCCCGGCAGGTGCTGCGCGCGCACGCTGACGCCGCCGCCCAACTGCCACACCGCGCCGTCGGCATAGCCGGTGGCGTCGGGCCGCGGGTGGTAGTAGAACTCCGCGCGCAGCTTGTCGTGCATCGGCGCCAGCACGGCGGGCGGGTAGCCGAAGTGGCGTGACAGGCCGGCCCAGCTTTGTGCGGCGGCCAGGTCGGCATGGTGCACCTGCACGGCGGCCTGCGGCACGCGGTGCAGGCCGGTCATGTGGTCTTCATGCACATGGCCCAGGATCACCATGTCGACGTCGTCGAAATCGGGGCCGATGCGGTTGGACACCAGCGGCGTGTCGAAGGCCACGCGCTGGTCGGCGCCCTGCACGATCACCTGGTTGCCGTCGGGGTACTTGCCCGACTTCTCGCCCAGATGCACGGCCACCGGGCCGAAGCGCAATACATCGTTCATCGGTTTTCTCGTCAGGCCCAGAGGGAGGGGTCGGCGCCCACCACACCCAGCGGGTGGCGCACGCCGGCCAGGTGGTCTTCGATGCAGCGCAGCACCAGCGGGCTGCGGTGGCGCGCGGCGCTGGCCCGCACCTCGGCCGGCGTGAGCCACAGCGTGCGCACCACCGGGGCATCCAGCGTGCGGCCGGGGTCGGCAGCGCCCACCCGGCCACCATAGGCAAAGCGCAGGTAGGTGATGTCGTCATCCGGTTGGCCGGCGGCGCCCGGCCGCTGCAGCCGGGCCAGGTACACGCCCACCAGCCACTGTGGCGTGAAGGCGCAGGCGGTTTCTTCCAGGCACTCGCGCGCGGCACCTTGCTCCGGCGTCTCCCCAGGGTCGAGGTGGCCGGCGGGGTTGTTGAGCTTCAGGCCGTCGGCCGTCATCTCCTCGACCAGCAGGAAGCGTCCGCCCTGCTCGACCACGGCGGCCACGGTGACACTGGGTTTCCAACGGACATCGGCCATGCGTTGCATGCTAGCGGCGGCGCTGCCGTGTGGTGGGTCACGGTGGCGACGGCTGCCAGCGTGGCGTCAGGTAAGCTTCTTGCAGTGGCTTTGGCCCACCCGCCGGCTGACACAGGCCGGGCGTGGTGCTCACAACATCTGAGGAGTTTGTCCCATGGGTTTGCTGATTGGTGTGCCGACAGAAACCGCGGCCGGCGAGAAGCGGGTTGCCACCGTGCCCGACGTGGTGGAGAAGCTGATCAAGCTGGGCTTTTCTGTGGCGGTGCAGAGCGGTGCCGGCGACGCCGCCAACTTTGCCGACGACACCTACCGCGCCGCCGGCGCCCAGGTGCTGCCCACCGCGGCGGATGTGTTCGCCCAGGCCGACGTCATCTTCAAGGCCCGCGTGCCCAGCTCGGAAGAAGCCGCCCAGCTGCGCGAAGGCGCGACGCTGATCGGCTTCATCTGGCCGGCGCAGAACCCGGCCCTGATGGACCAGCTGGCCGCCCGCAAGGTGACGGTGCTGGCCATCGACGCCCTGCCGCGCCAGCTGAGCCGGGCGCAGAAGATGGACGCGCTCACCTCCATGGCCGGCATCAGCGGCTACCGCGCCGTCATCGAGGCGGCCAATGCCTTCGGCCGCTTCTTCAACGGCCAGATCACCGCCGCCGGCAAGATCCCGCCGGCCAAGGTGTTCATCGCTGGTGCGGGCGTGGCCGGCCTGGCCGCCATCGGCACGGCGGCCAACCTGGGCGCCATCGTGCGCGCCAACGACACCCGCGCCGAGGTGGCCGACCAGGTGGTGTCGCTGGGCGGTGAATTCGTCAAGGTCGACTACGCCGAAGAAGGCTCGGGCGGCGGCGGCTATGCCAAGGTGATGAGCGAGGGCTTCCAGGCCGCCCAGCGCGCGATGTACGCGCAGCAGGCCAAGGAGGTCGACATCATCATCACCACCGCGCTGATCCCGGGCAAGCCCGCGCCCAAGCTGATCACCGCCGAGATGGTGCAGAGCATGAAGCCCGGCAGCGTGATCGTCGACATGGCGGCCGAGCAGGGCGGCAACTGTGAGCTGACCGTGCCGGGCGAGGCGGTGGTGCGCCACGGTGTCACCATCGTCGGCTACACCGACCTGGTCAGCCGCCTGGCCAAGCAGGCGTCGACGCTGTATTCGAACAACCTGCTGCGCCTGACGGAAGAGCTGTGCAAGACCAAGGACGGCGTGCTGCACGTCAACATGGACGACGACGCCATCCGCGGCCTCACCGTCATCAAGGACGGCACCATCACCTGGCCGGCGCCGCCGATCAAGATGCCGGCCGCGCCACCCAAGCCTGCGGCCACGGCCGCTGCACCGGCGGCCAAGAAGGGCCATGGCCACGGCGCGCCCAGCGAGCCGATGTCTGCCAAGAGCCTGGCCACGGTGTTCGGCGTGGGCGCGGTGCTGTTTGCGCTGGTGGGCATGTATGCGCCGGCCAGCTTCCTGTCGCACTTCACCGTGTTCGTGCTGGCCTGCTTCATCGGCTACATGGTGGTGTGGAACGTCACGCCGTCGCTGCACACGCCGCTGATGAGCGTGACCAATGCCATCTCGTCGATCATCGCCATCGGCGCGCTGGTGCAGGTGGCGCCGCCGCTGACCGGCGGTGTGACCGACCGGCCCAACGCGCTGATCCTCGGCCTGGCGGTGTTGGCGCTGGCGCTGACCGCGGTCAACATGTTCGGCGGCTTCGCAGTCACGCGGCGCATGCTGGCGATGTTCCGCAAGTGAGCCCCAGAACAAGAACAACAGCAAGGATTCGGACATGACTTCCAGCATGGCCACCATGGCCTACATCGGCGCCACCATCCTCTTCATCCTCAGCCTGGGTGGGCTGGCCAACCCCGAGACCGCGCGCCGCGGCAACCTGTTCGGCATGGTCGGCATGGCGATCGCCGTGCTCGCCACGGTGCTGGGCCCACGTGTCACGGCAGCGGGCATCCCGTGGATCGTTGGTGCCCTGGTGGTGGGTGGCGCCATCGGCGTCATCGCGGCCAAGAAGGTGCAGATGACGCAGATGCCCGAGTTGGTGGCACTGATGCACAGCCTGGTCGGCCTGGCGGCCTGCCTGGTGGGCTTCGCCAGCTATGTGGACACGTCCACCGTGTTCCCCACGCCGGCCGAGAAGGCCATCCACGAGGTGGAGATCTACATCGGCATCCTGATCGGCGCGGTCACGTTCTCCGGCTCGCTGGTGGCCTTCGGCAAGCTGTCGGGCAAGATCGGCGGCAAGCCGCTGCTGCTGCCCGGGCGGCACCTGCTGAACCTGGCGGGCCTGCTGGTCGTCATCTGGTTCGGCCGTGAGTTCCTGCACGCGCACGACATCCAGACCGGCATGCTGCCGCTGCTGGTGATGACGGTGATCGCGCTGCTGTTCGGCATCCACATGGTGATGGCCATCGGCGGCGCCGACATGCCGGTGGTGGTGTCGATGCTCAACAGCTACTCGGGCTGGGCGGCGGCGGCCACCGGCTTCATGCTCAGCAACGACCTGCTGATCGTGGTGGGTGCGCTGGTGGGCTCGTCGGGCGCCATCCTCAGCTACATCATGTGCCGGGCAATGAACCGCAATTTCCTCAGCGTGATCGCCGGCGGCTTTGGCGGCGGCGCACCGGCCCCGGCAGCGGCTGGCGGTGCGGCAGCGCCGCAAGGCGAGGTGTCGCCGATCCTGGCGGCCGAGACCGCCGAGTTGCTGCGCGAAGCCAAGAGCGTGATCATCGTGCCCGGCTACGGCATGGCGGTGGCCCAGGCCCAGCACACGGTGTTCGAGATCACCAAGCTGCTGCGTGAGAAGGGCGTGAACGTGCGCTTCGGGATCCACCCGGTGGCCGGCCGCATGCCCGGTCACATGAACGTGCTGCTGGCCGAGGCCAAGGTGCCCTACGACATCGTGATGGAGATGGACGAGATCAACGACGACTTCCCGGCCACCGACGTGACCATGGTGATCGGCGCCAATGACATCGTGAACCCGGCCGCCGAGGACGACCCCACCAGCCCGATCGCCGGCATGCCCGTGCTGCAGGTGTGGAAGGCCAAGACCAGCATCGTGATGAAGCGCAGCATGGCCAGCGGCTACGCCGGCGTGGACAACCCGCTGTTCTACAAAGAGAACAACCGCATGCTGTTCGGCGACGCCAAGAAGATGCTCGACGAGGTGCTGACGGCGCTGAAGGCCTGAGCCACCGCGCCCAGCGCCAAGGGCCGGCACTGCCGGCCCTTTGTCATGGTGCGCGCCGTTGCCGGGCGTACTGTGGTCGGCCTGGGCATGGCCGAACAGCGCCAGCCGTTCGCCCATCGTTGGCACAGTGCGGTGCAAAGGCGCATCGCTGCCGCCGCATCCCGGGACGCCGGCCCGCAAACGCAACGGGCCCGTCGCAGACGGGCCCGAGCAAGACGGAACGACGCTGGGTCGATCAGGCGCGTGTCTTGCGCCGAGTCGCCAGCGAAGCGCCCAGCAGGCCAATGCCGACCAGCGCGAGCCCAGCCGGTTCCGGCACCTGCAGAGGGGCAGTCGATGACAGGCGGACGTTGTCCACCAGCAACCTGTCAATCGCATTGGCGTTCGTCAGCGAGGTGTCCAGGTTGAAAGTGCGGAACCCGACAGTGCTGAACGAAGTGATTGACGCGCCCGTTGCCGATGCATCGACGCCAGTCAAGCTCAGCAGTTCGGCATTGGTCGGGTCCACCCACAGGTCGAACTTGTTGTAGGTCGTCGAACTGCCCGTCTTTTGCAACAGGCCGACAAGGTGGTAGGTCTGGCCGATCGCAATGTTGGTGGTGTAACGGCCACCAGATCCAGTCGTGCGGACGAACAAGTCAGCGGTGCAACCGGAGCCGGCGTCGCAGTTGGCCTTCAGACCGATGTTGGGCCCGCCCTTGTTCCCGAACCACAGTCCCAGGAAGTCGTTTCGCTCGATCGACCCGCTGTCGAACTGGAAGAGGTAGTCGACCCAGACTGCGCCTGTGACGGCAGCCGACAGCGCCCGGCTGGCGGCCGAGTCGCTGTTCGGGTTGGAGAACCTCAGCGCGTTGCCAGACATGGGGCCGTCGCCAACCGGGTTGGCACCCGGAACGGTGGCAACCACGGTGCTCGAAGCAGCCCCGGACCATGCGCCAGCCCAGCCTGATCCCGCCGCGCCTTTGCCTTGGATGCCGCCGGTGGCATACGCGTCGAAGTTGTCGGACGCGATCACAGCAGCATTTGCAGCACCGAGAAGACCGAGAGAGGCGATGGCGGCTGCGGTAGCAAACTTTGTCAATTTCACAGAAGGCTCCAGACCTGTACGAATGTCAAGATTCAAGCAAACATCGGGCCAAATTTGAACTATTCATACAAATCAGCAATTTGCGCGGCTGATCCCGGTGGATGGACGCGTCGGTGTCAAGAAAGTCGACAGGTGCGGACCTCTCGTCCCGCACCGCGATGCCCGTCCAGTGCCGACCCGCATGGCGCCGCCTCAATTGCTGGGCGCCGGCACCGACCAGCGCTGGGTGATTCCGCCCTTGGCGTTGGCGCTTTCCCGCTGCACGCCGAAGCCCCACACCCTCAACCCAGGGAGGACCTTCAGCTTGGAGAAACCGCTTGCGGCGCGTCGGGTGGGCCGGGGCGGTTCACCCCCCAGCGCAATGTCTGGGCGTCGCAAGCAGCACGAGGCCGGCACCTTGCTGCACCCGCTGCCATGGTTGGCCGGCAGCGGCCCGGGCGTTCGTCGCCTTCGAGCCGAAGGCGGGAGAAATCGTGGGAGCAGTCGGTGAACAGACGGCGGCTTGACTCCGCCTGCGGTCCGCGTCGGCGGTAAATGACACAGAACGTCGTGTCGAAAAAATTGACAGTCCACCAGCTCGCCACTGATCGAATTTGCGTAATTTATTGATATTGTTGTTTATTTCATTGTTGGTCTTGATCTTGCTTGGGTCTCCCGCCCGGGCGCGCCGGCTGTCCAGTCCGTGCCCGAACTCAAATCCAGGAGTCATGATGTCGAAGTCGTTTTCTTTCGCTGTTGCCACTGTTGTCAGTGTCCTGGCTCTTTCAACGCCCGTCGCGACCGCTGGCGTGATCAACAACTACAACTTCAACGGCGACAACGGCAAACTTGGCCCTTCGGCGACCTTTGCCGGCGATCGGGCGGGCGGTCCGTCCGTGACCGTCAAGGGCTACCTGCTGACGGGGTCGACATGGGGCCTTGAAGACGTCCAACGCACTGCCGATGCCCTGGGCGTCAATTCGTCTTCTCCGGGTAACCCTGACGGCAACAACGGCCAAATCGGCTCAAAGGTCGAAGGCTTGCTGTTCGACCTCGGGGCCGTGGTGCACGGCTCGATCAAGTTGGACTTCTCGCTGTTCACAGGCAGTGACAACGCCGACATCTGGGCGGGGACGAGCGACATGATCGCCAATGGGTTTGGAACGGCGACCCAGTTGGCGGACAACAGTTCGGCCAGCGCCTCCACGTCGAACAGCCTGAGCTTCCGTTACATCTTTGTCGCCAACACCGACATGCCCATCGGAGATGGAGATGGAAACTGTGAGTCCGGGCGAAATCAGACCACTTCGAACTGTTTCAGGGTTGACAACCTGCAAGTGGTGCCTGAACCCGGCACTCTGGCGTTGGTCGGCGCTGCGCTACTGTTCGCCGGGGGGCTTCGTCGCCGCCGCATCCTGTAGTCATCGCGCTTGGCTGCAGTCCGGTGCCCCCGCGTCAGCAGGCTTCAGGGATGAAAGGGGTCTCGCTTCCCTGTCTTGAACCAAGGCCCGGGCGCAGACCTTTCGGACCGCACGTTTCGCGCCCGACGGGCCGGCACCTGTAGCGCCTTGCCCGTTCAGGGGCCCCTGCGCCGAAGGCGCTGAATGGGCGGCGCTGGGCTCTGCTCGAGACTGTCGAGAATTTCGACAGTCTCAGGCGCTCGGTGCCGGCGCCGGCACCGCCCAGCGCTTGGTCACGTCGCCCTTGGCGTTGGTGCTTTCCAGCTGCACGCCGAAGCCCCACAGCCGCGCCACGTGCTTCAGCACCTCTTGTCCGCTGTCGTCCAGCGGCCGGTCGTTGTGCTGGAAGTGGCGCAGCGTCAGGCTGCGGTCGCCGCGCAGGTTGACGTTCCACACCTGGATGTTGGGCTCGCGGCTGCCCAGGTCGTACTGGCGGCTCAGCGCCTCGCGCACACGCCGGTAGCCGTTCTCGTCGTGGATGGCGGCCACTTCCAGTTCAGGCTGCTTCTCGTCGTCGTGGATGGCGAACAGGCGGAAGTCGCGCATTAGCTTGGGGCTCAAGTACTGGCCGATGAAGCTCTCGTCCTTGAAGTTGCGCATTGCCGCGTCCAGCGTGGGCACCCAGTCGGTGCCGGCGATGGTGGGGAACCACTGGCGGTCTTCGTCGGTGGGCGCCTCGCAGATGCGCTTGATGTCCGTGTACATCGCAAAGCCCAGCGCGTAGGGATTGAAGCCCGAGTAGCCCTTGTCGGTGACGCGCGGCTGGTAGACCACGTTGGTGTGGCTCTTCAGCCATTCGATCATCACGCCGTCGGCCAGGTAGCCGTCGTCGTACATCTGGTTGAGCAGCCGGTGGTGCCAGAACGTGGCCCAGCCCTCGTTCATCACCTGGGTCTGGCGCTGCGGGTAGAAGTACTGCGCAACCTTGCGAACGATGCGCACGATTTCCCGCTGCCAGGGTTCCAGCAACGGCGCGTTCTTCTCGATGAAGTACAGCAGGTTCTCCTGTGGCTCGTCCGGGAAGCGCTTGGCTTCGATGGCGGCACCCGCCTTCTCCGCCGCCTTGGGCAGGGTGCGCCACAGGTCGTTGACCTGCTGCTGGGCGTGGGCCTCGCGGTCCTTGCGCTCGGCCAGCTCTTGCGCCAGTGTCTTGCGGGCCGGGCGGCGGTAGCGGTCGACACCGTGGTTCTGCAGCGCGTGGCAGCTGTCGATGAACTCCTCGACCACGTCCATGCCATGGCGCTCTTCGCATTCGGCCACGTAGTGCTTGGCATAGACCAGGTAGTCGATGATCGACGACGCATCGGTCCACATGCGGAACAGGTAGTTGCCCTTGAAGAAGCTGTTGTGGCCGTAGGCGGCATGCGCGATCACCAGCGCCTGCATCGGCATGGTGTTCTCCTCCATCAGGTAGCTGATGCAGGGGTTGCTGTTGATCACGATCTCGTAGGCCAGGCCCATGTGGCCGCGCTTGTAGTTCTTCTCGGTGCTGATGAACTCCTTGCCATAGCTCCAGTGGCGGTAGTTCACCGGCATGCCCACGCTGGCGTAGGCGTCCATCATCTGCTCCGCGGTGATGATCTCCAGCTGGTTGGGGTAGGTGTCCAGGCCGTAGCGCTGCGCGGTCTCGCGGATGACGGCGTGGTACTGCTCGATCAGGTCGAAGGTCCAGTCACTGGGCGCGCCCAGGCGTTGCACGGTCTGGGTCAGCGGCAGCGGGCCGCGCAACGGGCGGGCTGGCAACGGCGCTGTGGTCGCCGTGGGTGCGTCGGGAGGCAGGGGTTCCATGGTCAGGCCGCTTGGGCGGCGCCCTCCTTCTTGAACAGGTCGCGGAAGACCGGATAGATCTGGTCGGCCGAG
>JBBAPL010000016.1:28326-56451 GCA_040400895.1 Aquabacterium sp.
TGCGCATCGCGAAGTGCTTGCTCGCGCCGGCCAGCTGGGTGTATTCCTCCCAGAGGTTCTGCTCTTCATCGGCCACCTGCACGTAGGCGAAGTAGCGGCACAGCGGCAGGATCTTCTGGTCCAGCAACTCGCGGCAGCGGCCGCTGTCGTGGTGCCAGTTGTCGCCGTCGCTGGCCTGGGCGCCGTAGATGTTCCACTCCGTCGGGCTGTAGCGCGCGCGGATGATCTCCTCCATCAGCACCAGGGCACTGCTCACCACGGTGCCGCCGGTCTCGCGGGCATGGAAGAAGTTCTCCTCGTCCACCTCTTGCGCCTGGGTGTGGTGGCGGATGAAGACGATGTCGATCTTCTCGTAGTGCCGGGTCAGGAACAGGTACAGCAGGATGAAGAAGCGCTTGCTCAACTCCTTGCGGCCTTCGTCCATCGAGCCCGACACGTCCATCAGGCAGAACATCACCGCCTTGCTGGAGGGCACCGGCGTCTTCACCCGGTTGCGGTAGCGCAGGTCGATCGGGTCGAGGTAGGGGATGCGGGCCAGCCGGGCGCGCAGGGCGGTGACTTTCTCTTCCAGTGCGGGCAGCTCCAGCCTGGCCGTCACGTCACCCGCCTCAGCAGCCGCCTTCAGGATGGCGAGTTCGGCTTCCAGCTCGGCCAGCTCGCGTCGCGAGCCCGAGCCGATGGCCAGCCGCCGGCCGATGGCGCCGCGCAGGCTGCGCACCACATGCAGGTTGTTGGGCGTGCCGTCGCTTGAGTAGCCGGCGCGGTGGCTCTTCCATTCGGGCACTTCGGCCAGTTGCGTGCGCACCAGGTGGGGCAGGGCCAGGTCCTCGAAGAAGACCTGCATGAACTCTTCCTTGCTCAGGGCAAAGCTGAAGTCGTCCTCGCCTTCGCCCTGGTCAGACGCCTGGCCCTTGCCGCTGCCGCCGCCACCGCCGCCCCCCTGCGGCCGCTTGATGCGGTCACCGCGCACATAGTCCTGGTTGCCGGGGTGCACCATGTCGCGCACACCGCCGTTGGCATGGTGGAACACCGGCTCGGACAAGTCCTTCTTCGGGATGCGCACCTCTTCGCCGCGCTCCAGGTCGCGGATGCCGCGGCCATCGACCGCGCGGCGCACGGCCTCCTTGATCTTGTCCTTGTAGCGGCGCATGAAGCGCTCGCGGTTGCCGATGGACTTGTTCTTGCCGGCAAGCCGGCGGTCGATGATCTGCTGCAGCATCCTTGACCCTTCTGGCTGCGAGTTAGGAAGCACCGGCGTTCAGCTTGACTTCCTGACGCGCAAGTACCACTCGCACAACAGCCGCACCTGTTTGCTGGTGTAGCCCTTGGCCACCATGCGGGCGACGAAGTCCTCGTGCTTCTTGGCTTCGTCCGCACTGGCCTTGGCGTTGAAGCTGATCACAGGCAGCAACTCTTCGGTGTTGCTGAACATCTTCTTCTCGATCACCGAGCGCAGCTTCTCGTAGCTGGTCCACACCGGGTTGTTGCCCTGGTTGTTGGCACGCGCCCGCAGCACGAAGTTGACGATCTCGTTGCGGAAGTCCTTCGGGTTGGCGATGCCGGCGGGCTTCTCGATCTTCTCCAACTCGCCGTTCAGGCTGGCGCGGTCGAACACCTCACCGGTGTCGGTGTCGCGGTATTCCTGGTCCTGGATCCAGTAATCGGCATAGGTCACATAGCGATCAAAGATGTTCTGGCCATACTCGGAATAACTTTCCAGGTACGCGGTCTGGATCTCCTTGCCGATGAACTCGGCGTACTTGGGTGCCAACTGTTCCTTGATGAAGCCGGTGTACTTCTGCTCCAGTTCTGCCGAGAACTGCTCGCGCTCGATCTGCTGCTCCAGCACGTACATCAGGTGCACCGGGTTGGCGGCCACTTCGGCACTGTCGAAGTTGAAGACCTTGCTGAGGATCTTGTAGGCGAAGCGGGTGCTGATGCCGCTCATGCCTTCGTCGACACCGGCGTAGTCGCGGTACTCCTGGTAGCTCTTGGCGCGCGGGTCGGTGTCCTTCAGGTTCTCGCCGTCGTAGACCTGCATCTTGCTGAAGAGGCTGCTGTTCTCGGGCTCCTTCAGGCGGGTGAGGATGGCGAACTGACTCATCATCTTCAGCGTGCCCGGGGCGCACTTGGCCTGGCCCAGGCTGCTCGAGTTGATCAGCTTCTCGTAGATCTTGATCTCTCCGCTCACCCGCAGGCAGTAGGGCACCTTCACGATGTAGATGCGGTCGAGGAAGGCCTCGTTGTTCTTGTTGTTGCGGAAGGCCTTCCACTCGCTCTCGTTGCTGTGGGCCAGCACCACGCCATCGAACGGGATGGCGCCGAAGCCCTCGGTGCCCTTGTAGTTGCCTTCTTGCGTGGCCGTCAGCAGCGGGTGCAGCACCTTGATCGGCGCCTTGAACATCTCCACGAACTCCAGCAGCCCCTGGTTGGCCAGGCACAAGCCACCGGAAAAGCTGTAGGCATCGGGGTCGTCCTGGGCAAAGGTCTCCAGCTTGCGGATGTCGACCTTGCCCACCAGGCTGGAGATGTCCTGGTTGTTTTCGTCACCGGGCTCGGTCTTGGCGATGCCCACCTGCTTCAACACGCTGGGGTGGCGCTTGACCACCTTGAACTTGCGGATGTCGCCGCCGTACTCTTCCAGCCGCTTCACCGCCCAGGGGCTCAAGATGCGGTTGAGGTAGCGGCGCGGGATGCCGTATTCCTGCTCCAGGATGGCGCCGTCTTCGGTCGGGTCGAACAGGCCCAGCGGGCTTTCGTTCACCGGGCTGCCCTTGATGGCGTAGAACGGCACCTCCTGCATCAGCGCCTTCAGCCGCTCGGCGATGCTGCTCTTGCCGCCGCCCACCGGGCCCAGCAGGTAGAGGATCTGTTTCTTCTCCTCCAGCCCCTGCGCGGCATGGCGGAAGTACGACACCACCTGCTCGATGGCGTCTTCCATGCCGTAGAACTCGGCGAACGCCGGGTAGCGCTTGATCACCTTGTTGGCGAACAGCCGTGACAGGCGCTGGTCGTTGCGGGTGTCCACCATCTGCGGCTCGCCGATGGCGCGCAGCATGCGCTCGGCGGCGGTGGAGTACGCAATGGGGTTTCGTTTGCACTCGGCGAGGTAGTCCTCGAGGGACATTTCCTCTTCGCGGGTGCGTTCGTAACGGGCTGCAAAGCTGCTGATCACGTCCATGAGGACCTCCTTGATCGGACACAGCACCGATGCGGGGATCAGCCCCATCGGCGGCGGGGAAGTTCTGATGAAGTCCCGGCTTCACAGGCCCAGGCTCCATCAGAGCTTTCCGGTCAATTCACGTGCATCTAGCGGGTCACGCGTCTCCAGCATCGTTCATCGTGTCGCGGCCTGGTCTGCTGAACAGACGGTGCAATCGCCGTCTTCTTGCAATTGCTTCAGCAAGCTGCGCGCCAGCTTCATGGTCTGTGCCATGCCCATCACAACGCGCAGATCTGGCCCGTGGCTGACAAGCATGCACCCAGATTGCGCATTTGCAACTGCACGCGCTGCATGGCGGTGCCGGTTCTCGGTCCACGGGTGACAAAACACAACCAAATGGTGCGCCCACGTTCGGCGCCAGGCGGCGCCTGCACCCATGTCACCCTGTTGGTTTTGGGGCCGGCGCGCGTCACTTCCGGTGCGCCGCGCGCACTTCGAACACCACCCGCTCGTGGCTGTCGGCCGATCGCCGCTCCAGCACATGGCGCCCCGGCCGGGGTTGCCAGGGCACGGCCCGGCCCTGGCCGACCAGGCGGCCGCCCACGAACCACTGCCCGGCCGCGCCTTCGAACACCAGCCGCTGCGCCGCCTGCGGCATGTCGGGGTCGAGCACGATCACGCTGCCGTCGCGTGGGCTCTGGATGCCGAAGGCCGGCATCCGGGTGTCCGCGGCGGCCACGGCCTGCGCCGGGTGTGGCGCGGTACCGGGCAGGAACCACTCGCCGTCCTGTGCCACCAGCCCCGGTGGCGGCGCGGGTGCGGGCGATGGCGCCTGGGCATGCAGGTGCGCCATCAGCGTGCGCCACACCGGCGCCGCGCCGCTGACGCCGCTGACGCCGTGCATCGGCGCGCCGCTGGCATTGCCCACCCACACCGCAACCGTGTAGCGGCTGCTGAAGCCCACGCACCAGTTGTCGCGCAGGTCCTTGCTGGTGCCGGTCTTCACCGCCGCCCAGCCGCGGGTGACCAGCGGGCTGTCCAGCCCGAAGGTGGGCGCGCGTGCGGCCGGGTCGGCCAGCATGTCGGCCACCTGCCAGGCCACGGCGGCGGGCAGCACGCGGGTGTCGGCCGGCGGCGCGGGCCGTGCGGTCCGCCCACCAGTCTGCCCATCGGCCTGCACACCGGCCTGCCCATCTGCCCGCCATTGCACGGGGCTGTGCAGGCCCTGGCGCGCCAGCATGCGGTAGGCGTTGGCCAGGTCCAGCAGCGTCACGTCGGCACTGCCCAGCGCCAGTGCATGGCCGTGGAAGCCGGGGCTGTGCTGCAGTTGCAGGCCGGCACGGTTCAGGCCGTCGAACAGCGCCTCGGGCCCCAGCATCGCCGCCACCCGCACCGCCGGCACGTTCAGGCTGCTGGCCAGGGCCTGGCGCACGCTGACCGGCCCGCGGAAGCGGTGGTCGTAGTTCTGCGGCTGGTACAGCGCGCCGGCACTGGCCAGCTGCAGGGGCGCGTCGTCCAGCACGCTGGCCGGCGTGATCAGCCGCTGCTGCAGCGCCAGCGCATACACGAAGGGCTTGAGCGTCGACCCCGGCTGGCGCCGCGCCAGTACGGCGTCGACTGCCGCGGCGTCCGACCCGGCGCCGCTGCTGCCCACCCAGGCCAGCACCTGGCCGCTGGCGTTGTCCAGCACCACCACGGCGCCGTCCTCCACGGCGCGCCCGCGCAGCTCCTGCAGTTGCCGGCGCAGGGCCTGGATGGCCAGGCGTTGCAGCGGGGCGTCCAGCGTGCTGTGCAGCGCGGTGGGCACGGCGGCCTGGGCCGGGCGCCCTTGCCACAGGCGCTGTGCCAGGTGCGGCGCCAGCGCTTCCCCCGCGGCCGTGCCGGGGCGGCGCGCCAGCATCAGCTCGGCCGCGCCGGCCAGCCCGGCACAGTCCAGCCCCTGCTGCTGCAGCACCGGGCAGGCGCGGCGGCGCAGCGTGGCGGCGTCGGCGTTGGGTGCGCGCACCATCACCGCCAGCAACGCGGCTTCCAGCGTGTCCAGCCCGCTGGGGTGCTTGCCGAAGAACTGCTGCGACGCGGCGCCCACGCCCACCACCTCGCCGCGCAGCGGCACGCGGTTCAGGTAGGCCTCCAGGATCTGCGCCTTGGTCCACTGCGATTCCAATTGCTGCGCCCGCACGATCTGCGACACCTTGGTGGCCACGCTGCGGCCGCCGGCCGGGCGCGCCAGCGCGTCGTCCAGCAGGCCGGCCAGCTGCATCGTCAGGGTGCTGGCGCCGCGGGTGCGCTGGTTCCAGGCATTGGCCCAGGCGCTGGCGGCCAGGGCCTGCCAGTCCACGCCGCCGTGGTCCCAGAAGCGGCGGTCCTCGCTGATCACCAGCGCGTGGCGCAGCGCTGGCGTTACCTCGGCCAGCGGCACCCAGGCGCTGCGGCGCACGGTCGCGTCCACCCGCAGCATCTGCAGCGGTGTGCCGTCGCGGGCGAGCAGCGGGATGTCGGACGGCGCATGCGCGGCCCGCACGGCGTCGAAGCCGGGCACGGCGCGGGCGGTCTGCGGCGCCAGCGCCACCACCAGCACGCCCAGCGCCAGCGCCGCCGCCCGCAAGCGGGCAAGGATCACGGCCGCACCTCCAGCACCGGGTTGGGCCGTTCGCCGAAGGTCTCGGGCGCGTACATTGCCTCCACCCGCGTGGGCGGCAGCGAGAAGCGGCCGCTGCTGTTCAGGCGCAGCGTGTACTCCACCACCTGCGTGCCGCGCGGCATCCACTGGTAGTAGGCGCGCCAGGCGTCGGCGGCGCGTTCCTCGTAGGCCAGCCAGGCGCTGCCCTCGCGCCGTTCGCCCTGGGTGGCCAGTGCCGAATCACGCCCCAGGCCGCTGCCCAGCAGCGTGGCGCCGGTGGGCACGGGGTCGTCGATCACCACCCAGCCCATGTCGTCCTGCGCCTGCACCTCCAGCCGCACGCGCACGATGTCGCCGCGGGTCCAGGCATCGGGCTGCTGGCGCTGCACCGCGGTCAGGCTCTTGCTGATGCGGTAGCCGGCGGCCACTGGCGCCTGCAGCGGCACGGCGGCCAGCGTCTGCACCGTCAGCCACGGCTTGCCGCCGCCGCTGTGCTGGGCCACCAGCGTGGTGGGCGCCGGCAGCGGCAGCTGCAGCACGTCGCCCGCCGGCTTGGCCGCCCAGTCCAGTGACTGCGCCGCCGTGCCGGCCTGCAGCGTGCTGCGGCCGCTGACGGCGCCACCTTCCACGCGCGCGGCAAACCGCTCCAGCGCCAGCACGCCCCACAGGTTGGCGGTGGTGGTGAGCCAGGCACCGCGCTTCTGGCGCGCCAGCGTGCCGGCCAGGATGCGTGGTGCGTCGTCGCGCCAGGCCGGGTCGTCGCTGGCGGCCAGCAGCAGCCGCGCGGCATTGGCGTCGGGGCCGTCCATCAGCCACCACCAGTCGTCCTGCGCCTCGGTGCTGAAGGTCAGCGTGGTGCCCCCGGCCACCATGCGGCTGCGGATCAGGCGCTGCACCTCGTCCAGCCGGGCCGCGCGCGCCGGCAGCGTGGTGACGCGGCTGTACAGGCTCCAGGCGTCCAGCAGCGCCGACGTGGGCCAGGCCGCCGGCGTCCAGGCGATGCTGCCCAGCTGCCGCGGCTGCATGCGGCCGTGGCGGGCCAGGGCGTCCAGCGCGGCCAGCTTGCGCACGTCCAGGTCGGCGCGCGGGCTCTGGACGCGGCGCACGATGCGGCCGTCGACGAAGGCCGTCAGCCCGCGCAGCATCGCCTCGCGCGTGCTGTCGGGCCAGGCCCAGGCGGCTTCGTGCGCGGTGGTCAGCAGGTAGGCGGTGAGCCGGTCGCTGCCAGCCGCCGCGCTGCCCGCTGCCGGCGGGAAGTAGCTGGCCAGGCCGTCGGCGTCCAGGTAGCCCGCCAGCTCGTCGCGCAGCGTGGCCCAGGCGGCAGCATCACGCAGGCCGATGGCGCGTGAGGCCTTCTGCTCCAGGCAGCTGTATGGGTAGCCCTCGAAGTAGCGGCGCAGCCCCGGCAGCGCGCCCGACAACGTGGGCTGCAGCGCCACGCTGAGGCGCGCACTGCCTGGCACCGCGGCCGAGGGCGGAGCCACCGGCAGGCTGAGCGTGCCGTCCAGCGCCTGCAGCGTGGCCTGCTGCACCCGCACCGGCACCACCGGCGTGATGGCCTGCACCACCTTCAGCCGGTCCTGCGCCGGGGCGCTGCCGCCCACTTCCACCGCGCTGCCTTCCCAGTCGATGCGGGTGGCGCCGTCGGGCACCTGCACCGTCCAGCGCACATCGGCGGCGGCGCCGGCAGCCAGCTGCACGGTCTGCGGCGCGGGTTGTGCCGCCAGCGTGGCGCCCTGGGCGCTGCCGGCCAGCGTGGCCCGCACCCGCATGGCCCGCGCGGTGGTGTTGCGCAGCGTGAAGCCGGCGTCGAACCGGTCGCCGGCACGCGCCAGCGGCGGCAGGCCGCTGAGCATCTGCAGGTCTTGCGTCACGCGCACCACCGCGCTGCCGGTGCCGAACAGGTCAGCGCCCGCATCGGCCACCGCCACCAGGCGGAAGCTGGTCAGCGAATCATTCATCGGCACGTCGATGACGGCCTGGCCGCGGGCGTCCAGCACCACCGTGCCGCGCCACAGCAGCAGGGTGTCGAACAGTTCGCGCGTGGGGTTGCGGCCGCCGCCGCCGCCCGGCGGCAGCGCCTTGCGGCCGTAGTGGCGGCGGCCGATGATCTCGCCCTGCGCGGTGGCCGTCTCCACGCCCCAGGGGCGGGGCTGCATCAGGGCCTGCAGCAGGTCCCAGGAGCTGTTGGCCTGCAGCGCCAGCAGGCCTTCGTCCACCGCCGCAAACGCCACCTCGGCGCCCGCCAGCGGCTGGCCGCCGCGTGTCACGCTGACGGTGGTCTTGACCACCTCGCGCACCCGGGCCTGGGTGGTCTGCGGCACCACCTTCACGTCCAGCCGGTGGTCGTCCAGCCCCACCTGCAGCATGGCCGCGCCGATGCGGAAGCTGGGCTTGGCCAGGTCCACCATCGCCGTGGGCGCGCGCCATTCACGGCCTTCGTAGCGGAAGGCCTGCCACCAGGACGCCGGCTCGCGCCAGCCCCAGCTGAAGAAGCTCCACCACGGCGCGTCGCGCAGCCGGCCGCGCAGCACGAAGGCGCTGACGACCACGTTGGGTGCCCAGCCGGGCTGCCCGGTCTTGGCGTCCTGCTTGGGGATGGGCAGCTCGATCACCGGCGACTGGCCGCTTAGCGACACCACACGCGCGTCGATCACGCCTTCCCGTTCCACCGTCACCAGCGCCGTGGCTTGCGCGAAGGGCATGCGCACCTGCAGCCGCGCGGTCTGCCCGGGTGCCACGCTGCGCTGCTCGGGCAGCAGGTCGATGCGGTCGTCATTGCCTTGGGCGAACCACCAGGCCTCCCCGCTGGCCAGCCAGGCCGTGGCCGCCGCCTGCGCGGTGCGGCCGGCGTCGTCCTGCGCCTGGGCGATCAGTTCCACCTCGCCCGACACCTGCAGCGCCGCGTCGCAGGCCAGCCGGCCCTGGGCGTCGGTGCTGCCGCTGCACAGCGTGCCCAGGTCCTGCGTGGTGCGGCGGTTGTCGTAGGCATAGAAGCCGCCCACGATGCGCTGGCGGGTGCTGATCACCTGGTGCGCGCGGCCCACCACCTCCACCCGCCGTCCCTTCAGCGGCTGGCCGTCGGTGCCCAGCACCACGGCGGTGAAGCGCACGCTGCCGCGTGACGCAGCCCAGGACGGCACGCGCAGGCCCACCACCACCGCCGCCGGCCACAGGCGCAGCGTTTGGCTGACGGTCTGCACCTCGCCGTTCGGGTCGTTGAAGCTCAGCTCGGCCTGCAGGTCGGCCGGGCCTTTCAGTGCCGGCAGCTTGGGCAGCGCCACGGTGGCCGCGCCCTGGGCGCTGGTGGTGGCTGCCAGCTTGTCGGCCACCAGCACGCTGCCGTCGCCGCTGGGCCCGTCGGTGGGGTTGTCGGCGGCGTCGGGCGCGTCGCGGCCGCGGTCGTCGCTGGGCGGCTGGAAGCTGAAGTCCGCGTGCCCCGGCCATTGCACAAAGGCCGGCCGCTGCAGCGCCGACAGCTTGAGCGGCAGGCCCGCCATCGGGCCGCCGGCCATGGCGTTGACCTGCGCGGCCAGCTGGATCGACGGTGGTGCCACCAGCACGCCGGCAGGCCCCGACAGGCGCGCGTCCACCAGCGGCACGCGGAAGGCCTCAATGCGGAAGCTGCCGCTGGCCAACTGCTGGCCATCGCGCTGCAGGGCCACGTCGTACAGCCCCAGCGCGGCATGGCGCGGGATGGCCCAGCGGCTTTCGGCCGAGCGCGCGCCGCGTGGCCAGGCCAGCGGCAGGCGCACGGTGGTGTCGCTGCCGCGGTGCGTCAGCAGCACCTCGGTGGGCAGCTGCGCCGCGTCGGGCAGGGCCAGGCCGCGTTCGGTGTCGTTGCGCACGAAGTGCTTCATCGACACCGTCTCGCCGGTGCGCAGCAGGGTGCGGTCGAACACCGTGTGGGCGCGGCGGTCGGCCTGCACGCCCTGGCTGGACGCGATGTCGAAGCGCCAGGGCTCGATGCCGCGGTTCCAGCGGCTGAAGACGAAGCCCAGGTCGTCGGAAGTGCGGGCGGTGACGAACAGGCCGTCGCTGGTGGCGCAGCGCGGCGCGCCGCGGCCG
Organism: Aquabacterium sp.; assembly: GCA_040400895.1. Classification (GTDB taxonomy): domain Bacteria; phylum Pseudomonadota; class Gammaproteobacteria; order Burkholderiales; family Burkholderiaceae_C; genus Pseudaquabacterium. The sequence goes on from JBBAPL010000016.1 coordinate 38,178, forward strand.
GGCGGGGTGTCGGGGGCTTCCCCAGCGTCGGGCGCGTCGTCAAAGCCGCTGTCGATGCGGGCGATGCCCTGGGCGTCGGTGCTGCCGTTCCACAGCGGCTTGCCGCGGCAGTCGTTGACCACCACCCGCGCGCCGGCCACTGGCCGGCCGCGGTCCAGCGACGTCACCCACACCAGGCCCGAGCTGCGCCCGCGCTTGAAGTGCACGCCCAGGTTGGTGACCAGTACGCCGGTGCGTGCATACATGGGCGCCTTCTGCGCCAGCAGCGCATGGCCCAGCACGCGCGACTCCACCTCCACCAGGTGGTAGCCGCGCTGCGGCAGCGGCACGCCGATCACCTCGGTGGCGCGCGGCGTGGTGGTCAGCAGCTGCGGCAGCGCGGCGCGGGTGGCGTCGGGCTCGGCGGCCAGCATCGGCAGCGCGCGGGTCTTGTAGGGGTCAGCGGCGTCCGCGCGCAGGCGGGCGATCCAGCGCAGCAGGGTCTCGTCGCTGGCGTCGGGGCCCAGCCGCTTGATGCGCACCTGCCCCGCCGTGCTGGCGCCCTGCAGGTCGGCCTGCACATGGCGCAGCGTCAGCGGCAGCATGGCCGGCGCCTCGGGGCCGGTGCCGGCTTCCACCACGCCGAAGGGCGCGCTGGCGAACTTGGCCAGCGGAGGCATGCCGCCGGTGGCCACGGTCAGTGGAAAGCTGCCGGCGTTGGACAGCGCACGGCCGGTCTCGTCGCGCACGCCGGCGGGCAGCGTCAGCTGGAAGCGGGTGTTCTCCGGCAGCGGTGCCGCAAAGCGCACCTCAGCGACGGTGGCGCTGGCGGCGTTGGCGTCGGCCAACGGCAGCAAGGCAGGCACCGGGGCGCCGCCCGGGGTGGCCGGCAGCGGTTGCAGCCGGGCCGACAGCGCCACCGCACGCGGCACCGGGCTGTTGAACCGCAACCACACCGGCCGCAGCGGCAGGCAGGGCGCGCGGGCGTTCTCGCGCTCGCAGCTGAACTCGGCCAGGAAGCGCGGGCGCACCGTCCACTGGAAGCGCTGCGCACCCGCGGTGCGCAGCTGCGGCTGCCCGGCCGCGGTGATGCCTGCGCCCCACACCAGCCGCACCGCGGTGCCGGCGGCGAACGGGCGCTGGCAGCCCAGCAGCAGCAACGTGTCACTGCCGCGGGCGGTGGCGGTGCCGCGCTTCAGTGCGCGCAGCAGGGCATCGCGCCCGGCGGCGTCGGCCAGCACCACCGGGATGCGTTCGCCCAGGCCGTCGGCTTCGCACCAGGCGTGGCGGCGCACGCTCTCGGCGTTCACCGGGCCATTCAGACGCAGCAGGAACTGCTGGTCTTCGTCGATCTCGGCGCCGTTGTAGGGCTCCACATCGACCACCGCCGGCCCGCCGGTGGCGAAGCTGAAGCTGGTGGCCCCTGCGAGCGTGCCTTGCAGCGGCGTGAAGGCTGGCACAACCTGCAGCGTGCAGCGCTGGCCGGCGGGCAGTGTGTCGCGCAGGTCGAAGACCCAGCGGCGCGCGTCGAGCCAACGCCCGTCACCGGCCGGCGCACTGCCGTTGCACTGCAGCGTGAATGGCGCCGGGGCGCGTGGGTCGCTGGCCGCGCCGGCGGCCACGACATCGCTGTCGAAGCGCAACTGCACCTGCCGCACCGTGGCCACGGTGCCCTGCGGCACCACCTGGTCGACCCGCGCTGCCTGCGCGGTGGGCGACATCAGCGCGGTGAGCAACACCATCCAGCCCGCCAGGGCCCCCACGATGCCCATGGCGCGTGCGCACCCCAGCCGCTTGCACTGCATCGCTGCATCTCCCGGTGTGTTCGAACCCTGGCCTCACGCCCCCCGCATGGACCCTTGCCGCGCTGGCTCGGGGCCTCGCATGGCCCTGCGCCCTGTCAGGTGTCCTTGGCGCCCAGCTTCTCCAGCAGTCCGTTCAGCTCGTCGAGCGAGCCGAAGCTGATCGCCACCTCGCCCTGGTCACCGCGGCGGGTGCTGCGGTGGATGCGGATTTCCACCTGCGCCGTCAGCGCGTCGGCCAGCTGTTCTTCCAGCCGCACGATGTCACGGGATTTGTCCTTCTTCACCCGCAGCAGCGGCGTCTGCCGGCCGTTGCCTTGGGCCTTGGCCACCAGCCGCTCGGCGTCGCGCACGGTCAGCTTGCGGGCGACGATCTCGTTGGCTGCAGCCACCTGGGCGCCGGTGTCCAGGCCCAGCAAGGCACGGGCATGGCCCATGTCCAGGTCACCGGCCATCAACATCTGCTGCACCGGGTTGGTCAGGTTCAGCAGCCGCAGCAGGTTGCTGGCCGCGCTGCGCGAGCGGCCCACTGCCTGGGCGGCCTGCTCGTGGGTGAGGTGGAACTCGGCCACCAGGCGCTGCAGGCCCTGCGCCTCTTCCAGCGGGTTCAGGTCCTCGCGCTGGATGTTCTCGATCAGCGCCATCACCGCGGCGGCTTCGTCGGGCACCGCCTTGACGAGCACCGGCACTTCATCGAGCCCGGCCAGCTTGGCGGCACGGAAGCGGCGTTCGCCGGCGATGATCTCGTAGCCGCTGGCGCCCACCGGGCGCACCAGGATCGGCTGCATGATGCCCTGGCTCTTGATGCTTTCGGCCAGCTCGTAGAGCGAGCCCTCGTCCATGCGCGTGCGCGGCTGGTACTTCCCGGCCTGCAGTTGCGTGAGCTTCAGCGTGGTGGGGCGCGACGCATCGGCTGGCGCCACGTCGGCCACCTTGGGGCCGAGCAGGGCTTCCAGGCCGAGGCCGAGGCCCTTGGGTTTCTTGGTGACCATGTCAGTCCCGCCCGGCCGTTCCGAAGGGACTGAGCGCCCCCTCGGGGGGCAGCGAACAACGTGAGCGTGGGGGCATCATGTTCAGATTGTCGGCGATCAGGCTGCGGCGGCGCCCAGTGTCAACCCGGCGCGCGCGGCCACCGCCTGCAGCAGGGCGATGCCTTCCGGCCAGTCGCCCAGGCCGCTGTCGGCATTGATGTGGCCAGCGGCGCCCAGGCTGACGACCTCGCTGCCCCAGGCGGCGGCCAACTGCAGGCCGCGGCCTGCATCGCCGAACGGGTCGTCGGCGCTCAGCACCGCCGTGCTGGCAAACGGCAGCGGCCGGCGGTGGATGGGCGCCCAGGTCTGCACCTGCGGTGGCAGGTCGGCGCGTTCCACATCCGGTGGCGCCACCAGCAGGGCGCCGGCCACGCGCGCGGTGTGGCGTGAATGGTTGGCCCAGGCCGCCACCAGGTGGCAGCCCAGACTGTGGGCCACCAGCAGCGCCGGGCGGTTGTCGGCCAGCAGGGTGTCTTCCAGCACGGCCATCCAGTCGCCGCGGCGCGGCCACAGCCAGTCGTCCTGCTCCACCCGCTGGAACCCGTGCAGCGCCTCCCACCGGCTCTGCCAGTGGCCGGCGCCGCTGTTCTGCCAACCTGGCAACAGAAGAACACGTGCGGCGGTCATGGTGTTGGCCTTATCCTTGCGGGTCTTCCCGCATTGTGACCACCGAGAGCGCGCCATGACCCACCACATCTTCGTCGACGGCCAGGAAGGCACGACCGGCCTGCGCATCCACGAGATGCTGGCCCGCCGCAGCGACGTGGAGGTGCTGCGCATCGACGCCGACAAGCGCAAGGACCCGGCCGAGCGCGCCCGCCTGCTGAACGCCGCCGACGTGGCCTTCCTGTGCCTGCCCGACGCCGCCGCGCGCGAGGCGGTGGCCTTGGTGACCAACCCCAAGACCTGCGTCATCGACGCCAGCACCGCCCACCGCACCGTGGCGGGCTGGGCCTACGGCCTGCCCGAGCTGGCCACTGGCCAGCGGGATGCCATCCGCGCCAGCAAGCGCATCTCCAACCCCGGATGCCACGCCACCGCCTTCGTGCTGCTGCTGCGCCCGCTGGTGCAGGCCGGCCTGCTGCCGGCCGATGCGGCGATCAGTGCCACGTCGATCACGGGCTACTCGGGCGGCGGCAAGTCGATGATTGCGCAGTACGAAGCGGGCGGCGATGCCAAGCTGCAGTCGCCCCGCCCCTATGGCCTGGCCCTGGTGCACAAGCACCTGGCCGAGATGACGGCCCACACCGGCCTGGCGCGGGCGCCCGTGTTCATGCCGGTGGTGGCCAGTTACTACAAAGGCCTGGCAGTCAGCGTCGGCCTGCAGCTCGACCAGTTCCGCCCCGGCATCACCGGTGCGCAGGTGCAGCAGGCGCTGGCCGCCCACTACGCTGGCGAGCATTTCGTGCGGGTGATGCCGCTGGCCGACCCCGAGACGTTGGCCGCCGGCTTCTTCGACGTGCAGGCCTGCAACGACACCAACAACGCCGAGCTGTTCGTGTTTGCCAACGACCGCCAGGTGCTGCTGATCAGCCGGCTGGACAACCTGGGCAAGGGCGCCAGCGGCGCCGCGGTGCAGGCCATGAACGTGCACCTGGGGCTGGACGAAAGCCTGGGCCTGGTCTGATCGTGGTGCCGGGTCACGGCGGGCTGCGGCGCGCCGTCACGGCCACCGGCCGGTGCGGTTGTGCCGCGCCCTCGGTCTGCATCGTCAGCTGCAGGGTGTCGCCCGCCAGCGTGCCGCTGTAGCGGTGTGTCACCACCCGTTCGGTGCCGCCGCCCAGCACCTCGCTGCTGCGGGTGGCAAAGCGCAGGGTGTGGCCGTCCACCTGCCCGCCTTCGATGCCGCGCGGCACCCGCAGGAACGAGACCGTGCCCTGCAGCGCCGTGCCGTCGCCCTGCAGGTCCAGGCGCTCGGTGAACCGGGCGCCGGGCCAGTCGTAGGTGACGTCGGCCTGCCAGCGGCCGTTGATGGCCGCGCGCGGCGCAGCCGCCGGGGCCGCGGCGCTGGCCGGGGCGGTTGCCGGGTCTGGGGCCCTTGTCGGTGCGGCCGGGCGCACCAGCCACCATCCGGCAACGGCCACGGCGGCCACCCCCAGGCCCGCCGCACCTGCTGCAACCGCCAGCCGCCAGAAGCGCGTTGGCGGCACTGCCGCGGCCGGCGCTGCGGCGGGTGACGGCTCGCCCAGCGCCTGCCGCAGCACGCCCAGCAGGTGCTGGCTGTCGGCGGCAAAGCGGCGCGGGTCCATCACCAGGGCCTGGCGCGCGGCCAGCGGTCGCAGCAGGTCGGGCAACTGGGCCGCGGCGGGCATGACGGCGCCGTCGAACAGCAGCGGGATCACCTGCAGCCCGCCGGCCAGGCCGGCGGCCACCTCCTGCCGCACAAAGTCATCCGGCTGGTGCAGGCGCGGCGGGCCGCCGTCCTGCGGCGCCAGCCAGCGCGGGCCGATCAGCACCAGCAGCACCCGGGCCTGGCCCATGGCCTGGGCGATGCGCGCATCGAAGGCCTGGCCGGCGCCGATGTCGTCGACGTCGACGAACACCCGGTCGGCGCCGAACTGCTGCGCCAGTGCATCGTTGAGCGCGCGGGCATAGCCGGCGGTGTCGTCGCGCCGGTAGCTGATGAAGATCTGGCCGGCGGGCTGGGTCATGGCGTGCTGCGCTGCAATGCCAGCCGCACGGCCTGCGCCGGCGGCAGCTGTGCGCCGTCGGCCCACCAGCGTGCCACGTCGGCGGCCGGCGCCAGCCGCTGGCAGAGGCGGCGCATCCGGCGCAGGTCATGCCGGTCGGCGGCGGTGAGGGTGCCGATGGCCGCGGCGTGCTGTTCGGCAAAGCCCATCAGGCGGGCGGCAGCCTCGGGCAGGCACGCATGGACCCAGGCACGCGGCAGGTTCAGCCCCGCCGGGCCGGCCTGCGGCGTCGCGGCTGCGGTGGCGCGCGGCAGGCGTGGCAGCGCCTCGGCCCCGTGGCCGGCGCGGGTGGCGGCCTCGAAGGCGGCGGCGTCGCAGTGCAGCAGCCGGCTGGTCAGCCGCACTGCCAGCCGGTCAGCGATGACCACCTCCACCGGCGCCGTGCCGTCCTCGGCGGACGCATCAAGCAGGCTCTTCAGCGTGGACAGCACCTGCTGCAGGCGGTTGCGGCCCACGTCCAGCGCCACGCCGGGCCACAGCAGCTCGATCAGCACCTCGCGTGGCTGGGCCTGGTCGGGTGCCAGGGCCAGGCGGGCCAGCAGCGCGGTGGCAGCCCGCCCGGGCAGGTGCTGCGGCGCGCCGTGCGGGCGGCGCAGCACCACATCGCCCAGCAGCCGCAGCTGCCAGCGCGGCCCAGCCGCTGCGGGTGTCGCGGTCTGGGTCGGGAGGGGGTGGGCAGGGTGCATGGCCAGGGAGACAGCCCTTTCATTGTAGAAACCCACTGCTGCGCGCACGGCGACCGGGTAACCCCTTGAAACGGGTGGCGCGGTGCCGCAGAACCTAGCGCGCAAACGGTGCGTCCATCAGTCTCAGGCGGCTGTTTCGGCTATCGAATGCCCTGATGAGCCCGGCGGGGTGCCTCGGTCAGAATCCTTCCCATCCCTGGAGCCGCTTGATGCAGAAGATCTGGCTGAAGCAATACCCCGCTGGTGTGCCGGCCGAAGTGAAGACCGATGTCTATCCGTCCCTGGCGGCGCTGATGGACGAGAGCTTCCGCGCCTACCGGGGCCAGGCGGCCTACAAGTTCATGGGCGCGTCGTTCAGCTTCGGCGCCATCGACGATGCGTCGCGCGCGCTGGCGGCGTGGCTGCAGTCCGCCGGGCTGCAGCGCGGCGACCGCGTGGCCATCATGATGCCCAACGTGCCGCAGTACCCGGTGGCGGTGGCCGCGGTGTTGCGCGCCGGCCTGGTGGTGGTCAACGTCAATCCGCTCTACACCCCGCGCGAACTGGAGCACCAGCTCAAGGATTCCGGAGCCAAGGCCATCGTCATCCTGGAGAACTTTGCCGCCACGCTGGCCCAGGTGATCGACCAGGTGCCCACCAAGACGGTGGTGGTGGCCGCCATGGGCGACATGCTGGGCCTGCTCAAGGGCGCGCTGGTGAACCATGTGGTGCGCCGGGTCAAGAAGCTGGTGCCGCCCTACACCCTGCCCGCCAGCGTGGCCAGCACCCGCTTCATGGATGCGGTGGGCGCGGGCCGGCGCATGACCCTGGCCCCCGCGGCGCTGGGCCCCGACGACATCGCCGTGCTGCAGTACACCGGCGGCACCACCGGCGTCAGCAGGGGCGCGGTGCTGCTGCACCGCAACCTGGTGGCCAACATCCTGCAGGCCGAGGCCTGGTACCAGCCGGCCTTGAAGAAGATCCCCGCAGGCACCCAGGTCGTCACCGTCTGTGCGCTGCCGCTGTATCACATCTTCGGCTTCAACACGAACATGATGCTGGGCCTGCGCATGGGCGGCTGCAACCTCCTGATCGCCAACCCGCGTGACATCCCTGCCATGCTGAAGGACCTGGCGGCCCAGCCCTTCCACAGCCTGCCGGCGGTCAACACGCTGTTCACCGCGCTGGCCAACCACCCCGATTTCGACAAGGTCGACTGGAGCCACCTGAAGATCAGCGTGGGCGGCGGCATGGCCGTCACCCAGGGCACGGCGCGGCTGTGGCTCGACAAGACCGGCTGCCCGATCTGCGAAGGCTATGGCCTGTCCGAGACCAGCCCGTCGGCCACCTGCAACCCGGTGGACAGCACCACCTACAGCGGCACCATCGGCCTGCCGATGCCCAGCACCGACCTGGTGCTGCTCGACGACGACGGCCACGAGGTGCCCCAGGGCCAGCCCGGCGAGATCGCCATCCGCGGCCCGCAGGTGATGGCCGGCTACTGGCAGCGCCCCGACGAGACCGCCAAGGTGATGACGGCCGACGGCTTCTTCCGCACCGGCGACGTCGGCCTGATGGACGAGCGCGGTCACTTCCGCATCGTCGACCGCAAGAAGGACATGATCCTGGTCTCGGGCTTCAACGTCTACCCCAACGAGATCGAGGACGTGCTGAGCCAGTTGCCCGGCGTGCTGGAATGCGCCGCCGTCGGCATCCCCGATGAGAAGGCCGGCGAGGCGGTGAAGGTCGTCATCGTCAAGAAGGACCCGGCGCTGACCGAGGCCGTGGTGCGGGCCTTCTGCGAGGCCAACCTCACTGGCTACAAGCGCCCCAAGGTGGTGGAATTCCGCACGGAGCTGCCCAAGACCACAGTGGGCAAGATCCTGCGGCGCGAGTTGCGAGACGCGCGCCGATGATGGACGGCCTCGCGCTGGCGGCACGCTATGCCAGAACCGAGGCCGGCCGTGCTGAGATCCAGCGGCGTGCGCAGCCGCTGTCGCGTGCAGGGCGCAACCTGCTGCTGACCATCGACCCCAGCCGCAGCGGGGAGGATTGGCTGGTGCTGGTGCAGGGCGCCACCGCGGACGACTTGCTGGCGCTGATCCGTGCCGGCCTGGTGGCCGTGCAGTCGGCACCGACGGCGGCGGTGCAGGCGGCGCCCCAGCAGGCCGCGTCGCCAGCCGCGCCGCAGGCCGTACCGCCGCGCATGAGCCTGGCGCAGGCGCTGCAGACCAAGGGCCAGGAGGTGCTGCTGCGGCGGGTGGTGGCCGAAGCGCGGCCCCGGCTGGGCCGCGTGCGCGGCTACATGCTCGCGGTCGAGGCCGAGTACTGCGTCAACGCCGACGACGCCCGTGCGCTGGCGCTGAAGTTCGTCGAGCAGGTGCGCGAGCGCGACGGCGACCGCGCAGCGATCGCGCTGGCGCAGGTCCTGATCGCGCCGGATTGAACCGGTTGCCGGGGGCGACCTGTGCCGACACCCATCGGACCTGATGCACACTGCGGGCCCATGCCACCTCGCATCCACGTCGAGCCAGCGCTGGTGGCCGGGACCGTTTTCACCTTGCCGCCGGGCGCCAGCCGCCATGTGCAAGTGCTGCGGCTGCAGCCGGGTGACGCCATCACGCTGTTTGATGGCCGCGGTGGCCAGTGGCAGGCCGAGGTGCTGGCCATGGGCCGCAAGGACGTGACCGCCCGCCTGCTGGCCCACCAGCCGCTGGATTGCGAACTGCAGACACCCGTCACCCTGGCGCTGGGCATGCCCGCCAACGAGCGCATGGACGCGCTGGTGGAAAAAGCCACCGAACTGGGCGTGGCCACCATCGCACCGCTGGTGTGCGAGCGCTCGGTGTTGCGCCTGACGGGCGACCGCGCCGAGCGCCGCAGTGCCCACTGGCAGGCCATCGCCGTGGCCGCCTGCGAGCAGAGCGGCCGCAACCACGTGCCCCAGGTGCTGCCGCCGCAGCCGCTGCGCGACTGGCTGGCCGCCATGCCGGCCGGCGGCCTGCGCCTGGTGCTGAGCCTGGCGGACGGCACGCAGCCCTTGCGCAGCCGGCTGGCGACCGCGGGGCCGGGGCCTGTCAGCCTGCTCAGCGGCCCCGAGGGCGGCCTGTCGCCTGCCGAACTGGCCGCTGCCGTGGCCGCCGGCCATCTGCCCACCACCCTGGGCGCGCGCGTGTTGCGCGCCGACACCGCGCCGCTGGCGGCGCTGGCGGTCATCGCCGCCCTCGAAAGCCCTGCATGAACTTCCGTCTCGCCCTGCTCACCCTGTGCCAGGGCCTGCTGCTGGTCAACAACGTGGTGTTCATCGCCATCAACGGGCTGGTGGGCCTGGCGCTGGCGCCGGTGGGCTGGATGGCCACCGTGCCCATCACCGCCTACGTGGCCGGTGGCGCCCTGGCCACCGGCCTGGTGGCCAAGCACCAGCGCCGCTGGGGTCGGCAGCGCACCTTCCAGCTGGGGCTGCTGGTGGCCATCGCCAGCGCCGGGGTGTGCGCCTGGGCAGCGATGACCCGCAACTTCTGGCTGCTGACCGCCGCCACCCTGGTGGCCGGCTACTACAGCGCCAACGGTTCGCTGTACCGGTTTGCGTCGGTCGAGTTGGTCAAGCCCGAGTTCAAGGAGCGTGCCATCAGCTGGGTGCTGGCCGGCGGCATCCTGGGAGGCGTGGTGGGCCCCAATCTGGCCAGCTGGAGCCGCGACGTGCTCAGCCAGCCGTTTGCCGGCGCCTACGTGGCGCTGATGGGCGTGGGCGCGCTCAGCCTGGCGGTGATGTCGTGCATCCCGTTCCCCACCCTGCCGGGCCAGGGCAGCACCACGCTGCAGGGCCGGCCGACCAGCGTGATCGTGCGCCAGCCGGTGTTCATCATCGCGGCGGCGGCCTGCGCCATCGGCTATGGCCTGATGAACCTGCTGATGGCCGCCACGCCGATTGCCATGGCGCAGTGCAATCACCCGTTCAGCGCCGCCGCGCTGGTGCTGGAATGGCATGTGCTGGCGATGTTCGTGCCCAGCTTCTTCACCGGCAAGCTGATCAAGCGCTTCGGCGTGCAGCCGGTCATGGCCACCGGCCTGCTGCTGAACATCGGCTGCGTGGCCTTTGCGCTGCACGGCAACGACGTGATGCACTTCCTGGGCGCGCTGGTGGCGCTGGGCGTGGGCTGGAACTTCCTGTTCATCGGCGGCAGCACCCTGGTGACCGAGACCTACGCGCCCGAGGAGAAGACCCGCGCGCAGGGTGCGCTGGACTTCTGCGTCTACACCACGATGACGCTCACCTCGTTCAGCTCGGGCGCGCTGGTCACCACCGGCGGCTGGACGGCGATGAACCTCGGCAGCATCCTGCCGATGGCGGTGCTGGCCATCGCGCTGCTGTGGCTGGCGCGGCTGCGCCGCCAGCCGGCGGCAGCATCAGCCGGCTGACGCCACCATCACGCCGGACCATTCACACACAGGAGCAGAGTCATGGGTTTGCTGGATTCGGTACTGGGCAGCGCGATGGGTGCGCTGCAGGGCGGTGGCCAGGGCGGCGGCAACGCCATGCTGATGCAGGTGATCGGCGCGCTGCTGCAGGGCCAGGGCGGCGGTGCGTCGGCTGGTCTCGGTGGCCTGCTGCAGCAGTTGCAGCAGGGTGGACTGGGCGAGGCCGCTCAAAGCTGGGTGTCGATCGGCCAGAACCTGCCGGTGTCGGCCGACCAACTGCAGTCGGCCCTGGGCGCCGACCGCATCGACGCGCTGGCCCAGCAGGTGGGCATGCCCGCCGGTGACCTGAGCAGCCAGCTGGCGCAGTATCTGCCGCAGGTGGTGGACCAGCTCACCCCCGGTGGCCAACTGCCCGCTGGCGGCGGCGCCGACCTGGGCGGGCTGCTGGGCCATGTGCTGGGTGGCTTGTTGCGGCGCTGACGGCCGCACCGTGGCAAGTCAGCGCGGCGCGCCGGGCGCCACGGCCGCGCGCACCGCGCTGCGCACTGCGGCCAGGTAGGGCTCGAAGTCCTGCAGGTCGCCGTGCCCGGCACCGTTGAAGTGCTGCACCTGGGCACCCGGCAGCAGCGCCGCCAGCGCATCGCTGTGGGCCGGCGGGATCAACGCATCCTGCGCGCCGTGCAGCAGCACCACCGCCGGCTTGGGGCCGGGTGCGGCGGCCAGCGCCTGCAGCGCCGCGTCGGTGCGCAGCGGGTAGCGCAGCAAGGCGCCGGGCGCCAGCGGATAGTGCTGTGCGGCCAATGCCCGCAGGCTGGTGTAGGGCGACACCAGCAGCAAGGCGGCCGGGCGCTGGGCTGCCGGCCGTGTGGCCGCCAGATCGGCCGCAGTGTCAGCCGCCAGATGGGCCGCGAGATGGGCCGCCAGCCCGGTACCCAGCGACCGCCCGGCCAGCACCACCGGCCTGCCGGCGTAGGCCGGTGCCACCGCCTGCCAGGCCGCCTGCACATCGGCCAGCAGTTCGGCCTGGCTGGCGATGCGGCCGGAGCTCTTGCCGTAGCCGCGGTAGTCCACCATGAACAGGTCGACGTTCAGGCCGCGCCAGAAGTCCAGGTTGACGAACCAGCTGGCCAGGTTGCCGGCATTGCCGTGCAGGTAGAACACCAGGCCATCGGGCTGTGGCAGGCGCAGGTGCAGGGCGTGCAGCCTGGCGCCGGGCACGTCGATGGAGGTCTCCTGCACATCGGCCGGCAGGTTGAAGCGGTGGTCGGCAGGCAAGGGCGTCGGGTGGAACAGCAGCCGCTCCTGGCCCCACCACAGCGCGGCTGCCGCCAGCGCCAGCAACCCGGCCACCAGCAGGGCCGCACCCCCCGCCAGGCTCAGCAGCATGCCGCGCAGCCCCATGCGCCGGTCAGGCCGGCGCGCTGTCGGCCGGTGGCTGCGCCCGTGCCGATCCGGCCACCAGGTCGAAGCGGAACAGCCGGCACTCGATCGGCCCGTTCCACAGCGGCACGCGCCGCGCTTCCTTCAGCCGCAGTGCCTGTGGCAGTTTCATGTCGGGGCTCAGCAGCCAGGCTGTCCAGCCGGCGTAGTGCCGCTTCCAGTGCGTGGCCAGCTGGCTGAAGAACTCGTTCGGCGGGCCGCCCTCGGCGGGTGCGGCGAAGTCCTCCCGCACCTGGCGCGGGCCGCGCTGTTCACCGCGTGAGCCCTTGGGCGCGATGCGCTCGCCGTAAGGCGGGTTCAGCATCAGCGTGCCCTGGTCGGCGGGCGGCAGGCGCTGCAGTGCATCGGCGGTCTTGAACTGGATGGCGTGTTCGACACCCGCGCGCCGGGCGTTGTGCTCGGCAAAGTCGGTCATCCGGAAGGACACATCGCCTGCATACACAGCGACGGCCGGCGCATGCTGGCGCGCCCGCGCCGCGTCCTTCATCTGCACCCAGGCATGCTGCAGCGGGCGGAAGGGCAGCATCTTCTCGAAGGCAAAGCGGCGCTGCAGGCCGGGTGCGATGCCGCAGGCGATCTGTGCGGCCTCGATGGCGATGGTGCCGGCGCCGCAGCAGGGGTCGAACAGCGGGCCGTCCTCGGCGCGGCCCTGCCAGCCAGCGGCGGCCAGCATGGCGGCGGCCAGGGTCTCCTTCAGCGGCGCCTCACCCTTCAGGCCCTGCGCGTCGCGCCAGCCGCGCTTGAACAGCGCCTCGCCCGAGGTGTCGGCATACAGCGTGGCATGGGTGGGCGACAGGTGCAGCGACAGCGGCAGGTCGGGGTGGCGGGTGTCGATGCTGGGGCGTTCACCCACCGCATCGCGCACCACGTCGCACACCGCGTCCTTCACCCGCAGCGTGGCGAAGTTCAGGCTCTGCAGCGGCGACCGTTGCGCGGTGGTGTCGATGCGGAAGGTCTGCGCCGGGGTGATCCATTCGGTCCACGGCACGGTGCGCGCCAGCGCGTACAGGTCGTGCTCGGTCTCGTACGGACCATGGGCCAGCGGCCACAGCACGCGCTGGGCCAGGCGGCTTTCCAGGTTCAGCCGCATCGCGGTGCTGGCGTCGCCGTCCACCGTCACGCCGCCGCGCAGCATCTCGCCGCTGGCTTGCGGACCCAGAATGCGCAGCACCTCGTCGGCCAGCAGTTCCTCGGTGCCCGCCGCGCAGGGCAGAAACAGCGCCACGTTGTTCACAAGGTCTTGCGCAGGTTGGCCGGCGCGATCTTCAGCGCCTCGCGGTACTTGGCCACGGTGCGCCGCGCCACGGTGATGCCCTGCTCGCCCAGCATGTCCGACAGCTGGCTGTCCGACAGCGGCTTGGCCGGGTTTTCCGAACCGACCAGCTGCTTGATCAGCGCGCGCACCGCGGTGCTGCTGGCATTGCCGCCGGCGTCGGTGTTCAGCGACGAGCCGAAGAAGTACTTCAGCTCGAAGGTGCCGAAGGGCGTGTTCATGTACTTGGCCGTGGTCACGCGCGAGATGGTGCTCTCGTGCAGGCCCAGCTCGTCGGCGATCTCGCGCAGCACCAGTGGCTTCATCGCGATCTCGCCATGGGTGAAGAAGCCCTTCTGCCGCTCGACGATGGCTTGGCTCACGCGCAGGATGGTGTCGAAGCGCTGCAGGATGTTCTTCATGAACCAGCGCGCCTCCTGCAGGCGGGCGCTCAGCCCGCTGGCGCTGCCATTGCGCTGGCCACGGATGGCCTGTGCATACAGGTCGTTGATGCGCAGCTTGGGCATCACGTCTGGGTTGAGCGTGGCCTTCCAGCTGCGGCCGGCCTTGATGACGATCACGTCGGGCACGACGATGTTGGCCTCGGCCTTGGTGAAGGGCCGGCCGGGCTTGGGCTCGCAGGCGACGATCAGCGCCTGCGCCTCGCGCAGCGTGTCTTCGTCGGCGCCGGTGGCGGCCACCAGCTTCTTCATGTCGCGCCGGGCCAGCAGGTCCAGGTGGTTGCGGCACACCAGCATCGCGACCTCGCGTGCCGGGGTCTTGGGCAGCTCACGCAGCTGCAGGCACAGGCAATCGCCCAGGCCGCTGGCGCCCACGCCGGTGGGCTCCAGGCTTTGCAGCCATTTCAGTGCGCAGCGCAGCCGGTCCATCAACTCGTCGCGGGCGTCTTCGCCGTCGTCGCCGTCGATGCCCATGCCGTCGGCCAGGCGCTCGGCGATCTCGTCGAGCGGGTCGGCCAGATAGCCGTCTTCATCGAGCGACTCGATCAGCACCATCACCGCGGCCGCGTCCTCGGGCGACAGGCGCATGCCCAGCAACTGGCGGCGCAGGTGGTCCTGCAGGCTGGGGCCGTGGTCGGAGCTGTCGACCGGCTCGTAGTCGTCGCTGTCGCCGGACGGTGATGCGCTGTTGGCGCTGGGCAGCTCGCGGATGCCGTCGAAGTCGTCGCGCTCGGTGCCGTTCTCCCAGTCGTCGCGCTCGGTGCCGCCGAACTCGGCGGTGTCCATGCCGGCGGGCTCGTCGGCGCCGGCCTGGCCGTCGCCACCGTCTTCACGCTCGCTGAGCTTGCTTTTCTCGCGCTCGGCGCCGGCGTCGGCCGCAGCGCTGACACGTTCCAGGCCGAACTCCATCGGCGCGTGGTCTTCCTCGGTGTCGAGGAAGGGGTTGGACTCGAGCATCTGCTCGATTTCCTGGTGCAACTCCAGCGTCGACAGCTGCAGCAGGCGGATGGACTGCTGCAGCTGAGGCGTCAGCGCCAGGTGCTGAGACAGGCGAACCTGCAACGACGGCTTCATGTCACATCCGGAAGTGCTCGCCGAGGTACACCCGGCGCACATCGGCGTTTTCGACGATCTCCGCGGGCGTGCCCTCAGCCAACACCCGGCCCTCGCTGATGATGTAGGCGCGGTCGCAGATGCCCAGCATCTCGCGCACGTTGTGGTCGGTGATCAGCACGCCGATGCCGCGGCTCTTGAGAAACCCGATGATGCGCTGGATCTCGATCACCGCGATCGGGTCGACACCGGCAAACGGCTCGTCGAGCAGGATGAAGCGCGGCTGGGTGGCCAGCGCACGCGCGATCTCCACCCGCCGCCGCTCGCCGCCCGACAGCGCCGGCGCGGGGGAATCGCGCAGCTTCTCGATGCTCAGGTCACGCAGCAGGGCGTCGAGCTTGGCATCGATCACCGTGCCCTTCAGTGGCTTGCCGGTGGTGTCGAGCTGCAGCTCGAGCACAGCGCGGATGTTTTCCTCGACCGTCAGCTTGCGGAAGATCGACGCCTCTTGCGGCAGGTAGCTCAGACCCATGCGGGCGCGCTGGTGGATCGGCTTGTGCTGCACCTCCACGCCGTCGATGCGGATGCTGCCGGCGTCGGCGCGCACCAAGCCCACCACCATGTAGAAGCAGGTGGTCTTGCCGGCGCCGTTGGGTCCGAGCAGGCCCACCACCTCGCCGGCGGCCACCGCCAGATGCACGTCCTTGATGACCTGGCGCGAACCGTAGCGTTTCTGCAGCCCGGTCACCTCCAGCCGGCTGGTGCTGGCCGTTGCCATGGCGCTTGCCCGGGTGGGGTCGAGCACCGCAGCGTTCAACGCCGGTCTCCCAGACCGGGCGATGGCTTGAGCTCGCTGCCGGCAGGCGCCGGGGCCAGCGCGTCGGCCGGCACACGCGGGGTGATGACGGCCCGCACCCGGCCGCCCGGGTTGGTGGCGGTGGCGGCACCGCCGCGCACGTTGAAGGACTCGGCCGTGCTGTCCCAGACGATCTGCTGGCCCTGGATCTCGTCGGCCACCGTGCCACCGCGCAGCCGGCGCACCACCGCCGCGCCTTCGAACCGCAGCGTGCCGGCCCGGCTGTCGTAGTCGATGCGCTGGGCCTGGCCTTCCACCACCTCGTCGGCGCCGTCGCGCTTCTGGCGGTAGGTGGCCGGCTTGGCGGCGCTGCCGATGGCCACGGCCATCTGGTAGCCCTCGGGGGTCTCGCGCAGTTCCAGCCGGTCAGCGCGCAGCTGCAGCGTGCCCTGGCTGATGACCACGTTGCCGCTGCACACGCTGGTCTGTTTGAGCAGGCTGACGGTGCAGGGTTGGTCGGATTCCAGCGTCATCGGCCGGGTGCGGTCGGCCTTTTCGGCCCATGCAGCAGCGCTGCCGGTGGTCAGCAGCAGTGCGGCAATCAGGACAGGAGGATTGAGGGTAAACATCAGTCGGCACAAAACTTGCAGATCATTCTAGACCCAAGTGTTGGCCGGCCGGCCCTGCAATCTGCGGCAATTCTGCCGCATGAGCAGGGCGTCAGCCCTTGCGCGACTGTGCAATCAGGGCGTCTGCCACAGCCAGGGCACGCTCCGGCGTGCCGGCGATCGACGGCGAGGTCATGAACCGGCCCTGGATGCCCAGCGTGGGCACGCCTTCGATGCGGTAGCCGTCGGCCAGTTGCTTGGACTGGCGCAGCTTGGTGGCCACGGCAAAGCCCTTCATCGTGTCGCCGAGCTTGGTGGCGTCGACGCCGGCCGTCTTGGCCCAGTCCAGGATCTCGGACTCGGTGTTCAGCCGCTTGCGGTCCACATGCAGCGCAGCAAACACCTTGCGGTGCAGGGCGTCCACCTGGCCCATGGCCTCGATGGCGTAGTACAGGCGCTGCAGCGGCTCCTGCCCGGGGCTGAAGGCCACCGGGATGCGTCGGAAGGTGACGGTGGCCGGCAACTTCTTGGCCCAGGCATCCAGCGCTGGCTCGAAGGCATGGCAGTGCGGGCACCAGTAGCCGAAGAACTCGACCACCTCCAGCTTGCCCTCGGCCACCGGCACCGGCGTCTCCACCCGCTTGTAGTCGCGGCCCTCTTGCGGGCCGCCCTGGGCCAGGACCGCCACCGGCAAGCCGGCCAGGCTGGTGGCTGCCAGCACCCAATCACGTCGGTTCATGCAAAGCCTCTTTCGGTCGGTCGTCAGGATGGTTCAACGCGGGATGGAGTGCGGCGGTGCACCCGGAGTTCAATCAGCGCTCCACCCGCACCAGGTTGGCCTCGATGCCGGCGCCGGCCAGGCGGCCCTGGGTGTCTTCGGCCGGCTCGCGGGCGTCGAACGGGCCCACCCGGACCCGGTAGACGGTGCGGCCGGATTGCTCGCGCTCGGTGACCCGTGCCTCCAGCCCCAGCAGCCCCAGCTTGGCGCGCTGGGCTTCGGCATCTTCCGGCCGTGCATAGGCGCCGGCCTGGACGTAGTAGGCCGTGGTCGCCGCACTGGCGGCCTTGGCCCCGGTTTTGGCACTGCCGTCGGGCTGGCCGGCGAGGATGGCCGCTGGGTCACGCCCGGCGCGGCTGGCGGCGGGTGCCGACGCCGCAGTGGGGGCGGCAGTGGGCGCGGGACTGGTTGCCGCCGGCGGCGCGCCCACCGCAGCCCGTGGTGCTGCGCTGGCCGCAGCTGCAGCGGGCGGCGCGGGCGCTGGGGTGCCGGTGATCGGTGGTGGCGCCGCTGCCGGGTCGCTGGCCGCCTGCACCACGCCGCTGGCGGCTGGCAGGGGCGGGCGCGCCGGGTTCTTGCCAGCCAGCGGCGCGTTCGGGTCCCAGTTCTTGTTCTTCGCGGCCTCTGCAGCGTCTTGCTCGGCGGTGCGCTGCGGCAGCTTGTCGATGAAGGGCACCGGCGTCTTGGTCACATACAACGCCACCGCCAGGGCCACGCCCAGCCCGACCAGCAGCCCGACCACCAGTCCGGTGATGAAGCCGCCGCGCGGTGGCGGCTTCATGCCGTGGCCTCGGTGTGGGCCGCGGCGTCCCGGGCCATGGCGTCGGGCGCGCTCACGCCCATCATGCCCAGTGCGTTGCGCAGCACCTGGCGGGTGGCGGCCAGCAGGGCCATGCGGGCGGCCGCCAGCGCCGGGTCATCGATCAGGAAGCGCTCAGCCGCATACCAGCTGTGGAAGGCGGCAGCCAGGTCACGCAGGTAGAAGGCCACATCGTGCGGCGCGAAGTCGGCTGCGGCGCCAGTCAGCATGTCGGGATAGGCGGCCAGTTTCAGCATCAGCGCGGTCTCGGTCGGTGCGGTCAGCAGCGACAGATCGACGCCGGCGGCCGAGGCGGTGTCGACGGTGCGGCCGGTGCGCGCGGTGTACTGCGTCAGCACCGAGCAGATGCGGGCATGGGCGTACTGCACGTAGAACACCGGGTTCTCGTCGTTGGCCTTCAGCGCCAGGTCGACGTCGAAGACGAACTCGGTGTCGGCCTTGCGGCTGATCAGGAAGAAGCGCACCGCGTCGCGGCTGGTC
>JBBAPL010000017.1:0-54816 GCA_040400895.1 Aquabacterium sp.
AATTTGCGCGCCTCCAGCAAAGCCTCGGTGGCATGCATCTGGGCCAGAAAGCCGGCCGCCTGGCGGGCCGCTGTCTTCAGCAGATCACGCACTTCCCAATCCAGCGCCACGGCGGTGCGGGGCTTGGCCAGCACCACGAAGCCCAGCAGTTCGTCGCCCACCAGCAGGGGCACCACCAGCCAGGCATCGGGCAGTTCACCCAGCCAGCCGGGCACCACCTCGGCCTCGTCGGCGGCGCTGCTGCGCGCTTGGGCGGCCGGCAGGTCGATGATCCACTCTCGCTCGGCGATGAAGCGGGAGAACATCGAATCCGTCGGCTCGCGGGCCGGCAGTTCGGGCAGGTTCCAGGTGGCCGACTGCACGAACTGGTCGTCCCCCAGCGCCTTGAACCACAGCGCGCCGGCTGAGCACTCCACCATGTCGGCTAGGCCGCGCACCACCAGCGCGCCCACTTCCTGCGGGCTGCTTTGGGTCGACAGCATGGCGGTGAAGCGCAGCCATTCCACCCGGTAGTCATACCGGTAGCTGAAGAAGTTCTTGCCCAGGAACACCCGCAGCCGCGCCCGCAACGCACCCGAGAACACCAACACCAGCAGCAGCACGCTGGCCGCAAACAGCAGCGCCACCTGCAGTGCGCCACCCCAGGTGCCGCCGAAGAACCGCACGTAGTAGCCCACCGCGGCGATGAACAGCAGGTACAGGCCGATCAGCAGCAGCGACGCCGAGTAGAACGCCGCCGTCTTCGACACCTGCACCTTGGCCAGCCAGCGCTGGCTGCGGTTGCTGGCCATCAGCAGCAGCGGCATGGCCACCGCATGCACCAGGCTGCGCGCGGTCAGCGCGTCGGTATCGAAGGCGCCGAACATCAGCGCCTGGCTGTACAGGTAGACGTCGTACAGGAACAGCCCGCCCAGGCCCAGGCACAGCGGCTTGGCGCCCCAGCGGTTCTGCTCGGTCTGGTTGCGGAAGACCTGCTCCACCAGCAGCAGGCCCAGCACGGCCCAGCCCAGCTGCGTGACCAGCAGCGCACGCCCGCCATCCGCCCAGGCGCCATCGGGTAGGCCCAGCGCCAGGTTGCAGGCCAGGCTGCCCGCCAGCAGCAGCGCCGGCAGGCCCAGCCAAACCCGGGCACGCCAGGTCTGCAATTGGCTGGACCACGGCCGCAGCAGCAACAGCATGAAGCCGGCCAGCGCGGCATAGCGCAACTGGTCCAACAGCAAACCCAGGTGCCAGGTGACCAACTTGCTGCTGAACAGATCGGCCAGCCCGGCCAAACCCCAGGCCGCACTGGCCACCATGGCCAGGAAGAAGGCGCGCGCCGACCCGCTGACCGGCCGCTGCAGCAGGCCGGTGCGCAGCAACTGCCATACATAGCCGCCGTACAACAGCGCCACCAGGGCAAAGCCCGCCGCCTGCAGGCTGGCGGCCGGCAGGTTGAGGTTCAGCAGATCGTCACCACCCAACATGGCTCAGCTGTCCAACGGGTACGCCGCAGAGCTGCAACAGGGCCTGGTTGCCCACGGTGCCTGGCGTGCCAGGGCGCTCAGCGCGCGCCCTTGCCGGTGAGCACCACGCCCACCGTCTCGATCAGGATGACGAAGTCGAGGAACAGGCTGTGGTTCTTGACGTAGTACAGGTCGTACTGCAGCTTTTCCTGCGAATCCTCGATGGTGCTGCCGTACTGGTAGCGCACCTGGGCCCAGCCGGTCACGCCGGGCTTGATACTGTGGCGCACCGCGTAATAAGGGATCTCGTTGGTCAGCTGCTCGACGAAGAACGGACGCTCGGGGCGCGGGCCCACCAGGCTCATGTCACCGGTCAGCACGTTGAACAGCTGCGGCAGTTCGTCCACCCGGATCAGCCGGATGATGTTGCCCACCCGGGTCACACGGCTGTCGTTGGCCGTGGCCCAGCGCGGCTTGCCGTCTTGTTCGGCGTCGGTGCGCATGCTGCGGAACTTGGTCACCAGGAAGGGCTTGCTGTTGAAGCCCACCCGCTCCTGCCGATAGAACACTGGGCCCTTGCTCTCCAGCTTGATGACGATGGCGGTGATCAGCATCACCGGCGCAGCCAGGATGATCAGCACGCTGGAGCACAGGATGTCGAAGATGCGCTTGACGGCCGTGCGGTAAAAGCCCTGGTTGAAGCCGTCGCCGAAGATCAGCCAGCCAGCATTCACGAAGTCGATGCGGATCTGGCCCAGCATGCGCTCGAAGTAGGTGGTGATGTCGAACACCCGCACGCCTGAGAGCTTGCAGTCCAGCAGTTCACGCAGCGGCATGCTGCCGGAGCGGCGCTCGGTTAGCGCCACGATGATCTCGTCCACGCCCAGGCGTTGGGCGGTCTGCGTCAAGGACAAGTCGGAGGTGAGGCGCTCACCTTCGGGCACGGCGGTCTGCTTCTCGTTGGGGCCCGGAAAGTAGCCGACGATGGTGGCCAGCGGGTCAGCTGCGCGCAGCGTGGTGCCCACCATCTGCGCCGGCTGGCCACAACCGAAGATCAACACCCGCGAGCCCGCCCGCGACTTGGTGGCCCAGTAGCCCATCACCACCCGCCGCAGGATCAGCGCGGCAATCACCAGCATGGCCGACGTGCGGATGGCATCGAGGTTGCCGAAACCCACCGGCAGCACCTGGAAGATCTGGTACGTCAGCAGCAGGGCCAGCACCAGCGCCAGCGCAGCGCGCAAAGTCGATTCAACGACCGACCAGTCCTGGGCGCGCTGGTACAGGCCCGAGGCGCTGTTGATCACAAATAGGCCCGCGGCCAGAGACACCACTTGGGCGCCCGCCATCGGAATGGCCAGCATCATGCTCTCGGCCTGGGCCAGCACCACGCCCGCCAACGCCAGCAGCGACAGCAGAAAGTCGAACACGACCCTCCGCAGCGTCCATGTGTGGAAGTAGTGGTTGAACAACCGGACCATCGAAACCCCCCTGACAGGCCCGGGGCGCGTGGTCGCGCCGTGGGCCGTACAACTCGCGCGCCACGCGGCAGTGCCCCCTGATGCACCGCCGCGCAATCCGTCCTGATCCGGCGACTGTAAGGACTGCACCGGGCAGAAGGCAATCCCACCATAAAGGGGGCCATGCGACCGATCTCACGCCAAGCGTGGATCGTTGCACCGGCGCCTGGGCCGGCGGCCGCGTGCGCCGTCAGTCCGGCAGGGCTGGTTCCGCGATTGGCAAAACGACAGCCAACGGTCGCTTTGCGGGCGGCCTGGGCGCAGGCGACGGCTGCACCGCAGCCAGGTCGAAGTGGGTGCTGCCGGTTTGCAGCGCCACCACGCAGCGCTGCCAGGCAGGGTCGGGCGCGGGCACGGCAAAGCCGTAGAAGACCTGGCCGGCCGACTCCTGGCGCCTCACAGCGGTGGCTTCGGCCAGGGCGGTCTCGTTTTCGCCCAGGTCGATCTCCACCCAGCCGCGGGTGCCTTCGGGCAAGGGCAACGCACACTCGGCCTGGAAGCCATGCAGCGACAGCTCGATCACCTGCAGCGGGTAGCTCAACCGGGTGTCGTACGACCGCACCGACAAGCGCGCCGGGCAGCGGATGGAAAACCGCTGGTGCTGGCGCAGGCTCAGCAGTTCATCGGACCCGTCTGCCGGCCGCGGCAGCACGGCGCGGTAGTCGGGCTTGTCGTAGATCGACCGCAACAGCATGCGCTGGCGATCGTTCAGCGTCTGGAAGACCCGGGTGCGGTGGTTGAAGAAGTGGTCCAGCATCGCCGGCGTCATCACCGGGTCGTTGGTGGTGAAGAACCTGCGGTTGGGCGCCCGGATGTTCGTCAGCCGGGTCTCGACGAAATAGCGGAACAAGTTCTTGCGCGGCCGCTTCTGCGCATACGCCTCGCGGAACACCTCGGGGGCATGCAGCAGGTCGAGCGTCGCACCGACCGCCGGGGCGCCGTTGGCAAAGTCGTAGTTGTCGACCACCCGCGCCTGCAGCCGCTCGAAGAAGAGCAGCGACTCATACATCTCGATCTTGTTCGGATTGACCGCAATGACGATGTGCCGGGTGTCGAAGTACTCACGGCAGTACTCGTACATGAACTTCATCAGCGGGAACAGGATGCGCCCGCCGGTACGGCGGAACCGCGGGTCGATCGCCAGAGCGGAAATTTCGGCGATCTTTCCGGTCTTTGAGCGAACTTGCCCAAGATTGAAGACCGATTGCAGCGGGAAGCCGAACACACCCTCACGGATCATCGAGATCGTGCCGATCACTTGGCCGTCCCATTTGGCGCACAACGTGGTGGTGGTGGGCAGGGCGTGGTAGATCGTCACCCGCAGCCCCGACGGGTCGGGCTGCATGAAGCCGGCGGCAACATAGGCGTCGTGCAGGATGCGAAAGCACGCCTCCAACTCGTCCTGGGTGTCGGCAATCTTCAGCTCCAGCCGCGTGTCGGGCTGGTCGTCGCAATCGATGAGACTGCGGAAGAACGCAAAGCGCAGGCTGCGCGGCAGCAAGCCCAGCGCCCTGCGCGCCGCCTGGTGCAGTGACTTGCGTGCGATCGAGGCCAGAGATCGTTTCATGGGCAGGGCAGACAAGACCAAGGCGGGGCGCCGGGCAGCGCCCACGAAGACCTTGTCATGCTTGATCGGCAGAACGGCGCACCAATGAAGGGACGCGCTGGTGCGGCAGGTCACAGCTTGTATACGCGGGTGCGATTTCTCGTCGGCCGCGGCGGTCCACCATCCCCTGTTCAGACCACGGCGGCGGACGCCAACCGCCTGGCAATCGGGCTACATTGACGATTCAAACCGCCAGCGCGGCGCAGCAGACCGTCCCCAGGAGTCCAGGCCATGAAGATCGCATTCACCTCGTGCATGTCGTTCACCGTGTTTGCCCAGCAGCCGGTGTGGGACCAGATTGCCGCCCAGCGCCCCGACCGGCTGCTGCTGTTGGGTGACTCGGTCTACATCGACGCGCCGCCCTATCCGATCGGCATGACGCACCCCAAGGAGATGGGGCCGGTCGAGTTTCTGCAGCACGTGCTGGGCCGTTGGCGCACGCAGTTGGACCAACCGCAGTTCCGCGCCCTGGCAACCGCCGTGGCCACCGACGCGATCTGGGACGACCACGACTTTCTGTGGGACGAAAGCTACGGCGAAGGCGCGATCGACAAGATCATCTACAAGGAGAACATCCGCATCTCGCGCGCGCTGTTCAATGCCTTCCGGCGCACGCTGGACGCGCGGCTGGCGCCAGGCAGCTTCCCCGATGCCTACAACGACGCCAGCATCAACCAGCCGAATGAGCCCCCGCCGGGCTACCGCCACCGGGCGCTGGCGCCGGACCTGCACCTGCACCTGACCGATGGCCGGTCGTGGCGCATCCGGCGCGACCTGCTGGGCGCCAACCAGCGTGCGCAGATCGAGGCCAAGCTGGCTGCCGCGCCCGCGGCCGTGCACTTGATCGCATCAGGTTCAGTGGTGCAGGCCGACGATGATGCCCGTTGGGCGCTGTTTGACGACCACGCCTGGCTGCTGGGGCTGGCCCGCCAGTACAAGATCCTGGTGCTCAGCGGCGACATCCATGCCAACCGGTTCAAGTCGACCAACCTGGGCGACGGCCGCTGGCTG
Organism: Aquabacterium sp.; assembly: GCA_040400895.1. Lineage (GTDB taxonomy): Bacteria > Pseudomonadota > Gammaproteobacteria > Burkholderiales > Burkholderiaceae_C > Pseudaquabacterium. Next base: position 5,583 of record JBBAPL010000017.1, read on the forward strand.
CACGACGCCACCGCATCAGGCGCGGCGGTCTGCAAACTGGTGGGCGTGGGCTCGAAGTGCCAGAACTACGGCCTGCTGGCGACCGACCCGGCCACGCTGCGTCTGGACTTCTTCAGCCACGGCACGCCGGATTCAGTGGGATCGTGGGCGATCGACCGCAACACCTGGGCGGTCACGAGCGTCGGCTGAACGCGATCGGGCCCCGGCTGCGCACCCGAGCGCGCCCGAAGCGCGCCCCAACGCGAACTACGACGCCCAGGCCAGCGTCGGCCGGGCGATGGGGCGCACGCTCTCGTAGGCACGTGCGGCGCGCAGCACCAGCGCATCACCGAACATCGGCCCCACCAGTTGCAGGCCGATCGGCAGACCGTCGGTGGTCAGGCCACAGGGGATGCTGCAGGCAGGCTGCTGGCTCAGGTTGAACGGGTAGGAGAACGGCGTCCAGCCCAGCATGGCCTCGGGGCTCAGCGGCGCATGGCCGGCGGGCTTGGCCTCGAAGGCCGGCACCGCCACGGCAGGCGTGGCGATCAGATCGAAACGCTGCATGAACTGCCGCAGGTGCGAGCCCAGCGCACCGCGCCGCAGGTTCAGTTGCTGGATCTGCAGCGCGCTGTACTGGGCGCCCAGCGCCGCCTCGGCGACGAAGTCTGGGTCGGCCACAGCCTGCTGCGCGGGCGTCATGCCATTCCACAGCGTCAGCGCGCCCAAGAACCACAGGCCCGTGCAGATGTCCAGCGGGTCGTCGATGCCCGGGTCGACCTGCTCGACCACCGCGCCCAGCGCTTCCAGGTCGCGCACCGCCCGGGCCACGGCGTCGGCCACCTCGGGGTGCACGTTCCGGGCATAGCCCAGGGTGGGTGAATAGGCAATGCGCAGGCCGCGCACGCCGTCGTTCAAGCCCACGCGGTAGTCGCGCGCATCGGGCGGCAACGACGTCCAATCGCGCGCATCGGGCTGGCTCATCACATTCAGCATCAGCGCGGCGTCGGCCACCGCCATGGTGTGCGGCCCCAGGTGGGCCACGCTGCCGAACGGCGACAGCGGATAGGCCGGCACCCGGCCGAAGCTGGGCTTCAAGCCGAAGTTGCCGCAAAAAGCGGCCGGGATGCGCACCGATCCCGCGCCATCGGTGCCCACGCTCAGCGGCCCCAGGCCAGCGGCCACCGCCGCCGCGGTGCCGCCCGACGACCCGCCGGGCGTGCGCGACAGGTCCCAGGGCTTGCGGGTGATGCCGGTCAGCGGTGAATTGGTCTCGCCCTTGCAGCCGAACTCGGGCGTGTTGGTCTTGCCCAGCAGCACCGCGCCGGCCTCGCGCAGGCGGGCCGTCACCGGCGCGTCCGCGTCCCAGGGCTGGTTCGGGTCGACGGTGCGTGAGCCGCGCAGCGTGGGCCAGCCGCGGGTCAGGATCAGGTCCTTGATCGAGGTGGGCACGCCGTCCAGCGCGCCGGTGGGCGCACCGGCCTGCCAGCGCGCCTCGCTCGCCCGGGCACTGGCCAGTGCCGCCTCACCGTCGACCAGGCAGAAGGCATTGAGCTGCGGGTTCAGCTGGTCGATGCGCTGCAGCACGGCCTGGGTGGCCTCCACCGGCGAGGCGGCGCCCGCGCGGTAGAGCGCCAGCAACTCGGTGGCGGTGCAGTCGGTCAGTTGGGTGGGCGTGGTGGTCATGGCGGCGGTCCGGGTTGGCGGGTCAGGCGGCGGCAGTGCCGTGGTGCAGGAAGTCAGCCGCCAGGTGCGCCATGCTGCGCACGCCGACGATCAGGCAGCCTTCGTCGACATAGAAGCGCGGCGAGTGGTTGGGCGCCACCTTCATCGGGTCGACCCCCTGCGGCACCACGCCGACGAAATAGAACAGCCCCGGTGCCTCGCGCTGGAAGAACGAGAAGTCTTCCGAGCCCATCACCTTGGGCACCAGCATCAGCTTGTCTTCGCCCACGCTGCGGGCCAGGCTGGGGCGCATGGCCTCGGTCAGCACCGGGTCGTTGACGGTGACCGGGTAGTTCTTGTCGATGCACACCACGCAGTTGGCACGGTTGGCCTTGGCCAGGGTCTCGCCCAGGTACTTCACCCGCTCATGCACATCGTCGCGCATGGCTTCGTCGAAGGTGCGGATGGTGCCGGTCATCACCACCTGGTCGGGGATGATGTTCTGCCGCAGGCCGCCGTGGATGGTGCCGATGGTGACCACCGCCGGCTCGCGCGTCAGGTCGATCTGGCGGCTGACCACCGTCTGCAGGCCCATCACCACCTGGGCGCTGGTGACGATCGGGTCGACGCCGAACCAGGGCATGGCGCCGTGGGTCTGGCTGCCGCGCACGGTGATCTTCAGGCTGTCGCTGCTGGCCATGGTGGGGCCGGGGCGGTAGCCGATCACGCCCACCGGCAGCCGGCTGGTGACATGCAGGCCGAACACCGCGTCGGGCTTGGGGTTGCGCATCGCGCCTTCGGCCACCATCATCTTGGCGCCGCCGTCCTCGCCTTCGGGCGGCATCTCCTCGGCGGGCTGGAACAGGAACTTGACCGTGCCCGGCAACTGCGCGCGCAGGCCGGCCAGCACCTCGGCCACGCCCATCAGGATGGCGGTGTGGGTGTCGTGGCCGCAGGCGTGCATCACGCCCACCTGCTCGCCGTTCCACTCGGCCTTGGCCTTGCTGGCGAACGGGATGTCGACTTCCTCGGCCACCGGCAGGCCGTCCATGTCGGCGCGCAGCGCCACCACCGGGCCGGGCAGGCCGCCCTTCAGCAGCCCCACCACGCCGGTGTGGGCCACGCCGGTGGTCACTTCATCCAGCCCCAGGGCGCGCAGGTGCGCCGCCACGATGCCGGCGGTGCGGAATTCACGGTTGCCCAGCTCGGGGTGGGCATGGAAGTCGCGCCGCCAGGCGGTCACCCGGTCCAGCACGGCCTGGGCCGCAGTTTCGATGGCGGCGGCCAGGGGGCTGGCGGTCACGGGGGTGTCGGTGTTCATCGGTCTGTCCTCGGTTCATTGTTTGAAATCACCCGCCCACATCACCACCCAGCGGCTGGGGTCGATGTAGCGGCGCAGGGCCGCGTTGACCTGGTCGATGGTCAGCGCGGCGATGGCGTCGTCGGTGGCCTGCTGCAGCGCAAACCGGCGCTGCAGGTACAGGTTGTTGACCAGCACGCCGGCCACCGCCGGGTCTTGCGCCCGGCCCAGGCGGCGCTGGTTCAGCAGGCCGATGCGGCCTTCGTCCAGCTCTTTCTGGTTGAAGCCGTCCTGCAGTGCGCGGCCCACTTCGTCCTTCAGCGCGGCTTCCACCTTGGGCTGGTTCTGCGGCGCGAAGATGGCTGAGGCCTGCCAGCGCGATGCCGGCTCGAAGTTGCTCCACAGCACGTAGCTGCGCACGTCGTAGCTGAGGCCGTCCTTCTCGCGGATGCGGGCCCACAGCCGGGCGTTCGCGCCGCCGCCCAGCAGGTGGTTGGCCACCAGCATGGCCGGATAGTCGGGGTGGGTGTCGTTCAGGGCCAGGGGCTGCTCCAGCAGCAGGTTGGCATTGGGCTTGTCGGGCGTGGGCAGCAGCTGGCGCAGCGGCGGCGCGGCCACCAGCGGCTGCGGCGCCCGCACGAAGGCGGCACCGGGCGCCGCGCCGGCAGCCGGCGCACGCCAGTCGCCAAACGCCTGGGCCAGCGCGGCCTGCACGGCCGCCACGTCCAGGTCGCCAACGGCGCTGAACTCGCCGCTGGCGGCGCTGACAAAGCGGCGGTGCACCGTCCGCACCATGTCCACGGTGGCGGCATTGGCGTCCTGCACCGCCTCGTCGAAGCTGGCGACGTGGCGCAGGTCACCGCGCGGGTAGGGGTTGCCATGGCGCTGCAGCGCCTTGCTGGCCACCGCGCCGGGCTCGCTGCGCTGGGCGGCAACAGCGGCCAGCAATTGCTGGCGGCGCTCGTCCAGCGCGTCGGCCGGCAGGCCGGGCTCACGCAGCAGCCGGCCCACCAGCGCCACCACCGCCGGCAGATGCTGGCGCACGGTGGTGATGCCCACTGTCAGGGCCTGGCCGCCAGCGCTGAACCCCACGTCGGCACGCAGCTTGTCGAAGGCGTCGCTGATCTGCGCGCGGGTCATGCCGGCACCGCCCTTGTCGATCAGCCCGCCCAGCATGGACACCGCCATGCCTTGCCCGCGCAGGCTGTCCGCGTCGCCGAAGCGCAGCACCAGCCGCGCCTGCACCGTGGCGCCGCGGGTGCCCTTGGGCAGCAGCGCCACCTTCAGCCCGCTGGGCAGGGTGCTGGTCTGGGTGCGGGCGTCCAGGTTGGCCGGAGTGGCGTCGAAGGCCTCGGCCTGGGCCACGGCAGCGTCGCCCTTGTACCCCTGCACCATCGGGCCCACGGCCACCAGCGCCGGATCGGGTGCGCGCCGGGGCGCGTCGGTGGGCAGGTAGGTGCCCAGCGTGCGGTTGTCGGGCACCAGGCGGGCCTGGGCCACGCGCTGCACATCGGCCAGGGTCAGCGCGCGCATGCGGTCGCGGGCCAGGAAGTACAGCCGCCAGTCGCCGTTGCCGATGGCCTCGCTCAGCGCCACACCCACCCGCTCGGGGTCGGAAAAGCCCTGGTCCCAGTCGTTCAGCCACTGGGTGCGCACCCGCTCCAGTTCCTCGGCGGTGAAGAGCTCGGTGGTGACGGCGGCGTCCACCGTGGCAAACAGGGCAGCGCGGGCGGCGTCCGCGTCCTGCCCGGGCGCCAGCTGCAGGCCCAGCATCAGCGGCCCCGGCTCGGCCACGGCCCAGGTGAAGCCGAAGCTGCTGGCCGCCAGCTTGGCCTCGACCAGGCGCTTGTGCAGCCGGCCGGCGGGGGCGTTGCCCAGCATCGCGGCCAGGGCGTCGGTGGCGGCAAAGTCGGGGTGGCCCGCCGGCAGGCCGTGGAAGGCCGCCAGCAGGAAGGGCGCGCCGCCCTTGCGCCGCACCGTCACCGTGCGTTCACCCTTCTGCGCCGGGTCGACGGTGTAGGTGGGCGGCAGCACCCGGGCAGGCTTGGGGATGGGGCCGAAACTTTGCGCCACCCAGCCCAGCACCTGGGCCGCATCGAACTTGCCGGCCACCACCAGGGTGGCGTTGTCGGGCTGGTAGTGCAGGCGGTAGAAGGCCTGCAGGCGCGGGATGTCGACGTTCTCGACATCGGCGCGGGCGCCGATGGGCATCTTGCCGTAGTTGTGCCATTGGTACATGGCCGCCAGCGTCTGCTCGATGGTGGCGCGCACCGGGTTGTTCTCGCCCGATTCCATCTCGTTGCGCACCACGGTCATCTCGGTGTCGAGGTCGCTGCGGGCGATCAGGCTGTTGACCATGGCATCGGCCTGCCAGGCCAGATACCAGCGCAGGTTGTCGTCGTTGGCGCTGAAGCTGGCGAAGTAGTTGGTGCGGTCGAAGCCGGTGGTGCCATTGAAGCGCAGGCCGCGGCGGCTGAGCTCGGCCATCACGTGGCGCTGGGTGGGCGTGCCCTTGAAGATCAGGTGCTCCAGCAGGTGGGCCATGCCGGTCTCGCCGTAGTTCTCATGGCGTGACCCGACCCGGTAGGTGACGTTGACGGTGGTGCTGGGCTTGGTGGCGTCGGGCACCAGCAGCACCTGCAGGCCGTTGGGCAGGCGGTACTCGGTGATGCCCTCGACCTGGGTGCCCTGCTGCAGCCCGGGCGGCAGGGGCTGGGCCCGGGCGGGCGCCAGCATGGCGGCGGCAGACAAGGCCAGCAGCAGGCTGCTGGCAAGACGGCGCAGGGCGGGGTGGGGGATCAGCGGCATGGCGGCAGGGTTGGAAGCGGCAACCGCAGCAGTCTAGGCCGCGCCGGCCGGCATGTCGGCCCGCAACTGCGCCAGCAGGGCCGGCAGCGCGAGCCTTTGCGTCAGCACCTCGCCCATGTGGCGGGCGCAGCGGCGGTGCACCCGGTCGAAGCGGGTCCATTCGAAGCCGTCCATCTCGGGCCGGTCGCGGCCCCAGGTGTCGCTGTAGCGGCTGTCGCAATGGCAGCTGGCGGCGTCGAAGCGGTCGGTGCGCACGGCAAACAGGTGCAGGTCCTTGCGCGGTCGGTAGGCCATCTGGCCCAGGTCGTGCAGCGGCTGGCCGGTGAAGTCGATGCCGCACTCCTCGCGTGTCTCGCGCAGCGCAGCGTCCAGCGGGGTCTCGCCGGGGTTGGCCCCGCCCTTGGGGATGTCCCAGTGCCAGGCGCCGGTGACATGGCACAGCAGCAGCTCGTGCTGGTCGTTCAGCACCAGGATGCCGCAGGACAGCGTCTTCATGCGGCCGCAGCCTGCGCTGGCACCGGTGGCGGCGGGCCCACCAGGCGCCAGGCCGCCGCCGTGGCCAGGGCCGACAGCGCCAGGCATGCCCAGATCACCGGTGTGTAGCTGCCGGTGGCGTCGAACACCGCGCCAGCCACCCAGGGGCCCAGCAGGTTGCCGGCGGCCGCGCCGGTGTAGAGCGTGCCGATGATGGCCGACACCGCCCGCGCGCCGAACAGGTCCATGCACATGGCCGGCATCAGCGAGACGATGCCGCCGTAGCTCAGCCCCATCCACAGCGAGAACACCGCCATCGCGCCCCAGCTGCGCGCGCCCCACCACACCAGGAAGCACAGCCCCATCGACGCCATCGCCAGCGCCAGCGTCAGCGGCCGGCCCACCCGGTCGGCCAGCGCGCCGATGGCAAAGCGCCCCGTCAGGCTGCCGATGCCGATCAGCCCGACCAGGCCGACGGCGCGGGCATCGTCCACGCCCAGGTCACGCGCGGCGGCCGACACATGGGCGAAGGGCACGAACATCACCGGCCCGGCCAGAAACGTCATCAGGTAGAACCAGCGGAAGTGCGGCGTGGCCATGGCCTGGCGCAGCGTGTGGCCGGCCACGGCCCGCCCGCCGGCACCGCTGGCCGCGGGCGCGCGCTGCAGCAACAGCGTGGCACCGCCTCCCAGCAGCAGCACGCCCAGCGCCAGCCAGAGCATGGCGCTGCGCCACTGCAGCGCGGCGATCAGCGCGGTGGCCAGCAGCGGCACCAGCACCGTGCCGGCGCCGATGCCGGCACTGGCAATGCCCGCGGCCAGGCCGCGGCGGCGGGTGAACCAGGGCTGCACGCAGGCGATCGACGGGGTGTAGACCAGCGCGATGCCCACGCCGATGCCCACACCGTAGGCCAGGTAGACCATCCACATGGCGGTGGCCAGGCTGCTGACGGCCAGGCCGGCGGCGATGCACAGCATGCCCGCGCCACACACCAGCCGCGGGCCGAAGCGGTCGGCCGCCAGGCCGGCTGCCGCACCGCCGGTGAAGTACACCAGCCCGCACAGGCCGAACACCAGCGACACATCGGCGCGGCGGGCGCTGAACTCGGTGGTCAGCGATGCAAAGAACGCCGCGAACGAATACGAGACGCCGAAGATCACCGCCAGCGCCAGGAAGCAGGCCCACACCACCACCCAGGCCTGGCGAGATTCCTCGGCGGCGGGGGCGGCGGGCGGCGGCATGCCAAGCCAGTGTAGGCCGCGGCCCGGGCCAGGCGTGTCAGCGCGGGGACTGCACGCCACACCGCCCATCACCAGGTGCCCGGTCACCCGGCCAGGCCGTCCAGCGCGGCGTCAGCCGCACTGATCACAGCAGCGGTGCAGCCTCCGCCTGTGGCAGGCAGCGCACGCCCAGGGCCTGCATCGCAGCCAGAAACCCCTGCGCCTGTGGTTCGAAGCCGGCCACCGGGCTCATGCAGTCGGTCAGCAGCACCAGGCGGTCGGGCCGGCCGCCGGGCAGGTGCTGCACCAGGTGCTCCACCGTGGCCTTCACGCAGTGGCTGCTGGCCTGGCCGGCCACCAGCAGGGTGCTGGCGGTGTCCAGGCGCTGCAGCAGCGCGTGGTCGAGCTGGGTGCCGGGGTCGCTGGGGTCGGGCACCTCGGCCTGCAGCGCGCTGTAGTGCTCGCTCCAGGGGAAGCTGCCCTTGTCGACCACCCGCACCGGCGTGTGGCGGGCGTCTTCCCAGGCATTGCAGGCGGCCAGCACCGCGGGGTGCAAACCATGGCCCCAGCTGCCCAGCTGGCAGTGCACCGGCCACACCATCAGCGTGTAGCGGCCGGTGGCCTCCAGCGCGTCCAGGTAGGCCAGGCTGCGCGGCAGCTCGGTGGGCACGGCGGGGGTGTAGTCACCGGCGCGCACCTGGGCGGCGGTGATGGTGGTGAACGGCGCCACGGCCGCGCCATCGCCGCGCCGCCAGTACGGCGGGTGGGCGATGTCGTGGCGGTGGTGGGAATCGAGCGTGACGGTGATGCCGTCGATGCGGCCAGCCGCCGCACCGATGAAGCTGGCCAGGCGCAGCAGATCGGCATGGGCGCCGGGCACCGGCAGCGCCGGTCGCAGCAGCGCGCCGGTGGCGGGGTCGCTGGCGCACCAGGCGTCGGGCAGGTCGCAGAAGTCGTTCTGCGCGTCGATGATCAGCAGCTCGGTGTGGTGGGCCATGGCTGGGCGTTCTGGCGAAGGTCGGTGGTGACCGGCCACTGTAGCCCAGCGCCCTAAACTGGGCCCATTGCCACCAGGGAGCCCTGCATGATTCTCGAGATCGCCGACATCCGCATCCAACCCGGCCAGAACGCTGCCTTCGAGGAAGCCATCCAGCGCGCGCTGGCCACCGTGGCCAGCCAGGCGGCGGGCATGCAGGGGTTCAGCGTGACACGCGGTGTGGAAAGCCCCGAGCGCTATGTGCTGCAGATCGTCTGGGCCACGCTGGAAGACCACACCGCGGGCTTCCGCGAAGGCCCGCTGTTCCCGCAGTGGCGCGCCATCATCGGGCCGTTCTTCGCCCAGCCGCCGCAGGTGGAGCATTTCAGCCTGGTCGTCAAGTCCGCCTGAGGAGACCCCATGTCAGAAGCTGCCGCCGTGGCCCATGCCGAGGCGCTGTTCGACAGCGGCGCCTTCTTCGACACCCTGGCCGCGCGCGTGGCCTGCCGCACCGAGAGCCAGAACGCCGAGCGTGCGGCCGAGCTGGCGGCCTACCTGCGCGGGCAGATCGCCCCGGCGCTGGCCGCGCTGGGCTTCACGTCGCAGATCCACCCCAACCCGGTACCGGGCGCGCCGCCCTTCCTGATCGCCGAGCGGCTGGAAGGCCCTGCGCTGCCCACGGTGCTGTTCTACGGCCATGGCGACGTGGTGCGCGGCCATGAAGGCCAGTGGGCCGACGGCCGCGACCCCTGGACGCTGACGCCCGCCGACACGCCCCTGGGCGCGCGCTGGTACGGCCGCGGCGCCGCCGACAACAAGGCCCAGCACAGCATCAACATCGGCGCGCTGGCCGCGGTGCTGGCCGCGCGCGGCGGCCGCCTGGGCTTCAACGCCAAGTGGCTGGTGGAGATGGGCGAGGAGACCGGCTCACCCGGCCTGGCCGAGTTCTGCACCGCCCAGCGCGCGGCGCTGGCCGCCGACGTGCTGATCGCCAGCGACGGCCCGCGCCTGCGCGCCGACCGCCCCACGGTCTTCCTGGGCTCGCGCGGGGTCACCAACTTCGAGCTGGTGCTGAAGGCGCGCGACGGCGGCCACCATTCGGGCAACTGGGGCGGCCTGCTGCGCAACCCGGGCACGGTGCTGGCCAACGCCATCGCCAGCATGGTCGACGCGCGCGGTGGCATCCGCGTGCAGGGCCTGCGCCCGCCGCCGATCCCGGCCGCAGTGCGCGCCGCGCTGGCCGACATCACCGTGGGCGGCGGCCCCGGCGACCCCGAGGTGGACACCGCCTGGGGCGAGCCTGGCCTGACGCCGGCCGAGCGGGTGTTCGGCTGGAACGCGCTGGAGGTGCTGGCCTACGGCTGCGGCAACCCGGCGCAGCCGGTCAACGCCATCCCGCCGGTGGCGCGGGCCACGCTGCAGCTGCGCTTCGTGGTCGGCACCGACGCCCACCGCATCCGCGAACACGTGCTGCAGCACCTGCAGGACAATGACTTCCACGGCATCACCGTCAGCCAGCCCGAGCTGATGCACGCCACCCGGCTGGACCCCGACAACGCCTGGGTGCGGCTGGCGATGGCCAGCCTGCAGGCCAGCACCGGCGTGAAGCCCGCGCTGCTGCCCAACCTGGGCGGCAGCCTGCCCAATGACGTGTTCGCCGACATCCTGGGCCTGCCCACGGTGTGGGTGCCGCACAGTTACCCGGCCTGCAGCCAGCATGCACCGAATGAACATGTGCTGCCCGGGCTGATGCGCCAGGGGCTGGGCATGACGGCAGCGCTGCTGTGGCAGGTGGGTGCGCAGGCGGCCAGCCTGCCCAGGCGCGCGGCCCCGCGGTCGGCCTGACGCGGGCGCGCCGCGCCCGGCCTGTCAGGCCGCGCGCAGGTCCACGACCGACTGGCTGCGCTGGGCGCCGCCCTCCAGCACCTGCGTGGTGACGGCGCCGAAGTCGATGTCGGCCAGCCGCACCGCCCGCACCTGCCGGTTGTGCATCGAGTGGAAGTACAGCGTGCGGGTCGCCAGGTCGCAGGCCGTGGTGACCTGGGTGGCGCTGACGATGTCGCTCGCCTGGTGGCCGGCCGGTGCCGTGGCGCCGACGGTGATGTTGAAGCTGTCGAGGATGCGGAAAGCCTCGAACACCGCGTCGGTCGAGGTGGCCAGCGGCCGCGCCAGGGCCGTCAGGGCCGCCGCCCGCACGAAGCGCGACGGGGGCGAGTAGTCACCCGGCAGGCCCACCAGCCCCGAGCCGCCGCCGAACGGGGCCAGGCGCAGACCCTCGATCGTCAGGGGCGACGACGGCGCCGCGCTCAGGCCGATGTAGTTGCGCAGGTTGGTCAGGTGCCAGTCGTAGGTCGGCGAATTGGCGATCACGCCGAGCAGGGCATCGAACACCGACACCCGCCCGCCGTCGGTGATCTCGATGACGATGGCCGCGCCCGACGGGTCGGCGACCTTCCAGTGGAAGGGCAGCGCGGCGCCACCGAAGCGCGGGTCCACCACGTCGACGACACGCACCTCGCCGAGGTGTTCACGCACCTCGGCCACGGTGGCGAAGGACGACAGCATCCACTGCATGAAATCGCCCACGCTGGCGGTGCGGTGGCGCTGCGCGGGGTCGAACGGCGCCGGCGCATAGCAGCCGGGGAAGTAGTAGACGCCGACGTACAGGCCGGCCTCGTTCATGCCGTCCGGCCCGTACGGCTGGCCGTAGGCGGTGAGCGACACGAAGCCGTACCGGCCGGTCCATTGCAGGCCATCCAGGCCGGTGGGGGTCTGCGCCGTCGCCTGTCGGCCGCGGCCGAACGCGCCGACCCGGTCGTGGTGCGCGTCGCTCAACGCCCATTCGACGGTGCGTGCGGCGACGACGCCGCCATCTGCCGATCGTAGCGAAATGCCAGTACACATGCAGCAGGCTCCTGGGAAGTGGGGGGCGGCCGGTGCCTTGGCCGGGCCTCTGGACCGTGGCGAATCATAAAACCCGGGAGCGGCGTGCACGGTGCAGCGGCCGGCCTGCACTGGATCTTCCTCGGTCGACGGGTCGAATTCCGCAGAAATCTTCGGCAGCGACCGGCCTAAGCTGGCAGCTTCGTCGCCCAGCCGCCCGGAGTCTGCCCATGCCAGCCACCACCACCGCCCTGCCCACCGCATCCCGCCTGCCGGCGCCCTGCCGCGACGAGGCCACCGTGTTGCAGGGCCTGCTGGCCGGCCTGCGGCGCGACGGCCCGGTCGACTGGAGCGCGGTGGTGGCGCAGGCCACGCCCTGGGTGACCGCGGTGCGCGACCAACCCGCACCGTTCTGGGCGATGGAATCGCTGTTGCGTGAATACCCGATCAGCAGCGCCGAGGGCCTGGCGCTGATGCGGCTGGCCGAGGCCCTGCTGCGGGTGCCCGACGCCGCCACCGCCATCGCGCTGACGGCCGACCAGTTGGGCCGCGCCGACTTCTCCGCCGGTGCGGCCGAGGGCTCACCGCACAAGCTGCTGGCCGGCATCTCGGCCAGCGCACTGGGGCTGGCCAAGCGCATGCTGCCGGGCCTGGGCGACCAGCAACCCGGCCTGCTGGACCGCCTGGGCGCGCAGACCGTGGTGGCGGCCACGGTGCGCGCCATCGGCCTGCTGGGCCGGCAGTTCGTGCTGGGCCAGACCATCGACGCTGCGCTGGCCGAGGCCCGCAGCGCCCGTCGCACTGCGCCGCAGCTGCGCTTCTCGTTCGACATGCTGGGCGAAGGCGCCCGCACCGATGCCGATGCGTTGCGCTACGGCGCGGCCTACCAGGCAGCGCTGCGCGCGATTGCCGCGCAGTCGGCAGCGCACGCCACCGGCACCGGCCCGGCCGAGCGCGACGGCCTGTCGATCAAGCTGAGCGCGCTGCACCCGCGCTATGAAGAGAGCCAGCTCGACCGCGTGCTCACCGAGTTGGTGCCGCGCGTGGCCGCGCTGATCGACCTGGCCGCCGCGGCCGACATCAACCTGACCATCGACGCCGAAGAAAGCGACCGGCTGGAGCTGTCGCTGGTCGTGTTCGACGCGCTCGCCGACCATGTGGCCGCCACTGCGCCGCAGTGGGCCGGCTTCGGCCTGGCCATCCAGAGCTACCAGACCCGGGCGCGCGAGATGATCGACGCCGTGGCCGCCATCGGCCGCGCGCGGGGCTTGCGCTTCATGGTGCGGCTGGTCAAGGGTGCCTACTGGGACGGCGAGGTCAAGCGCGCGCAGGAGCTGGGCCTGGACGGCTACCCCGTCTTCACCCACAAGCACCACACCGACATCAGCTACCTGGCCTGCGCGCAGGCGCTGATCGGCCATGCCGACATCATCCTGCCGCAGTTCGCCACCCACAACGCCGGCACCATCGCGGCCATCGTGGGCATGACCCGCGCGGCCGGCTGGCCGCGCCCCGCCAATGACCCACGGCCAGGCCTGCGCTTCGAGATGCAGCGCCTGCACGGCATGGGCGAGGGCGTCTACCGCGAGGTGATGGCCGCCCTGCCGACGCTGCCGCTGCGCATCTACGCGCCGGTGGGCGAGCACCGCGACCTGCTGGCCTACCTGGTGCGCCGCCTGCTGGAGAACGGCGCCAATTCGTCCTTCGTACACCAGCTGGCCGACCCCGCGGTGGGCACCGACCTGCTGCTGCGCTCGCCCCTGCAGCCGGCGCAAGTGCCGGGCCAGCCGGCGCCGCGCGCGCTGTTCGGCCCCGGCCGGGCCAACAGCCGCGGGCTGGACCTGGCCGTGCCCGAGCAGCGCGCGCCGCTGCTGGCAGCCGTGGCCAGCACCACCGTGCCGGCCACGGCCACCGCCACGCCGGCCGACGTGGCCAGCGCGATGGACCGGCTGCAGGCCGGCTTCGACGCCTGGGCCGCCCGGCCGGTGGCCGACCGCGCTGCAGTGATCGCCCGCGCCGGCAGCCTGCTGGAAGCGCAGATGGCGCACTTCTGCGGTCTGCTGGCGGTCGAAGCCGGCAAGACCCTGGGCGACGCGGTGGCCGAGGTGCGCGAGGCGGTGGACTTCTGCCGCTACTACGCCCAGCAGGCGGCCGAGAAGCTGCAGCCGATCCCCCTGCCCGGCCCCGCTGGCGAGAGCAATGAACTGCGGCTGCACGGCCGCGGCGTGTTCGTCTGCATCTCGCCGTGGAACTTTCCGCTGGCGATCTTTGCCGGCCAGGTGGTGGCCGCGCTGGTGGCCGGCAATGCGGTGGCCGCCAAGCCGGCCGAGCAGACGCCGGGCGTGGCCGCCGCCTTCGCCGCGCTGCTGCACCAGGCCGGCGTGCCCGCCGATGCGCTGACCCTGCTGCACGGCCCGGGCGAGACCGTGGGCGCGCAGCTGGTGGCGCACCCGGCCACGGCCGGCGTGTGCTTCACCGGCAGCACGGCCGTGGCCAAGCAGATCCAGCGGGCGCTGGCCGCCAGCGACGGCCCGATCGTGCCGCTGATCGCCGAGACCGGTGGGTTGAACGCGATGGTCGTCGACAGCAGCGCCCTGCCCGAGCAGGCGGTCGACGCCGTGGTGCAGAGCGCCTTCCGATCGGCCGGCCAGCGCTGCTCGGCACTGCGGCTGCTGTGCGTGCATGCGCGCATCGCCGACACCGTGATCACCATACTGCAAGGCGCGCTGGCCGAGTTGCGGCTGGGTGCGGCCGGCGACCTGGCCACCGACGTCGGCCCGGTGATCGACGCCGAGGCCCATGCCCACCTGGGCCGCCAGGTGGCGCGGCTGGAGGGCAGCGCCAGGCTGCTGGGCCGCACGCCGATGCACGCCCGCTGGGCGGCCACCCACATCGCGCCGGTGGCCTTCGAGATCGACGCGGTCGAGGACCTGCAGCAGGAGGTGTTCGGCCCGGTGCTGCATGTGCTGCGCTGGGGGGGGGTGGGCGGTGACGACGTGGGCGCCCTGGTGGCCCGCATCAACCGCCTGGGCTACGGCCTGACGCTGGGCGTGCAGACCCGCATCGACAGCCGGGCGCTGCAGATCGCGGCGCAGGCGCGGGTGGGCAATGTCTACGTCAACCGCAACATGATCGGCGCGGTGGTGGGCGTGCAGCCGTTTGGCGGTGAAGGGCTGTCGGGCACCGGGCCCAAGGCCGGCGGGCCGCACTACCTCTACCGCTTCTGCGCCGAGCAGACGCTGACCATCAACACTGCCGCTGCCGGCGGCAATGCGGCCTTGCTGACCGCGGAGACGGCCGCCGACTGAGAACTTGTCGGCAAACCCAGACCCGGCCAGCCAGATGCTGCGGGCGATACTTCTGCGCTGCGGCTGCAGCGGCGCTGCCGCATCTGGATGCCAGGAGTGGAGCATGGGTCAGCAGGTGGGCAGCAAGGTGTGGCAGGCCGCGGCGGGGCGATGGGCCGGCCTGGCGCTGGCAGCGGCCATGGTGGCCGGCCTGGCCGCCTGCGGCGGGCCGGACACCGGCAAGCTGATGGAGCAGGCCCGCGCCTCCTTGGCCAAGAAGGACGTGGAAGCAGCGCGCATCCATCTGAAGGGCGCGCTGCAGCAGTCGCCCGACAACGGCGAAGCACGCTTCCTGCTGGGCCAGCTATTGCTCGACACGGGCGACATGGCTGGCGCTGAGGTGGAGTTGCGCCGCGCGCTGGAACTGCAGCACCCCGAAGCGCAGGTGCTGCCGGCGCTGGCGTCCAGCCTGCTGGGCCAGAACAAGGGTGCGCTGCTGCTGCAGCAGTTCGGCAACGTCAAGCTGAACGAACCCAGCGCACAGGCCCGCCTGCAGACCAGCCTGGCCATGGCCGAGGCCGGCAGCGGCAACACCGACGCCGCCGCCGCCCGGGTGGACAGCGTGCTGCGCGACCTGCCCGACCACAGCCCGGCGCTGATGCTGCGCGCCAGGCTGGCGGCCGCACGCGGTGATCAGGCCGACGCGCTGGCCCAGGTGAAAGCTCTGCTGTCCAAGCAGCCCGACCTGGCCGAGGCCTGGCAGCTGCAGGGTGACCTGCTGCTGCGTGGCCCCACCGGCCAGCCGGCACCGCCCGCCGCCGCTGCGATTGCCGCCTACCAGGAGGCGCTGAAGCGCCAGCCCAACAACACCACGCTGCATGCCGCCATCATCGGCCTGCACCTGGGCGCAGGCGATGTGCCCGCCGCCACCACCCAGTGGCAGGCGCTGCAGAAGGCCGCGCCCAAGAGCGTGCAGACCCTGTTCTTCGAGGCCGTGCTGGCCAGCCAGAAGGGCGACCACAAGCGCACCCGCGAGCTGACCCAGCTGTTGCTGCGCAACACACCCGACAACCTGCAGGTGCTGCTGCTGGCCGCGCAGGCCGAGCTGCAGCTCAACAGCCTGGCCCAGGCCGAGGCCCACCTGGGCAAGGCGGTGCAGCTGGCGCCGCAAGCGCCGGGCCCGCGCCGGCAGCTGGCCCAGGTGCTGCTGCGCAGCGGCCAGTCCGACAAGGCCCTGGCCACGCTGGCGCCGCTGCTGGGCGAGAAGGCCGACGTCGACAGCCTGTCACTGGCTGCCCAGGCGCAGATGATGAAGGGCGACACCGCCGCCGCCGCCGCCAGCTTTGCCCGCGCGGCCAAGCTCAAGCCCGATGACCTGCGGGTGCGCATGGCCATCGCCCTGTCCAATGCGGCCAAGGGCAAGGGGCCGGCGGCACTGGCCGAGTTGCGCGCCGTGGCGGCGGCCGACAAGGGCACCAATGCCGACATGGCGCTGATCAACCTGCTGGTGCGCACCAACGATGCCGCCGGTGCGCTGAAGGCGGTCGACAACCTGGCCGCCAAGCTGCCGGCCGATGCCCTGCCCGACCAGCTGCGCGGACGCATCGCACTGCAGCGCAAGGACCTGCCGGCCGCGCGCAAGCACTTCGAGGCCGCGCTGACCAAGAACGCCGATTACCTGCCCGCCCTGGCCGGGCTGGCCACGCTGGACCTGAACGACAAGCAGCCCGACGCCGCGCGCGCCCGCTTCGACGCCGCGCTGCAGCGCAACCCCAAGAACGCCGGCGCCATGCTGGCGCTGGCCGAGTTGACCGCCCGCAGCGGCGGCAAGCCCGAAGACGCCCTCGCGTGGCTGAACAAGGCGGTGGCGGCCGACCCCGCCGACCCCACACCCCGCATGCTGCTGATCGACCAGCTGCTGGGCACCAACCAGGCCAAGGCCGCGCAGGACGCGGCGCAGGCCGGCCTGGCGCTGCTGCCCGACCACCCCGAGCTGCTGGACCGGCTGGGCCGCGCCCAGCTGCTGGCGGGCGCCCCCGAGCAGGCCGTCACCACCTTCAACCGGCTGGCCACCGCGGCCCCACGCTCGGCCCTGCCGCACCTGCGCCTGGCCGATGCGCACACGGCGGCGCGCAACACCTCGGCCGCCGCCGCCGCCGTGCGCCGCGCCGGTGAACTGGCGCCCGACGTGCCACTGGTGCAGCAGGCCCTGGTGATGATGGCGCTGCAGGAAAACAAACCCGATGCCGCGCTGACCATCGCCCGCAAGGTGCAGGCCCAGCGCCCGGACGACGCCACCGGCTACAGCATGGAAGGCGACGTGGAGCTGCGCCGCAAGAACTGGGACGCCGCCGCCGCTGCGCTGCGCAAGGCCGTGGCCCGGCCCCAGGCCGGCGACGCGCCGCAGCGCCTGCATGCCGCGCTGACGGCGGGCAAGAAGACGGCCGAGGCCGACGCCTTCGCGCAGGACTGGCGCAAAAAGCACCCCGAGGACATGGCCTTCGTGCTGCATCTGGGCGACCAGTCCCTGGCCAGCGGCAAGACCGCCGATGCCGAAGCGCTGTACCAGCAGGTCATCGCCAAGCAGCCGGCCAACGTGCTGGCGCTGAACAACCTGGCCTACGTGCTGGCCATGCAGAAGAAGCCGGGC
Organism: Aquabacterium sp.; assembly: GCA_040400895.1. Lineage (GTDB taxonomy): Bacteria > Pseudomonadota > Gammaproteobacteria > Burkholderiales > Burkholderiaceae_C > Pseudaquabacterium. Next base: position 22,825 of record JBBAPL010000017.1, read on the forward strand.
GCCGTGGCGCTGGCCGAGCGGGCCCTGCAGCGCGCGCCCAAGTCGGCGGCGGTGATGGACACCCTGGCCCTGGCCCTGGCGGCCGAGCAGCAGCTGCCGCGCGCGCTGGATCAGCAGAAACAGGCCGTGGCCGCCGCACCCGACAACCACGGCTTCCGCCTGCAGCTGGCCAGACTGATGGTCCAGTCGGGCGACAAGGCCAACGCCCGCAGCGAGCTGTCGACCCTGGCCGCGCTGGGCAACAAGTTCCCGCGCCAGGCCGAGGTGGCCGAGCTGATCCAGGCGGCCGACAAGTAACCGCTGGCCGCCCAGCCAGCCGGTCAGTGCCCGGCGGCCGCGTACATCTGGCGTTTGTAGGCGAACCAGGCCGGGTGCCAGAAGCCGAAGTGGCGTTGGCACATCACCACGCCGGCCAGGCCGTTGACCGGGTTGATGAACCAGTGTGTGCCGGCCAGGCCGCCCCACTGCAGTTCACCCACGGCGCCCGCCGGTTCTAGGCTGGACGCGCGCCGCACCACCGCCCCGCCCAGGCCGTAGCCCAGGCTGGAGATGGGGCCGGGCACCGGAAACTGCACGCACAGCTGCGGTGGCACCTGGTCGGTACACATCGCCGACAGCGTGGCCGGCAGCAGCAGCTGCGACGGCTGGCCCGGCAGCAGCTGGCGCAGCAGACCCAGCATGTCGGCCTGGGTGGAGAACAGGCCGCCGGCGCCGGACTGGCGCGGCACCGGCTTGATGTAGGCGTCGGGCCAGGGCGTGGTGGTCAGGCGTTCCAGCCCGGGCTTCATCGGGTCGGCCAGGTCGCCCTTGTACAGCGCCGCCAGGCGCGGCACCTGGTCGGGCCGCAGCACGAAACCGGTGTCCACCAGCCCCAGCGGGCCGAGGATGCGGGCCTGCAGTGCGTCGCCGAAGCTCTGGCCGGTGGCCAGTTCACACAGCCGGGCCAGCACGTCGATGCCCAGCGCATATTCCCACTGCGTGCCGGGCTGGCTGCCCAGCGGCAATTCGGCCAGCAGGTCCATCTGCGCGGCCAGCGTGGTGGTGTGGCCACGCACACCGCTGGCGTGGTAGGCCTTGTAGAGCAGGCCGTCGGGGTCGAACACGCCGTGCGCCAGGCCCGACGTGTGGGTGACCAGCTGGCGGATCGTGATGTCGGTGCCCAGTGGCTCGGTGTCGTCGAGCGTGGTGGCGCCGGGCCGCAGCACGCGCACGCGGCCGAAGGCGGGCATCCAGCGTTGGAGCGGGTCGTCCAGCTGCCAGTGGCCCTGCTCGGCCAGCATCAGCACCAGCACCGTGGTGAACAGCTTGGTGTTGCTGAAGGCGCGGTGGATGGTGTCGGGCGCCATCGGCACGCCGGCCTCTCGGTCGGCGAAGCCGGTGCAGAAGCTGTCGATCAACTCGCCATGGCGCAGCGTGGCGCAGGACACGCCGGCCAGGCGGTCGGCATCCACCTCGGCCTGCAGCACGGCGTGGGCCGCGCCGAAGCCGCCGCTCATGCCGGCACCTGCCAGCGGTCGCCGTGCTGTCGGGCCCGGCCTTCGGCCTGCAGCTTCTGCAGGTGCGCGCGCAGCGACCGCAATGCCATCGCATGCAGCGGCTTGGGCGTGTCGGCATACACCTCGGCCACCAGCGCGGCTTCGTCCACCGGCGCGGCGCTGCCCAGCTTCTGCAGGCCGGCCAGCACCTTGGCCTCGCGGCCCAGGCGGTGGGCGATGGTCTTGTTCACCACCTCATGCGGCGCGTCGATCAGGAAGCCGTGGCCCGGCGCCAGCCACTGCAGCGGGATGTCGAGCAAGCGGCGCAGGTTGGCGATGTAGACGGCCATGTCGCCGTCGGGCGGGTTGATCACCACGGTGCTGCCCTGCATCAGGTGGTCGCCGGTGAACAGCAGCTGCTCTTCTTCCAGCAGGAAGCACAGGTGGTTGCTGGCATGGCCGGGGGTGTGCACGGCGCGCAGGGTGACGCCCTCGCCTAGGTTCAGCACATCGCCGTCGTTCAGCACGGTGGTGGGCTGGAAGCTCTGGTCCTGCCACTCCGCATGGTCGGCCACACGGCCGAAGGTGGGCGCGCCGGTGGCCGCGGCGATGGCAGCCGCCGCGGGCGAGTGGTCCTTGTGGGTGTGGGTGCACAGGATGCGGGTGACCTTGCCCGGCGCGGCGGCCAGCAGCGCCGCCACATGCGCGGCGTCGTCCGGACCGGGGTCGAGCAGGGCCCAGCTGTCCGACCCGGGCGCGCCGATGAAGTAGGCATTGGTGCCCGGCCCGGTCATCATGCTGCCGTTGTCGGCTGTGACACGCAGCACCCGCGGGCTGAGCCAGACGCCCTTGCCCGGCACCAGCTCGATGCTGGCGGTGCCGGTGCCCTCGGGGTCGATGCGGCCCAGTTCGGCATAGGCCCAGTCGCCCCGATTCAGCGGCCGCCGGCCCTTGGCCGACAGGCCGATGCGCGGCCGGTTCAGCGGCACCGTGCCTTGCGCGCGCGCCCAGGCCACGGCGTCAGCGGCCTTGCTGAAGGTGGCGATGTGCTTGAGCGTGATCTCGGTGACGTTCATCAGCCGCAGGCCGTTGCTCTTGTCCATCACCTCGGCAGGCTTCGGCATCGTCATCGAGTACACCGCCGAGGTCGAGCAGATCGACGAGACCTATCGGCCCGGCTTGCCGTCGGACTGGACCTGGCCACCCGGCCGATTCGACCAGTGGGGCATGTCGGCCCCGCCCAGCGATCGGCTCAAGGCCGCGCAGCGCGCGGTCCTGTTTGCATGACTGCCGCGCAGCGCGCCGTGCGGCGCGCGTCTTCCTTCTGATTCCCACCCTCCAAGAAAACACCCCCATGCGCTTCACCACCTTCCTGCACGATGGCCGCCCCACCCTGGGCGTGGTCGATGGCGATGGCGTCGTCTCGCTCGGCACCGACCTGCGCGCCGCGCTGGCCGCCGGCACCGACCTGCTGACCGCCGGCCGTGCAGCGCTGACCTCGGCTGCGCCGCGCCTGCCGCTGGCCAGCCTGACGCTCGCGCCGCTGGTGCCCGAGCCGGGCAAGACGATCTGCCTGGGCCTGAACTACTTCGACCACGCCAAGGAAGGCGGCCGCACCGAGAAGCCCGACTACCCCTGGTTCTTCTACCGTGGCAAGAGCTCCCTGATGGGCCATGGCGCCCCCGGCGTGGTGCCTCGCGTGTCGTCGAAGTTCGACTACGAGGCCGAGATGGCTGTGGTCATCGCCAAGACCGTGCCGCGCCACACCCGGCGCGCCGACGCGCTGCAGTACGTGTTCGGCTACACCTGCTTCAACGACATGTCGGTGCGCGACTACCAGAAGCGCACCGGCCAGTGGACCATCGGCAAGAACTTCGACGCCACCGGCGGCTTCGGCCCGGTGCTGGTGACGGCCGACGAACTGCCGCCTGGCGCCACTGGCCTGCGCATCCAAAGCCGCCTGAACGGTCAGGTGATGCAGGACGCCAACACCAGCGACATGATCTTTGCGGTCGACGAGACCATCGAACTGCTGGCCGAGTGCCTGACGCTGGAGCCGGGCGACGTGATCGTGATGGGCACGCCCGCCGGCGTGGGCCAGGCCCGCACGCCGCCGGTGTGGATGAAGGCCGGCGACACGATCGAGATCGAGATCGAGAACATTGGCGTGCTGCGCAATCCGATCGTGGCCGAGGGCTGAGCATGCGGGTCGAGCGCCGACGTACCCGTCGGACGAGGGGCTGACATGACTTTTGACGTCGCCATCGTCGGCTATGGTCCCGTGGGCGCGGTGGCCGTTGGCCTGCTGGCGCAGGCCGGGCTGTCGGTCTACGTCTGCGACCGGCTGACCGGCGTCTACGAGACTCCGCGCGCGATCGCGCTGGACCACGAGATCCTGCGGATCTTCCAGCAACTGGGCGTGGTCGACACGGTGCTGCAGCACTGCGAGCCATTCACCAACAGCGAATGGTTCGGCGCCGACGGCCGGCTGATCCGCCGCATGACGATGCTGCCGCCGCCGCATCCGCAGGGCTATGTGCCGTCGATGGTCTTCACCCAGCCGCCTGTTGAGCGCGCTTTGCGTGCAGCCGTTCAGGCGCTGCCCGGTGTGACGGTGGACGAAAGCGCGGAGTGCACCGCCGTCACCCAGGACGCCGATGGCGTGACGCTGACCGTCGCCGGCCGCCCGGTGCGCGCGCGCTGGGTGATTGCGGCCGATGGCGGCAGCAGCCCGCTGCGCGGCATGCTGGGCATCGGCCTGGACGACCTCGACTTCGACGAGCCCTGGCTGGTGGTCGATGTGCGGGTCAATGCGCAGGGCTTGAAGAAGTTGCCCGCCACCAGCGTGCAGTACTGCGAGCCCGAGCGACCCTGCACGATGGTGATCGGCCCGGGCGACCACCGCCGCTGGGAGGTCAGCCTGAATCCCGGCGAGGACCCGAGGCAGGCCGCCACGCCCGAGGGCACCTGGGCATTGCTGCAGCGCTGGATCACGCCCGCCGACGGCACGCTGTGGCGGCAGAGCAGCTACCGCTTCCATGCGCTGGTGGCGCAGCAATGGCGCACGGGCCGGGTGTTCCTGGCAGGCGATGCGGCGCACATGCAGCCGCCCTTCCTGGGTCAGGGCATGTGCCAGGGCGTGCGCGATGCAGCCAATCTGGCCTGGAAGCTGGCCGCCGTGGTGCACGGCACCGTGAGCGGGGATGCGGCCGAGCGTCTGCTCGACAGCTATGGCGCCGAGCGCAGCGCCCATGTGCGGGCGCTGACCACGCGGCTGAAGGCGATCGGCGGCGTGATCTGCGAGCGAGACCCGGCCCAGGCCCGCGCGCGCGACGAGCAGCTGCTGGCCGCCTGCGGCGGCGAGGTGCCAGACACCCCTCGGCAGGACGTGCTGCCTGTGTTGACCGGTGGCATGCTGACCGCCACCCCTGGCGCCGGCACGCTGTTCCCGCAGCCGCGCCTGGCCGATGGCGCGCTGATGGATGCGCGCTTCGGCAGTGGCTGGCGGCTGGTGACCAACGGCACGCTGCCGGTCGACGTGCCGCCGGGACTCACGCTGATCGACCTGGCCCGTGTGCCCGAGGCCGACGGCGTGGCCGCCGCCTGGCTGCAGCGCCACGGCGCCCATGCCGCCGTCGTGCGGCCCGACCATTACACCCACGGCAGCGCAGCCGATGCCACCGGCCTCGACGCGCTGCTGGCGCGCTGGCGCGCCGCGGCCTGACCCCCCAGACACCCACAGCATCGGAGACACCATGCAACGCCGACACCTCCTGACCGCCCTGGCCGCCACCGGCCTTGCCGCATCGCCCGCGCTGCGCGCCCAGGTCTGGCCCGACAAGCCGGTGAAGTGGGTGCTGTCGCAGCCGCCCGGCTCGGGCCCCGACAACGTGGCGCGCATCCTGTCGGACCGGCTGGTCAAGGCCTGGGGCCAGGCGGTGGTGATCGAGAACAAGCCCGGCGGCCAGAACGTGATCGGCGCGCAGGCGGCGGCCCGCTCGGCGCCTGATGGCTTCAGCTTCTACTTCGCCACCACTGCGGCGCTGGTCACCAACCCGCTGCTGTTCAAGACGCTGCCGTACGACCCGGCCAAGGACTTCGTGCCGGTGGCCTTCATCGCACGCAGCCCATTCGCGGTGCTGGTCAAGGCCGACTCGCCAATCCAGTCGATTGACGACCTGGTCGCGCGGTCCAAGGCCAGCCCGGGCAAGCTGACGCTCGGCAACGAGGGGCCGCGCACCTTCAGCGGCATGATCGCGCGCCTCTTCAACGCCCGCACCCTGGCCGGCGCCAACCTGGTGCCGTATGCCAACGTGGGCGTCGGCACGCAGGACCTGCTGGGAGGGCATGTGGACGCGATGGTGGCCGACCTGGCGTCTACGGCGGCATTGGCCAAGCAAGGCAAGCTGCGCGTGCTGGCCACCACCGCGGGCAAGCGCGTCGCCGGCTGGGACAGCGCGCCCGCGCTGGCTGAGAAGCTGCCTGGTTTCGAGATGGTCGGCTGGTTTGCCGTCGTCGCCCCGGCCGGTACGCCGGCAGCCGCCATCGAACGCAGCCACCGCGACCTGAATGCCCTGCTGGCCGACAAGGAGGTGGCCGATCGCATCGCCACCATCGGCCCGATCGTCGATGGCAGCATGAACCTGGCCCAGGTGGGCCAGTTCCTCAAGGACGAGGCGGCGCGCTGGGCGGCAGTGACGAAGGAGATCGGCCTGTTGCCGGAGTGACCAGCACAGCAACTGCCGCGTTCCCGATTGCCGACCTGCTGGCCGCACCGTTGTGCGCCCGATGGGCTGGCGTCCTGGTTGTCCTTTGGAACCGGTCGTTGGCGCGGCGAACTGCTGGCCGATCGGATGACCGCCAGTGGCCGGGAGCCAGGGCTGACCAAGAGCAGCTTCGTGGCTATCTGTTGTCACTGAAGCAATGCGATGCCACGGCCACAACTTCGGCGCGGAGGTTGGCCCGTTGCAGCAACTTGTGCACCGCCCGCGAGGTTTCGGTGGCGCAGCCGTCGCCAAGCCATTGCCGGCGCTCGTGCGCCGGAGCGATCAATCTGGCGCGCGACGCCTGCAGCGGGCTGCGAGCGGTGCTGCAGTCGTTGAACGTGACCGTCATTGGCCATGCCGTGGATCGTCCACACGCGCTCCCGCACAGCGTCCTCTACTGCGAAGCCGCCGGTGAGGACGCCGGCCTGGCCCGGGATGTCCTTCGGGTGTGTCCTGGTGGTGGAAGGCTCAGCGGCCGTGGCGGCTGGGTGTGCGCTTCTCGACGAAGGCGTCCGCAGTGCGGGCTCAAAGCCTGGCGGCTTGTATCGCCGCCAGCCCTTCGCCAGCCTGCGACCGCCTTCCGGCGTCCGCAGTGCGGGCTCAAAGCCTGGCGGCTTGTATCGCCGCCAGCCCTTCGCCAGCCTGCGACCGCCTTCCGGCGTCCGCAGTGCGGGCTCAGTCCTCTGCCCGGCGCGTTGACCGCAGCCAGGTGTAGGACACGCCCAGCCCCACGGTCGCGCCGGTGGTCTGGCGCACCAGCGGGCTGTCGCGGTTGGCCGCGCCCTGCACCGTGTCGACCCGCGCAAAGCCGAACAGCCGCCAGTCGGGCGACAGGTCGCGGATGAAGCCGGTGGCCAGGCGCAGGGCCACCAGGCCAGCCTTGGCGTCGTACGCCGGCCGGCCGGCGATGGCATTGGCCGGGGCCACGCCATAGAAGGTGTCGGCCAGCTTGCGGTCGGCCAGGATGGCACTGCCGCTCACGCTCAGGCGCCAGCCGGGCGCGCGTCGCTCCCAGGTCAGCTCGGGCTCCAGTGCCCAGCCGCGGGGGGCCAGGCTGTCGCTGAAGTCCAGCACCGCGCGCACCGGCAGGTCGGCCCGCCAGCGGCCGCCGAACGGGGCATCGCCCAGGCGCCAGCGGGCCCGGGGGCCGAACTCCAGCAGCGTGCCCAGGCGCGGCATGCCACGCCGTGCCTCCACGCCCTGGCCACCGGCGCCAAACGCCCCGGCAATGCCGATGTCCAGCTCGAAGTTGTCGGTCTTCACGGCGCGCAGGCCGGCGGTGTCGCCGTCGGCCCGCAGCAGCCGGCCGCGGTAGACGCCAAACGGCAGCAGCGTGGCGCGGCGCACCTGCTCGTCAGAGCCTGGATAGGCTTGCTGCGAGATGCCGGCCGACAGTGCGCCCAGTTCCCACAATGGCAAGCCGCCCGCAGCGCTCTGCGCCTGGGCCGCGCCGGCGCCAGCCAGCAGGCCGGCTGCGGCGACACAGGCCAGGCGGCTGGCGGCGGTGGTGGCGGTGGCGGTGCAGTCGCGGCCGCGACCGGGTTGGGGGAAGCCGTGGCACGGTGTGTCTGTCATGGGATGTGGTGTCGGTCGGGTGAGGGAGCGTCGGCGGCGATTGTGCGTGGCCGGGCACCGGCCACCGTCAGCCGCGCAACATGTCCTGCACATGGCCATGGAAGCGGCGCAGGTGCTGCTCGAACCGGCCCAGCACGAAGCTGTCGTTGGCGCCCGAGGCGACGCCCTGCTGGATCTGCTCGCTGATGAACAGGTCCTCGGCGCTGAACACCCCGCCGTCGATCATGTCGAAGGTGCGGTCCCAGTGCGCCTGCTCCTTGTCGTTGCGCGCCGCATGCGGCGTGAACATGGTGTGCACGAAGCTGATCTCGCCGGGCGCCGTGGGAAACATGCCCAGGTGGCTGGTCGAATCGGGGTGGTAGATCACCATGCTGTTGGGAAAGATGCCGTGCGTCAGCGTGGCGTGGCGGCGCACATCCCAGGCCTCGGGCGGCAGGGCCTGGGCGTCGGGCAACTGCTCACGGGCCACCAGGATGCGCAGGTGCCGCCCCACCGCGTCCCCGGCCGACTTGGCATGCAGGAAGAACGGCGCGATGGTGCGGGCATGCAGGCGCTTGATGTGATAGACCTCCTGGAACGCATCCATCACCAGCTTCCAGTTGGTGGCCCGGGTCTGCACCCGCTGGCGGAAGAACCGGTGGCTGCCCAGGTCCATCGCCGCCAAGTCGTCGTCCACACCGCCCAGCAGACCGGGCACGTCGATGCTGGTCTGCGCCGGGTCCAGCACGGCCCAGATCAGGCCATGGCGCACGGTGCTGGGCAGGCGCTTCAACCCGCGGGTGGCGGGGTCCAGCGTGGGGAAGCCCTGGGCCAGCGGCACGCCGACCAGCGCGCCGGTCAGGTCGTAGCGCCAGGCGTGGTACGGGCAGGTCAGCCCGGTCTGGTGGCAGACCGTGTCCTGGCCGGCCACCAGGCGCGCACCCCGGTGGCGGCACACGTTCAGCAGCACCTGGATCTCGCCCTGCGCATCACGCACCAGCAGCAGCGGCAGGCCGAGCAGGTCGCGCGCCAGCATGCTGCCGGGCTCACGCAGTTGGTCGGCATGGCCCAGGCACAGTGGCAGGCGGCGGAAGATGCGCTCGACCTCCAGGCGGTGGATCTCGGGGTCGCAGTAGACCTTGGCGTCCAGCCGGCTGTCGGTGGCGTCCCAGTCGCTGCCCTCGGCGCTGTCGATCTCGCCGAGCAGGCGCCGGAACAGTGCCTGCATCGGCGGGTTCATGCGGCTGGGCGCTGCGCGGGTGTGGGTGTTGGACATGGCGTGCTTGCAGCGGGTGTGTCGGTCAGGCCGGCAGCTGCTCGCGCAGCAGGCGCTTCATCAGCTTGCCGTTGGCGTTGCGCGGCAGCGGGGTGGCGCTGAAGGTGATGGTCTCGGGCACCTTGTAGTCGGCCAGCTGGCTGGCGCAGTGCCCGCGCAAGTCAGCGCTGGTGGGCGCCGCGCCCGGCGCATGCACGAAGGCATGCACCCGCTCGCCCAGCACCGGGCAGGGCTTGCCCACCACCGCGGCCTCCACCACGCCGGGCCAGGCCATCAGCGTGTTCTCGACCTCGACCGAATAGATCTTGAAGCCGCCGCGGTTGAGCATGTCCTTCTTGCGGTCGAACACCCGCACGAAGCCCTGCGCGTCCACCGCGCCCAGGTCGCCCGAATGCCAGTAGCCCGCGGTGAAGGCCTCGGCCGTGGCCTGCGGGTTGCCCCAGTAGCCGGGCACCACCATCGGGCCGGCGATCCACAGCTCGCCGGTCTGGCCGGGCGGCACCTCGCGGCCGTCGTCGTCCATCACCCGCACGTCGCCCGCCGGCACCACGGCGCCCACCGAGTCGCTGTGGTCGCGGGTGCCACCGGCCGGCATCAGGGTGGTGGGCGAGGTGGTCTCGGTGGCGCCGTAGCTGTTCAGCGCCTGCAGCGTGGGCAGCCGCTGCTGCAGCTCGTCGATGGTCGACACCGGCATCGCCGCGCCGCCGTAGGCGCCGATGCGCCAGGCCGACAGGTCGGCGCCAGCCAGCGCGGGCGACATCAGGCACAGCTTGTACATGGCCGGCACCATCACGGTGAGGCTGATGCGCTCGGCCGCCAGCAGGGCGACAAAGGCATCGGCCTTGAACTCGGGCACCACCACCACGCAGCCGGCCATGCGCCACATGGCAGCAATCACCGCCACCAGGCCGGTGACATGGCTGGCCGGCACCGCCAGGGCCGACCGCTCACCCGGCTGCAGGCGGAAGCAGGCCTGCCAGTGCAGCGCCGAATGCACCAGGTTGCGGTGGGTCAGCATCGCGCCCTTGGGCCGGCCGGTGGTGCCCGACGTGTACAGGATGACGGCGGTGTCGTTCTCGGATGCCTGGTGGGGCGCAACGGCCTGGCCCGCCGGCAGGCCGGGCAGGGATTCGGCGCTCAGCCGCAGGGTGAGGTCCGGGGCTTCTTCGGGCAGCGGCACCCGGTCGGCCAGGCTGGCGTCAAACACCATGGCCCGGGCACCGCACTGCGCGGCGATGTAGGCCAGGCCGGGGCGCTGCTCACGCACGCCCACCGGCACGGCGATGGCACCCAGGCGCAGCAGGGCCAGCAGCACCTGCAGGAATTCAGGCCGGTTGCTCAGCAGCAGCACCACCCGGTCGCCGGCCTGCAGGCCCTGGGCCGCCAGGCTGGCGGCCAGCTGGGCGGCGCTGCGGTCCAGGTCGGCATAGGTCCAGCGCTGGCCTTCGAACACCATGGCCTCCTGGCCGGGTGCGGCCTGGGCCGACGCGGTGAACATCGCGAGCAGGCTGGTGGGCCGGTCAGTGAAGCAGCGCACCACGCGGTCACCGTACACCGCCTCGCAGCGCATGGCGGGCACCGGGTAGCCGTGCCAGGGGCCGGAACCGCTGGCGGGTGCAGCGCCGGAGGGCGAAGGGTCGGGTGTCATGGTGTCGGTGCCTGTGGACGATGTGGAGGTCAGCGGCCACGATGCTGGCATCCCCTGGCCTGCAACACGTCATGGTTTTCGCGCACCGCAGGCGGTGCAGGCCTGCGGCGCTGCAGCCGCCCCGCGCGATTTGGCACACTGCAGTGCGGCCGCTGTGTGCCGCTCGACCCTGGAACGCGGTGACCCCTCAGGCCTTCATTCACCTGCCCGCCCTGCTGGGCCGGCTGACCCCGCCCGACACATCGGCACTGCGGGTCACGCCCGCCGTGCTGGCCGAATGGGACGAGCGCGCCCGCCAGCAGGGCCGCGGCCCCGACTGGCGACTGCCCTGCGATGCGCGCGAAGCCGCCCGACTGGCGGTGCTGGCGCAGCACCCGCCCGGGCAGGACCTGTGGGTCTATGCCTACGGCTCGCTGATGTGGGACCCGGGCATCCGCTTTGCAGAGGTGCGGCAGGCCGACCTGCACGGTTGGCAGCGCCGTTTCAGCTACCGCATCACCGGCGGCCGCGGCTCGCCCGAGTGCCCGGCGCTGATGCTGACGCTGGAGCAGCAGCCCGGCTGCTGCACCGGCCTGGTGTTCCGCATCCCGGCCGAGCAGGTCGACACCGAGACCACCCTGCTGTGGCGCCGCGAGATGCTGCGCGGCGGCTACTGCCCCGCGCTGCTGCCGCTGCGCACGCCGCAAGGGGACCTGCCGGCGCTGGTGTTCACCGCCAACACCGCGCACCCGGAATACGTGGGCGAGCTGCCGCTGCCCGAGACCGCCACCACCGTGGCCACCGCCTGCGGCCCGCTGGGCAGCAACCGGCACTACCTGGAGCAACTGGCCGCCCAGCTGCAGGCGCTGCAGATCGACGACCCGTATGTGCAGACCCTGTGGCAACGGGTGCAGGCGCTGGGCGGCTGAGGCCGCCGCCGCTGGGGGAAACGACTGTTGCAACGGTGCCGCCGGCCACCGACAGTGCTGGCTGAAGCCCACAGCCACCACCCCCCCATGTCAAACGCACCCGCCGCCACCCACCTGATCCTGGACCACGTCTACCAGCACGAGGCCACGCAGTCTGACCGCGTCTTCCTCACCCAGCCGGTGGGTGGCGGCGATGTCGTCGACTTCACCTGGGCGCAGACGCTCGACCAGGCCCGGCGCATGGCGGCGCACCTGCAATCGCTGGGGCTGCCGCCCGGCGCCCGGATCGCGATGCTGGCCAAGAACAGCGCGCACTTCTTCATGGCCGAACTGGCCATCTGGATGGCCGGCGGCACCACGGTGGCGATCTTCCCCACCGAGACGGCCGACAACGTGGGCTATGTACTGCGCCACTGCGAGGCCAGCCTGCTGTTCATCGGCAAGCTCGACACCTGGGACCTGCAGAAGGGCGGCATCCCCGCCGGCCTGCCCTGCATCGCCCTGCCGCTGGCACCTGCCGCGCTGGCGGACCTGCCAGGTTGCGCGTCCTGGGATGCCATCACCGCGCGCACGCCGCCCCTGCCCGGCACGCCGCAGCGCGCGGCCGGCGACCTGGCCATGCTGCTCTACACCTCCGGCTCGACCGGCCAGCCCAAGGGCGTGATGCAGACCTTCGGCAGCATCACCGCCGCCGCCTCCGGCATGGTCGCCCGGGGCGTGGCGGCCAACGGCGGTGTGCAGGAGGCTTCGCGCGTCATTTCCTACCTGCCGCTGGCCCACACCTTCGAGCGCGCCTGGGTCGAGTGCACCGCCTTCATCACCGGCGACACCCATGTGTTCTTCAGCGAGTCACTGGCCACCTTCATGGCCGACGTGAAGCGGGCACAGCCCACCAGCTTCATCTCGGTGCCCCGCCTGTGGACCAAGTTCCAGCAGGCGGTGCTGGCGCAGATGCCCGCCGCCCAGCTGGACGCCGCGCTGGCCAACCCGGCCATGGCGGCGGTGGTGGGCAAGAAAGTGCTGGCCGGCCTGGGGCTGGACCAGGTGCGCAGCGCCGGCAGCGGCTCGGCACCGTTGCCGGCCGACCTGCTGCGCTGGTACCGCAAGCTCGGCCTGGAGCTGACCGAAGGCTATGCCATGACCGAGGACTTCGCCTACTCGCACACCGGCGATGCGGGTGAGCAGGCCGTGGGCACGGTGGGCCGGCCATTTCCCGACGTGCAGTCCCGCCTGGCCGACGACGGCGAGGTGCTGGTCAAGTCGCCTGGCCAGATGGCTGGCTACTACAAGCAGCCCGAACTGAACGCCGAGAGCTTCACCGCCGACGGCTTCTTCCGCACCGGGGACCTGGGCCGCTACGACGAACTGGGCCAGCTGGTGCTGACCGGTCGCAAGAAGGAGCTGTTCAAGACGGCCAAGGGCAAGTACGTGGCGCCCGCACCGATCGAGAACCGGCTCAACGCCCACCCGATGGTCGAGTTGTCGATGGTCTCGGGCGTGGGCCAGCCGGCCGCCTATGCGGTGGTGGTGCTCGATGAGCACCTGCGGCCCAAGCTGGCCGATGACGCAGTGCGTGCCCGGGTGGACGCGGCGCTGCGGCAGTTGCTGGCCGAGGTGAATGCCGACCTGGCCAGCCATGAGCAGTTGCAGATGCTGGTGGTGGCCCGCGAGCCCTGGAGCATGGAAGCCGGCACGCTGACACCGACGATGAAGATCAAGCGCAGCCTGATCGAGGCCAGCCTGGCCACGGCGGTGGACCAGTGGTATGCCACTGGCGCGCCGGTGGTCTGGGCCTGAGGCGGGCCGGCGGGGCTCAGCCTGCCGGCTTGTATCGCCGGCAGCCCTTCGCCAGCCTGCGAACGCCTTCCGGCGTCCGCAGCGCGGGCTGCCCCACGGCCTCGCGGAGCTCGGCCGCTTCGCCAGGCACAAAGCCTCCTCAGAAGGCTTTGTGTCCGGGCTCAGCCCATCGCCGGCTGGATCGGCGGCAGGTCGGCAAACACGGCCGGCGCGCCGGCCTTCTGCGCCGCCACCGCGCGCGCGATGTCTTCGGGGTCGAACACGCCGGGCTGCAGCGCGTTCATGTAGGTGAAGCTCTCGGCCACCGAGTGGTCGCGGGTGTAGCTCAGCAGTTCCTTGCTGGCGGCCACCGCCACCGGCGCGCGGGCGGCGATCTTGTGCGCCACCGCCAGCGCACCGGCCACCGTGGCGGCATGGTCGTCGAACAAGCCGTTGACGAAGCCCAGTCGCTCGGCCCGGTCGGCACCCAGGCGGTCGCCGGTGTAGGCCAGCTCGCGCATCACCGCCTCGGGGATCTGCTTGGGCATGCGGTTCATCGTGCCCACGTCGGCCATCATGCCGATGTTGATCTCCTGGATGCAGAACCAGGCGTCACGGCTGCAGTAGCGCAGGCAGCAGGCCGTGGCCAGGTCGACCGCGCCGCCGATGCAGCCACCCTGGATGGCGGCGATGACCGGAAAGCGCGCATCGGCAATCGCGTTGAAGCTGCCCTGCAGCTTCTTGAGCTGGTGGCGGAAGCGCTCGCGCGCGGCCACGTCCACCGTGCCCAGCGTGCCGGCATTGGCGAACACGCTCAAATCCATGCCGGCGTTGAAGTGCTTGCCCACCGACGACAACACCACGGCGCGCACGCCGCCGGCTTCATCGAGCTGGCGGAACAGCTGCGGAATCTCGGCCCAGAAGGCGGGCGTCATCGCGTTGTGGCGTTGCGGCTGGTTCATGCGCACATGCGCCACGCCAGCGTCCAGCGTCACGTCGAAACAGGTCCAGGTGGTCATGGGGGGTCTTCAGGTGATGGCGGGGGCGTTGCTGCCGACGAACTGCTTGCGCAGTTCACGCTTGAGCACCTTGCCGGTGGCGTTGCGCGGCAGCACGGGCACGATGGCGATGTCGTGCGGGATCTTGAAGCGCGCCAGCTTGCCCTGGCAGTGGGCCAGCACGGTGTCCTTGTCCAGCGACTGGCCGGCCTTCAGCGCCAGCACCGCCAGGCCCACCTCGCCCCACTTGTCGCTGGGCACGCCGATGATCGCGGCCTCGGCCACCTGGGGCAGCTGGTACAGCACGTTCTCCACCTCGGCCGGGTAGACGTTCTCGCCGCCGGAGATGTACATGTCCTTCCAGCGGTCGACGATGTAGTAGAAGCCCTCGCTGTCCATGCGCGCGGCGTCGCCGGTCTTCAGCCAGCGGCCTTCAAACGCGCCGGCGGTGGCGTCGGGCCGGTTCCAGTAGCCGGGGGTGATGTTGGGGCCGGCCACCCACAGCTCGCCGATGGCATCGGGCCCGCAATCGGCACCGGCGTCGTCGACGATGCGGGCCTCGGTGTGCAGCAGGGGCTTGCCGGTCGAGCCCAGCTTGCGCTGCGCGTCGGCCGGGTCCAGGAAGATGCAGGCGGGGCTGGTCTCGGTCATGCCGAAGCCCTGCATCAGGTCCACGCCACGCGCGCCCCAGCCCTGCAGGATGGGCAGCGCACAGGGCGCGCCGCCCACGCCGGCGCTCTGCAGACGGCTCAGGTCGGTGGTGGCGAATTCCGGGTGCTGCAGCATGAACTGGTAGGGCGCGGGCACGCCGAAGAAGTGCGTGATGCCCTCGGCCGCCTCGCCGATCACCCGCAGCGCGGCGCCGGGGTCGAAGGTGCGCATGATCACCACCGTGCCGCCGGCATGCAGCACCGGGTTGGAATAGCAGTTCAGCCCCCCGGTGTGGAACAGCGGCAGCACCGACAGGTGCACCGTCTTCATGCCCACCCCGGCCGGCGTGCCCAGGTTGCTGCAGTTCCAGAAGTTCATGCCGTGGGTGATCATCGCCCCCTTGGGGTGGCCGGTGGTGCCCGACGTGTACATGATGGTCACCACGTCGTCATGGGTCAGCGCCTCACGCCGGGCCACCCGTCCGGCCTGGGCGGCCAGCGCCGCTTCGTACGGGTTGGCGGCGGTGGGCTTGTCGATGCACAGCAGGTGGCGGATGTTGCAGCGCTGCTGCAGGGTGCGCGCGGTCTCGGTGAATTCCACATCGTGGATCAGCAGCAGCGGCGCGCTGTCGTTGAGGATGTATTCCAACTCGGTGGCGGTGAGCCGCCAGTTCAGCAGCACGGCGATGCCGCCGGTGCGGCCGCAGGCGAACTGCAGGTCGAAGTACTCGACGCCGTTGTGCGCCAGCAGGGCCACGCGCTCGCCGCGGCCGATGCCCAGCGCCTGCAGATGCGCGGCCATGGCCTCGGCGCGACTGTCCACGTCGGCATAGCTGTAGTGCTTGCGCGGGCTGAGCTCGCGCACCGCCTCCTTGGCGGGCCGGTTGGCGGCGTGGTGGCCGATCCAGTCATAGGCGCGCACGGGGCCATGGCCGGCGGGGCGCGGGCTGCGCATCGCGGCCTGGGCGGCAGGGTCGGCGGTGTAGGCGGCGCTGTCGGGGCGGGGGGTGGATTGGGTGGTCATGCGGGGTGGGCAGGCAGGTGAATCGGTGCGTCCATTCTGGGTGACCAGTGCCGGGAATCAACCCGTGAAGGCCCTGCCCGCCGGCCGCCGGACTGCCGCGCCGGGCTGTCACCCAGGTGTTAGCCACGGCCCCGGCCACCCCTCCACACTGGCCAGCCCCACCTCGGAAGACTGACATGGCCACCCCGTTTGCCGACCGCCCCAGTCTGTGCGGCCCTCTGCGCCAGCCCCGCCAGATGCTGGCCGAGCAGACCTATGACGGCCACAAGTCGATCCACGACGACGCCATGGCGGCTGACCTGGGCCTGCGCGCCGGCCCGATCGAAGGCCCCACCCACTTCAGCCAGTTCGACCCGCTGCTGGTGCAACTGTGGGGCACGGCCTGGTTCGAGACCGGCTGCCTCAGCGCGCACTACCAGACCATGGTGGTCGAAGGCGAGCAGGTGCGCGCCTTCGTGCAAGTTCCAGACGTCGGCGCCACCTGGACCCGCATCTGGGCCGAGAAGGCCGACGGCACGCCGGTGCTGACCGGCACCGCCAGCGTGGGTGCGGGGCCGCATCCGCCCAGCGAAATCACGCAGCGCATCGCCAAGCTGCGGCCGCCGCAGCAACTGGTGATCAACCGCGACCTGCGGGTGGGCCAGCAAGGCGCCGGCGACCCCGAGCCGGTGCGCATGGCGCACGGCCAGCACATGGGGCCGCACTACCCGTTCAGCCTGGCCGACAAGCTGCAGGTCATCACCGAGCCTTGCGCCTGGTACACGCCAGAAGGGGGCGCCAGCTCGCCCTGGGGCCGGGCCATCATTCCGCGCGAGATGATCAGCGTGCTGCTGGGCAGCAGCATGGATTCGGCTGGCTTCCGCGGCCAGGGCCCGGCAGTGGGCCTGTTTGCGGGGCAGGAGATCCAGCTGATCGCCGGCCCGCTGTTCGTCGACCACCCCTACCTGCTGGAGCGAGAGATCATCGCGCTGAGCGAAAGCGCGCGCACCGAATCGGTGTGGGTGCGCACCCGCATCCTGGACGGCGAGACCCGCCAGCTGGTGGGCGAGATGATCCTCAACAGCGCCACGCTGAAGGCGTCGTACGCCCGCTACGACGAAGACGCCCGTTTGCTGGGCAAGCCACTGGAAGGGGCCAAGGCATGAGCACACCCACCCCGGGCAGCCAGGCCTGGCTGGACCTGGCCCGCGAGGACGCGATCGACCCCGAGCGGCCGATCATCGACCCCCACCACCACCTGTGGCTGGCCGGCACGCCCGGCGCACCCTGGCCGGCGGGCCGCCCGGCCTACCTGCTGGGCGACCTGTGGGGCGACACCAACAGCGGCCACCGCATCGTCAAGACGGTGTTCATCGAATGCCGCGCCGCCGTCCGGCCCGGCGGCCCCGACCACCTCAAGCCGGTGGGCGAGACCGAGTTCGTCGCCCGCATCGCCCGCGCCAGCCGCGACGGCGGCGGCGGCGCGGTGATCGCCGGCATCGTGGCCCATGCCGACCTGCGCGGCGGGCTGCTGCTGGACGAGGCGCTGGACGCCCACGCGGCCGCGGGCGACGGCCTGTTCCGCGGCATCCGCCATTCCGGCGCGCGCGACCCGCACCCCGAAGCGCTGAGCATCCCCGGCCGCGGCGCCGAGGGCCTGTATGCCGACTTAGCCTTCCGCGCCGGCGTGGCCCGGCTGGGCGAGCGCGGCCTGACCTTCGACACCTGGCACTACCACCACCAGAACCCGGCCTTCGCCGACCTGGCGCGCGCCGTGCCGGGCACGACCATGGTGCTCGACCACTTCGGCACGCCGCTCGGCGTGGGGCCGTATGCCGGCCAGCGCGAGGCCATCTTCAGCCAGTGGCAGCGCGACGTCGAAGCGATCGCCCGATGCCACAACGTGGTGGCCAAGTTGGGCGGACTGGCCATGCCAGACAACGGCTACGGCTGGGACCGCCGCGACCGACCGGCCAGCAGCGACGAGCTGGTCGACGCCCAGGCCCGGTGGTACCACCACGCCATCGATTGCTTTGGCCCCGAGCGCTGCATGTTCGAGAGCAACTTCCCGGTCGACCGCCGGTCCCTGCCCTACGGCGTGTACTGGAACGCGATGAAGAAGATCGCCGCCCGCTACAGCGCGGCCGACCAGCAGGCGCTGTTCCACGACACCGCTGCGCGCGTCTACACGTTGTGACGCACCCAGTGACACCCGCTGTGACGGAGGCCGCCCCCATGTCCGCATCCGAAGTGCTGTACGCGGTGGCCGACCACATCGCCACCATCACGCTGAACGCGCCCGAGCGCATGAACACCATCAGCCGCGCGATGCTCAACGACCTGAGCGCCGCGCTGCTGCGCGCCAATGCCGACACCGCCGTGCGCTGCGTCATCCTCACCGGCACCGGCCGCGCCTTCTGCGCGGGGCTGGACCTGCGCGAAGTGGGCGGCAGCACCGGCATCGCCAACGACAACAGCAACCGCACCACGCTGGACCTGCGCAACACCCCGCCCACGGTGCTGCATGCCATGGACAAGCCCACCATCTGCGCCATCAACGGCGGCGCGGCGGGCTACGGCATGGACACCGCCCTGGGCTGCGACATCCGCATCATGGCCACGTCCGCCAAGCTGGCGGCGGCGTTTGTGAAGCGCGGCGTGGTGCCTGAATCAGGCGGCACCTGGTTCCTGCCCCGCATGATCGGCTGGGCCAAGGCCGCCGAGCTGATCTTCACTGGCCGCACCCTCAGCGCGGCCGAGAGCCTGGACTGGGGCCTGGCCAACCTGGTGGTGCCCGATGCCGAGCTGCAGGCCACCGCCCGCGCCATGGCCGCCGAGATCGCCGCCAACGCACCGCTGGCGGTGCAGGCCAGCAAACGCATGATGCGCATGGGCCTGAACGAGACCTTCCCCGACCATGTGCACCATGTCTACCTGCAGCTGCTGCCGCTGTTCAAGACACACGACATGGCCGAAGGCATGCGCGCCTTCCTGGAAAAACGCACTCCCGACTTCAAGGGTCAATGAGCATGAGCAACGCTGCAGCGGCGACCAAGCCGCCCTTCCGCAAGATGAACTGGCTGCCGCGCGACATCGCGGTCGACCGCCGGCCCGACGGCAGCATGGTGCTGCAGTCGCGCATTCCGCTGCAGCCGTTTGCGCCGCACATCCCGGCGCTGCTGGCCAAGTGGGCGGCGGCCAGGCCCGACCAGACCTGGATCGCCCAGCGCAAGGGCGCTGACCGGCAATGGCGCCGCATCAGCTACGCCGAAGGCAAGGCCCTGGTCGACAGCCTGACCCAGGCGCTGCTGAACCTGGGCGTGGCCCCGGGCCGGCCGGTGGCCATCCTGTCGGGCAACTCGCTGGAACACGCGTTGATGACCCAGGCCGGCATGCAGGCCCGGCTGCCGGTGGCGCCGATCTCGGCCAGCTATTCGCTGCTGAGCCAGGACCACCTGAAGCTGAAGTACCTGTTCAACCTGGTCAAGCCCGCCGTGGTGCTGGTGCAGGACGGCGTGCAGTTCCAGAAGGCGCTGGACGCCCTGCAGGCCAACGGCCAGCTCGACGGCCTGACCATCGTGCATGTGGACCGCCCACCCGCCGGCCTGCCCAGCCTGGCCTTTGACGCCCTGGCGCGCACGCCGGTCACCCACGAGGTGGCGGTGTCGATCGCGGCCATCGCGCCCGAAACCGTGGGCAAGCTGTTGTTCACCAGCGGGTCCACCGGCATGCCCAAGGCGGTGGTCAACACCCAACGCATGATGTGTGCGAACGTGGCCCAGGGCAACCAGGCGCGCAACACGCCCGGGCCCGGCCCCACGGTCATCCTCGACTGGATGCCCTGGAACCACACCATGGGCGGCAACTCCACCTTCCACGGCATCCTGGGCGAAGGCGGCACGCTCTACATAGACGACGGCCGGCCGGTGCCGGGGCTGTTCGAGCAGACGCTGGACAACCTGCGCGAGATCTCGCCGTCGCTGTATTCCAACGCACCGTCGGGCTATGCCGTGCTGGCCGCCGCGCTGGAGAAGGACGACGCGCTGGCCCGCAGCTTCTTCAAGAACCTGAGCCTGCTGGCCTACGGCGGCGCCCGCCTGCCCGACGACCTGTATGAGCGCATGCAGGCGCTGGCGGTCCAGTACACCGGCCACCGCATCGTGTTCTACACCGGCTGGGGCTCGACCGAGACCGCGCCCACATCCACCGGCACCTACTGGAACACCGAGCGCGTGGGCCTGATCGGCCTGCCCTTCCCTGGCGTGCAGCTCAAGCTGATCCCCACCGCTACCGCCGGGATGTACGAGCTGCGGTTGAAGGGCATCAACGTGTTCTCGGCCTACCACGACCAACCCGACCTGACCGCCGCCGCCTTCGATGACGAAGGGTTTTACAAGATCGGCGACGCGGGCACGCTGTTCGACCCGGCCGACCCGGCCGCCGGCCTGGTCTTCGCCGGCCGGGTGACCGAGGAATTCAAGCTGACCACCGGCACCTTCGTGCATGTGGGCGAGCTGCGCACCGACTGCATCGCCGCCTGCTCCCCCGTGCTGCTGGACGCGCTGGTGGCCGGCCAGGACCAGCCGTACGTGGCCCTGCTGGCCTGGCCCAACCTGTCGGCCTGCCGGCAGCTGATCGGCCAGCCCGATGCCAGCTTCGACACCATCGTGGCCCACCCCGCCGTGCGCGATGCAGTCCAGCGCGGCCTGCGGGCGCACAACGCCACCACGCAAGGCGCCAGCAGCCGGCGCATCGGCCGGGCGCTGTTGCTGACCGAGCCGCCGTCGATCGACGGCAACGAGCTCACCGACAAGGGCTACATCAACCAGAAGGCCGGGCTCACACGCCGCGCAGCGCTGGTGCAGCGGCTGTATGCTGAACCCGCAGCCGACGACGTGATCGTCCTGGAGTGAAGGCGATGGAATTCGACGACGTCATCCGCGGCCGACGCAGCATCCGCGGCTACCTGAAGAAGCCGGTGCCCAAAGCCCTGGTGCGCGAGGTGCTGGAGGTGGCCATGCGGGCACCCACCTCGCTGAACACCCAGCCCTGGAATTTCTACGTGGTGGCGGGCGCGGTGCTGGACCGCATCCGCGCCGGCAATGTGGAACGCAACCTGGCCGGCGTGCCGCACAGCCGCGAGTTCCGCATGGGGCCGGGCTACGAGGGCCCGCACCGCGAACGCCAGATTGGCGTGGCCAAGCAGCTGTTCGCCGCCATGGGCATCGCCCGCGAGGACAAGGCCGCGCGCGACGACTGGGTGCTGCGGGGCTTTCGCCAGTTCGATGCGCCGGTGTCCATCGTCATCACCTACGACCGCAGCATCCAAGGCAGCGACATCGCGCCCTTCGACTGTGGCGGGGTGGTGAACTGCATCGTCAACACCGCCTGGGCGCGTGGCCTGGGCTGCGTCATCAACAGCCAGGGCATCATGCAGAGTCCGGTGGTGCGGGCCGAGGCCGGCATCCCCGACGACCAGGTGATCCAGACCTGCATCGCGATGGGCTGGCCCGACGACAGCTTTCCGGCGAACGCCGTGGTGTCGCAGCGCAAGAGCGTGGATGAGGCCGCGGTGTTCCGGGGCTTCGACGACTGACCCGCGTGCCGGACCACGGCGCCCCTTGAAATGCCCGCCAACCTGCCCCTGTTGAAACTGCAGGCCGTGATGCCCGGCGCGCCGGAGTCCGACCACCCCCGGGCCGACCGGCTGATTTCCGACAACCCGCGCCGCGACACCTGGAACAGCGTGGATGCCGACCTGGGTGGCAGCCGCTTGTCCTGCGGCGTCTGGCGCTGCGAGCCCGGGCACTGGCGCATCGAGATGGCGCCGGGCGAGCAGGAGCTGTTCACCGTGCTGGCGGGCCGCTGCCGTGTGCACGCCGCGGACGGCTCGTTCCAGACGGCCGGCCCCGGCGAGGCGATCTTCATCCCGCCGGGCTTCCGGGGGTCGTTCGAGGTGTTGGAGACAGTGACCAAGACCTACGCCATCGTCACGGCCGACGGCGCCTGAGCCGGCGCCCCTGCCGTTCGGCGTCGGCAGGCCAGGGGCTGTGGGCAGCGGCAGGCTGACGGCGGTGCACCGTCGCTGGCCTCAGGGCCCGCCGGTCGGCAGGTCCTGCACCACCTCGCCGGCCACCACCGCGCGCAGCGATGCAGGGCCATCGCGCCGCGCCAGGTAGTGGCGCCAGGCATCGGCTGCGAATTGCAGTGGGTCGCCGAGGTAGACCAGGCTGTTGATCTGCAACGGGCTGTCGAAGCCCCGGCCTGGGTAGCGGGCCAGCACCCGCGCACGCAGCGGCGGCGCCATGGTGGCAAACATCACCACATAGGCCGCGTACTCATGGGCCGGCACCGGCAGCTGACGGGCGCCGGGCTGGCAGCCGACCACGGCGTGGGCCAGTTCGTGCGTGGCGGCGCTGCGGTACAGCTCGGCGTCGGGCGGCTGGCCAAACCAGCCGCCGGTGGCGTCGAACGCCACCCGGCTGAGCAGCAGCACACGGCGGCTGTCGGGGTCGAAGCAGCCCAGCGCGCGCCCGTCCAGGTCCCCGGGCAGACGCTCGACCACATCGACCAGCGTCTCGGCCGGCAGCCGCAGCCCCAGCCCCAGCCCGGCCATGAAGTGCCACGCGCGCGCAGCGCCTTCACACACGGCGTCGGCATCGGCGGCCTGCGCAGCGTGCACCTGCACGGCGGGCCATGCCGCGCAGGTGCGCCAGCTTGCCACCAGCCCGGCCGGGACATCGGCCGGTTGGGCCAGCGGCGCAGCCACCAGGCCGGCCAGCACCGCGCCCAGCAGACCCAGGCGCATCGGGGCGGCGGCAGACGCCCTTGTGGGCATGCGCGGGCAGCAACACATCGGCTTCATCGGTGGTGGGCCGGCAGGCGGGCAGCCACCGGTGGTTAGAGTGTGCCCATGGATTCCCTCTTGCGCATGACTGCCGGCGCCCCGGCCGCCACGGTGTTGCTGGCCGCCATCCTGGTGGCGGGTGCGCTGGGGCTCACCCGCTGGCCGGCGCTGGTCGACCAGCACCTGTTGCGGCCGCACGGCCTGGCGCGGCGCGGCGACTGGCACACCCTGGCCACCAGCGGCTTCATCCACGCCGACCTGCCGCATCTGGCCTTCAACGCCTTCACCTTCTGGGCCTTCGGCTTCGGGCTGGAGCGGGCGCTGGGAACGCCGATGTTCGTGCTGCTGTATGCCCTGGGGCTGCTGGGCAGCAGCGCCACCACGGCCTGGCTGCACCGGCGTGAGCCGGGCTATGCCAGCCTGGGCGCGTCGGGCGCGATCTCGGCGGTGCTGTTCGCGTCGATCGTGGTGTTTCCGACGTCGTCGATCTACATCCTGCCGCTGCCGTTCCCCATCCCTGCGCCGCTGTTTGCGGTGGCCTACCTGGTGTTCAGCGTGCTGGCCAGCCGCGCGCGCACTGGGCGCATCAACCACGACGCCCACATCGCCGGCGCGCTGGCGGGGGTGCTGTTCATGGCGGCGGTGGCCCCGGGGTCGGTGGGGCGCGCCTGGGCCGGCTTCTTTGGCAGCTGAGGCGACGGCAGCGCGGCCGTCAGACCGGCTGCAGCAGCAGGTTGAACTCGGCGCGCAGCGCCGCTGGGCCGTCGCTGGCCAGGTGGATCAGCAGGCTCTGGCCATTGCCGTGGCGCAGAGCATGGGTGCCCGGCGGAATGGCCTCGCCATCGGCATTGGAGAAGCCCAGCACGAACTGCTCGGTGCGCACCGACTGGTCGGCCGTCTGCAGCAGATCGGCCGCATCCAGCGTGACCGTCCAGGTGCTGCGGCCGTCGGTCAACGCAAAAGGCTGACCCAGGTAGGGCTGCCAGGCCGCCAGGCCGGGGCCGGCCTGCAGCAGCGGCAAGCCATCGGCCGCCACGCCGCCCACGGCCTGCGCGCCACCCGCCAGCACCTGCGGCGAGACGGCAGCACCCACCGCACCCAGCAAAAAGCCTCGTTTGTTCATCATGACAGTCACTCCTGGAGTTCGATTGCGGGCACGACAGCCGGTTGCCACGCCATGCGCTGGTGGATGCCTTGCGGCGCGCCCTGGGGCAGAAAACCCAGCCGGTCGTAGAGCGCACGGGCCGGGTTGTGGACTTCCACCGACACCGTCAGCGGTACGCCGCGCTGGCCGGCTTCGGCCATCAGGGCCAGCAGCAGGGCCGTGCCCAAGCCAAGGCCCCGTGCTGCGGGCAGCAGGGCGATGTCGAGCACATGCAGCCGGCCTGACCCACGGTCCACCCACAACCGGCCAAGGCAGTCACCAGGCTGTTCGGGGACATCCTGCCGGCTGCCGGCCACGATCAGCTGGCACTGCGACTGCGGGAAGTGCAGCCAATAGTGTTGCCATTGCGCGTTGAACTGCATCTCGGCAAAGGCACGGCATTGGGCCTCGGGCCAACCTGTCAGCGCCAGCTCGTCGGCACGGGTGCTGGCGTACACCGCCAGCAGCGCCGGGCGGTCGTCGCTGGTGGCCGGACGCAGCTGGAAGTCCATGGTCCGGTGCAGCCTCAGCTGCGTGGCGGATACACGCCCTGCAGCGCGATGCAGAAATTCAGCGCCAGGTAGGGCGGCATGTTGTTGTGTGGCTGGCCGCCCACCGGCGCCACCGCACCGGGTGCCATCGCCACGCGATTGCTGCCGCTCTTGTAGGCCGGCACGGCGGTACTGGTTGCCGTGAGCGCCGGCGACATCGCCTTGCCAGCCGGGCTGGCGCTGGTCGCCGACGCCGTGGCCATCAGCTGGTGGCTGTGCGCTGGGACTTCGGTGGGCATGAGTGTGACAGCCGCACTGCCGCCAGACTCGCCCAGGTCGCGCAGGCTCAGCCCGGGCCCCTGGCCTGGGGCCATGGCCATCCGGCCTTGCAAGTTGGGCAACGCGAAATTGTTCTGGCCGTTGCCGCCGTAGGTGGTGCCCAGCAGCGAAAACAGCGCCGTGTTCTGAGACAGCGGCAACAGCTGACCGTCACAGAAGGCCCAGCCTCTGGGGGCGAAATTGAACGGGAAAATGCGGATTTCAGCGACGAAGGGGTCGGCCATGGCGGCTCCTCAGCTTGGGCTTGGGAAGATTCCGAACAGCGAGATGATGTAACTCACAGCGAGGAAGGGCGCCATGTTGCTGTGGGGCTGGTTGCCACCCACAGAGGTCAAGGCGCCAGCCGTCATCGCCTGGTCGGGGTTGCCACTGCCGTAGCTGTTGACCGCCCCGGTGGCGGCCAGGACAGCGTTGCCGGGCGCACTGCCAGTGCCCACGGCGGTGCTGGCCCGCAGCGCATGGGTGTGGGCCGGTAGTTGCCCCACCGTGAGGGTGACCTGTTCGGCGCCACCGGTCTCGGCCAGCACGAAGCCATTGCCCTGGTGTACCGGCACCCGGCCGCGCAGGTCGGGCAAGGCAAAGATCGACTCCCCGTCACCGCCGTACGTGGTGCCGATCAGCTGAAACAGGGTTTCGTTCTCGGCGATTGACAGCAGCTGGCCATTGCAGAACATCCAGCCGGCGGGGGCGAAGTTGCCGGCAAACAGCCGCAGTTCACCAACATAGGGTTGGGCCATGGGGGACTCCAGTTCCAGGTCGGGGATTCAAGATTCAATTGCGCGAGGGAAAGATGCCCTGCAAGGCGATGCAGAAGTTCAGGGTCAGAAAGGGCTGCATGTTCAGGTGGGCCTGGTTGCCGCCCACGCTGGTCAACGACCCAGGGTGCAGCGCCGCGTCCGCGCTGCCGGCAGCCGCGTAGCGGTTGATGCCGCCACGCGGTTTGGCCGCAGGCAGGGCGGTGCCCGGCAGGTGGGTGTTGGCCACATCGGCGCTGGCGCTCAGGGTGTGACTGTGGGCGGGCAATTCGCTCTGCGACAGGGCGTGTGCCTGCTCGCCGCCCCGCTCGCCCAGAACCCGGCCGGCACCCACGTGCAGCGGGCTGCGCCCGCGCAGGTCGGGCAGGCCGAAGTTGACACGCCCATCACCGCCGTAGGTGGTGCCCAGCAATGAGAACAGCGCCTGGTTCTGGTTGATCGGCAGCAGCTGGCCGTTGCACTGCGCCCAGCCCTTGGGGGGAAAGACGAACGACATCAGCCGGATCTCGGACAGGAAGGGTTCAGCCATGGTGGACCTCGTTGTCAGTTGAAGACGGCTTCGTAGCAGGTGCCCAATGGGCTGCGTGACACCGGCACCAGGAAGATGTCCAGCGGCGCCGGCCCCAGCGCCGCATGGGCCAGGCCGTAGGTGGCCTGCGGCAGCAACGGCTGGGCCGGGCCCTCGAACAGCAGCGAAAACGGCGCCCGCAGCGCACCCGGGTGCTCCGGCAGTGCGCTGGCCTCGACCAGCGTGACCACCAGCGGCGCGTCGGTGGCGCCATGCAGCGAGAAGCCGGCGCCGACCAACCCGGCAAACTGCGCCAGCATCGACAGCGACGTTGGCAGCACCATGCCCTGCGGCATCAGGCCTGCCCGGGCCGACGGCGGGCCAGCAGCAACCCGGCCAGGCCACCGGCCATCAGCAGCCACTGCGCAGGTTCGGGCACCGGCTGACTCACCAGGTCGATGCGGAACTCGGCATAGTTGCCGGCGCTGCCGTTGCCGCGGTCCGTGAACTGCAAGGAATCGTCGAGCGTGAACACGATGGTGCTGAAACCGGCGTTGCCGCTGACGAAGCTGACGGGCGCCAAACCAGTCGACAGGCCGGTGGTGCCCGAGGTGCCGAAGCCGTCGAATGCGGCGACGTTGACGCCGGTGATGACCGCGCCCACCACGCCGATGCCGCTGATCAGGTAGCGGGCGCCGCTGCCCCAGCCGGTGGTCTGGCCCGTGTCGCTGGCCGACCCCACGCGCAGCAGGATCGCGTCACCGTCGAATCGGATGCTTTCGTCATCGACCATCACCGCACTGATGTCGCCCAGGCCACCCAGGTTGCCCGCCAGCACGCCGGTGGCCAATGGTGCCGCCTGCTCCAGGGCCGGGCTGTGGAACGCAGGTGCCTCGAGCGCGACCGTGATCGTGTCGCGCAAGGCAGCCTGGGCGGCCGGCGCCAGGGCCAGGGCGCAAAGCAGGCCAGCCACCACGCTGGCTGCAGGACGGAAATTGCTGTGCATGGGTCATCCTCGTGACGGCTGTGGCATGTCGCGCCAGCTGAGCGCTGGGTCGATCCATCTGCCAACGGGTTATAGCAGCGGCCCGACAGACCGCCTACCCCCTGCAGACCATCTGCGGCTGCGCCACACCGGGTCGGGGGGCGGGAATACGCCGACACAGCGCATCCACAATGGGGCGTCCGCCCTGGCCACCCTGCCCATGCCCTGCCTGCCTGCACCCCCCTCCCCCGCCACGCCGGTGGCCGGCCCGCCCGACACCCTGGACCGCCTGCGTGCCGGGGCCCTGGTGGGCGCCACCCGGCTTGACTTGCGGGGCTGCGGCCTCACCCGGTTGCCACCCGACGTGCTGGGCCTGGCCGACACGCTGCAGGTGCTGGACCTGTCGGGCAATGCGCTGGTTGATCTGCCAGACGGCCTGGCCAGCCTGCGCCGCCTGCAGGTGCTGTTTGCATCCGACAACCTGTTCACCACCCTGCCAGCGGTGCTGGGCCGCTGCCCGGCACTGCAGCTGATCGGGTTCAAGGCCAACCGCATCCACACTGTGCCGGCCGAATCGCTGCCACCCACCCTGCGCTGGCTGATCCTCACCGACAACCAGATCGACGTGCTGCCCGAATCGCTGGGCCGTTGCGCCCCGCTGCAGAAGCTGATGCTCGCAGGCAACCGGCTGCACCATCTGCCCGACAGCCTGGCACGCTGCCAGCGGCTGGAGCTGGTGCGCCTGGCCGCCAACCGCTTCCCCACCGCAGCCGACGCGCTGCCACACAGCCTGCTGGCGTTGCCGCAGCTGGCCTGGCTGGCGCACGCTGGCAATCCGTTCAGCGCCGCGCTGGAACAGCAAGCCGAAGCCGCATCCGCCGCTGCCCCGATCGCCTGGTCCACGCTGCAGGTTCACGGCCTGCTGGGCGAAGGTGCGTCGGGTGTGATCCACGCCGCCACCTGGCACGCCGGTGGCGGGTCAGACCACGCGGTGGCGGTGAAGCTGTTCAAGGGTGCGGTGACCAGCGATGGCCTGCCGGGCAGCGAGATGGCCGCCTGCATGGCGGCGGGCAGCCACCCGCACCTGGTGGGTGTGCTCGGTCGCCTGGCTGGCCATCCGGGGGGCACGCCGGGCCTGGTGCTGCAGCGCATCCCGCCCGCCCATGCCAACCTGGCCGGCCCGCCCAGTCTGGCCAGCTGCAGCCGTGATGTCTATGCCAGCGGTCTGTGCCTGGGTGCCGACGCAGCCCGGGCCATCGCCCAGGGCATGCAGACCGCGTTGGCCCACCTGCACCGGCAGGGGCTGGCCCATGGCGACCTGTATGCGCACAACATCCTGGCCGATGCGCAGGGGCATGCCCTGCTGGGCGACTTGGGCGCCGCGTCGTTCCTGCCGGTGGACGACACGGTGCGCAGGGATGCGCTGCAGCGCATCGACCGGCGCGCGCTGGTGGTGTTGCTGGACGAACTGGCGGCACTGTGCACCGACGCGGCCACCGCACGCGCCCTGCGGGCCGACGCCCGCCTCCAGGCTGCCTGAGCGCGGCGGCTCAGCTCTGCAGCTGGGTCGGCGCGAAGGCGTCGCCGATCACCGCAGTCTGCGGGAATCCGTCGTCGTGCCGCTCGAACCTGTCGGGCGCGGCCACCTTGCGGCGGGGCGCCTCCGCCAATGGCAGCTCACGGGGTTGCGGCGCCGGCGGCCGGGTGGCCAGTTCGGCCTGCAACTGGCCGATCTGGCGGCGGGCCTGGTCGGTGTGGGCCTGGGCGGTCTGCCGCGTCACCTTCAACTGCAGCAGCAACAGGTCGATCTTGCGCTGATGGTGGCGCGCACTGGCCCACCAGCCCGCCGCCAGCAAGGCCACGGAAACGCCGGCCCAGATCAGGTGTTGCAACATCGCCAGGCACTCCCCGCGGCCACACACAGCCGTTGATCCGCAGGGAATCGGAACTTGCAGCCCACTCTTGAGGCCGCTGCGCGCGCTGGCTGCTCATCCCTTCACGCCCGGAAGCAGGTTTGCATGGGCTGTGCCGCCAACCGCACCGGCCAGCGGCAGCATCGACCACGCAAGCGTGGTCTTGTGTGCGGCTGCCCGCAGCCAGACACTGCGGCCATGTCGCAGAGCAGCACCCCGAGTCCCGTCGTCACGACCGCGCCGCGCACCCGTGCCATCGGCGAGACACCGCGCCTGGCTGCGCGCGCGGCCGACCTGCTGCAGCGCTTTCGCGCTTTCGTGCAGCTGGACGCGCAGGACGCCGCCACCGTGGTGGGCTATCTGCGCGAGGTGAGCTACAGCCCCAGCGAGGTGCTGTTCCGCGCCGGCGACACGCAGGCCGTGGCCCACCTGTTGCTGCTGCTCGAGGGCGAGGTCTCGGTGGAAACCGGCACCACGCTGCCGGGGCTGGAGGTGCCGATCGTGGTGCTGGGGGCGGGGTCGGTGCTGGGCGAGATGGCCGTGCTCGACGGCGCGCCACGCTCGGCCACCTGCACAGCCGTCACCGCGGTGCAAGCCGCCGGCCTGGCCCGGCGCGGGCTGGAACACCTGATCGACGAGCACCCCAAGGTGGCCGCCCGCCTGATGGTGGTGCTGGCCCAGCACATGGCCGAGCGCCTGCGCGCGCTGGACGACCAGCTGCGCATGTACGGCCAGATCCACGCGGCGATCCGCCCAGGCACCTGACCGAGCCGCCGGCGCTGGATGGTCTTTTGACGCAGTCGGCGCAAGGTCTGCCGCTGCCATCCACAATTTGCCTTCTGCGCAAGCACAGGCCCATCCTGGCCGAGACCCGCGGTACCCAAGGATTGAGCCCATGTTGATGAAGACTGCCGCTGCAGCCCAGCGCCCTGCAGCGCTGGACAAGAACGCGCCGGTGGCGCTGGTCGTCGGCAGCGGTTTTGGCGGCTTGGCTGCTGCGGTGCGTCTGGCAGCACGGGGCTGGCGGGTGCAGGTGCTCGAGAAGCTGGACGCCCCCGGCGGCCGCGCCCGGGTGCACCGCGTCGACGGGTATGTCTTCGACGCTGGCCCGACCATCATCACCGTGCCGTTTCTGCTGGAAGAGCTGTGGGCCCTGGCCGGGCGCACGCTGAGCGATGACGTCGAATTGCGTCTGCTCGACCCGTTCTACAGGGTGCGCTTCCCCGACGGCGACCACTTCGACTACAGCGGCGACCCCGAGCGCATGCGCGCCGAGGTGCTGCGCATCGACCCCACGGCCGGGCCGGGCTACACCGCGTTCATGGCCGAGGCCGACCTCTGCTACAAGCTGGGCTTCGAGGCCCTGGGCTGCCATGCCTTCGACAACTTGGGCGACCTGTTCAAGGCGGTGCCGGCGATGGCGCGCATGCAGGGCTGGCGCAGCCTGCACGCCATGGTGGCCAAGCATCTGAAGCACCCCAAGCTGCGCAAGGCCATGAGCCTGCAGTCGCTGCTGATCGGTGGCAACCCGTTTTCGGTGACTTGCGTGTACTCGCTGATCAACGCGCTGGAACGGCGGTACGGCGTGCACTGGGCGATGGGTGGCACCGGCGTTCTGGTCGACGGCCTGGTCAGCCTGATCGAAGGCATGGGCGGCAGCCTGCGCACCGGCGCCGAAGTGCGCCGCATCGATGTCACCGATGGCCGCGCCTGCGGCGTGACGCTGGCCAATGGCGAGCACCTGCCGGCCGACATCGTGGTCAGCAACGCCGACACCGCCTGGACCTACAAGAACCTCATCGACGCCAAGCACCGCAAGGTCTGGACCAACGCCAAGATCGAGGGCGGCAAGTACTCGATGAGCCTGTTCGTCTGGTACTTCGGCACCAACAAGCGGTTCGAGGACGTGCCGCACCACATGATGGTGCTGGGCCCGCGCTACGAAGCGCTGCTGAAGGACATCTTCAAGCGCCACCACCTGGCCGATGACTTCAGCCTGTACCTGCACCGCCCCACCGCCACCGATTCGGCCATGGCGCCGGCCGGCTGCGACACCTTCTACGTGCTGGCGCCGGTGCCCCACCTGCAGAGCGGCACCGATTGGGCGGCCCAGGCCGAGCCCTACCGCGCGGCGATTGCAGAAGCCCTGGACAAGACCGTGCTGCCAGGCCTGCGCGATCACCTGACGGTGTCGTTCGTGACCACGCCGCAAGACTTCCAAGACAACCTGCTGTCGTACAAGGGCGCGGCATTCGGGCTGGAGCCGCTGCTGCTGCAGAGCGCCTGGTTCCGGCCGCACAACCGCAGCGAGGACGTGGCGGACTTGTTCATGGTCGGTGCCAGCACCCACCCGGGTGCCGGCATCCCGGGGGTGCTGATGTCGGCCAAGGCCCTGGAGACGGTGCTGCCCGACGTGGCCACGGTCCAACGACGGGCCTGATGCAGGCGCGCCCCCTGCTGCTGGCGCAGACCCTCGCGGTCGCCCAGCGCCTGCTGCTGGAGCAATGGCGCCAGCGCCGGGGCCTGGTCTTCTGGGCGGTGTTTCCCGCCGCGATGATGCTGCTGTTCGGTCTGGTCTATGCCCACAACGCCAGCATGCGCGCCGGGCTGGACGCCGCAGCGGCCGGCATCCTGATGGGTGCGGCGCTGTTCTTCAGCTGCATGGGCGGCACGGTGGCCATCATCGCCGCCGAGCGCGAGCGCCGCACCCTGCGCCGCCTGCTGGCGTCACCCCTGCAGCCGGCGGGCTACTTTCTGGGCGTGGTGCTGGCGCAGCTGTTGCTGGCGGCGGTGCAGGTGGTGATGCTCTACAGCATCGCCTGGATCATCGGCGCGCGCTACCACGGCAGCCTGTGGCTGGGCGGGCTGATCCTGCTGCTGTCGGTGTTTGCCTATGTCGGCATGGGCTTTTTCCTGGGTGCACGCTTTGCCCGGCGCAGCGAAGAAGTGGTAGTTG